>NZ_JBQYLI010000002.1:0-363026 GCF_052690465.1 Sunxiuqinia sp. A32
TGATAACTTTCAATCTTTTTCCCACTCTTCGCTGAAAATAAAAAGAGGCCATCTCTTTTGAGACAGCCTCTTTGTTGGTAGTGAATAAAAGTTCTATCATGCTATAGTAGCCACCAAAACCGCCTTGATGGTATGCATCCGATTTTCAGCTTCATCAAAGACAATGGAGGCGGGGCTTTCAAAAACTTCCTCCGTCACTTCCATAGATTCTATTCCAAATTTAATATAAATTTTTTCACCAACCGTTGTTTTTCTATTATGAAATGCAGGAAGGCAGTGCATGAATTTAACATCAGGATTGTTTGTGAGCTTCATTATTTCCTGGTTAACCTGATATGGCTTCAAGAGTTTAATGCGTTCTTCCCAAACTTCTTCTGCTTCTCCCATTGATACCCAAACATCGGTATACAAGAAATCACAATCTTTCACCGCTTCTGCAACTTTTTCAGTTATCAATATTTTCCCTCCTGACTGTTTTGCAATTTCGTTGCATGTTTCTACCAGTTTCCCATCAGGCTGGCAACTCGAGGGAGCTGCTGCCCTGAAGTCCATTCCTAGTTTTGCAGCACCGACCATTAATGAATTGCCCATGTTATTTTTGGCATCTCCCAAATAGCAAAATTTCACCTCTGAAAGAGGTTTCGCAGAGTGCTCTTTCATTGTCAAAAAATCCGCGAGAATCTGAGTAGGATGAAATTCATTGGTTAAGCCATTCCATACCGGAATGCCAGCATAGTTTGCTAATTCTTCAACAATATCCTGACCAAAACCCCGGTATTGTATTCCATCATACATCCTTCCTAAAACCCTGGCTGTATCTTTCATTGATTCTTTATGCCCTATTTGCGAACCACTGGGACCTAAATAGGTGACATTGGCTCCCTGATCATAGGCGGCAACCTCAAATGCACATCGGGTTCGGGTTGATGACTTTTCAAAAATCAGCGCGATATTTTTGCCTGTCAGGTTTCTTTGTTCTGCACCATTGTATTTATCCCTTTTTAACTTTTCGGAAAGTTCAATTAAATACAAAATTTCATTCTGGCTAAAATCAAGTAGCTTTAGAAAATGTCTATTTTTTAAGTTGATTGACATATTTATCGAATTTTATCTTCGTACTTCATGGTAATTTTAGACCCGAAAGATTTATCTTCCAGTTTTTTGGCTTCTGTAATGATACTTTTTTCGCCTCCTCTCGCTATGAATTTCAAACATGCTCTTATTTTTGGTGCCATACTACCTTCTCCAAAAACTCCTAAATTTAAATATTCCAAGGTGTCATTATAGTCTAGAAATTCAAGTTTTTCCTGAGAAGGAAGGCCAAAGTCCTTATAAACAAAAGGAACATCGGTAAGTATGTAAAATTCATTTGCTTCTATTTCTGAAGCCAGTAATGCAGATGACATATCTTTGTCAATTACTGCATCTGAGGTTCTAATATCGTTATTTTTATCAAAATAAACTGGGATTCCGCCACCTCCAGCAGTAATCACAATATTACCCGCCTGAACTAAATTTTTTATAACATTCTTATTTATGATATCGATTGGATCTGGTGAGGGGACAACTCGTCGCCATCCGCCATTTGTTTTACTTGAGGTCTTAAACAGCCATCCTTTTTTCTTTTGCAATTCTTCAGCTTCCTGTTTACTGTAAGTCTTCCCAATGCGTTTAGATGGATTATTAAAGGCAGGATCGTTTGGATTAACAGTTATCATACTTATCATGGAAATAATATTCTTTTGAATTCCATGTTTATTTAAAATGTTGCGCATCATCCTTTCAATCATGTATCCAATTCCTCCCTGGGAGTCGGCAACACATATATCTAAAGGCATTGGTGCAATATCGTAGACTTGTTCCCCAGCATCATTGCGCATCAAAATATTTCCAACTTGCGGACCATTCCCATGCGTAATAACTAATTCATATCCTTCATTAATTAAATGCACAAGGTTCTCTACTGTCTCCGTTGTATTTTTTTCCTGCTGCTCAATGGTTCCCTGCTCATCTCCCCGAAGAAGAGCGTTTCCGCCTAATGCAATAACTGCTAACTTTTTCATACATTATACAATTTAATGAAAACAGTTTATACAATATCGACTATAGACAAACATAAAAAAATGAAGTGAAAAATATCATGATCAATACGCAAATTGATATCAGTCTAAAATGCTATAAAACAGGTAAATATCGGTGTTTTGATGATTCGAATAAATTTAGATAAATAAAATGTGAATTTATAATATGTTTCGTGGCTTTGATTGTCGAATTAATATTTTTATGTCAGAATAACTAATAGTAGTTAATTTACGACTGATTCACCAAACAAATATTTTAATATAATAATGGTAAATATTTTTATTTTATACTTCCCTTATGACACACAATATCCTATATAAAATTCGTTAACTTTGCAGTCGCAATTAAAATTCCCTATGGCAAAAAAGACCAAAAAGAAACGAACATCAAGATTATCCAGCATATATACTGGCATAAATACGTTTATTAAAAGTGATAAATTCAGATACACACTTGGGTTATTTTTATTTGTATTCAGTCTTTACTTATTGATCGCTTTTGTGTCGTTTTTGATTTATGGACACGCAGATCACAGTAAGCTTGATATCTCATGGAGAAAATTGATTGCTGATTCCAATATCGTCGTTCAGAATAAAGCCGGAAAGACTGGTGCTTATCTTAGTGAAGTTATTATCAATCGCGGTTTTGGTTTATCTTCCTTTTTATTCATTTATGTACTGATAGTTTCAGCTTTTCAACTTTTTGGAAGACCTTTCGTACGCTTCAGCAGAACGATATTCTTTTCATTAGTCCTTTTGTTTTGGGGATCACTCGCCTTAGGATTAATATTCTCAAATATAAATCAAGACGGTTTTATCTATTTAGGAGGGGAAAATGGATATTTCATGGCTGTTTGGCTGAGCTCACTTATTGGCACAGTAGGAGCTTTCTTTTTACTTATTTGTAGCTTGTTTGTGATTTTGTTAGTGGCTTTTGATAATTTCATTAACTGGGTAAGTTCATTATTTAACTGGAACCGAAATGAACAGTCTGAATTGCAGGGAGAATTAGCGTCGGTTACAACCGATAATACAGTAGTTGAAGATGACAATATTTCAAAAGTCATAAATGAGGATGATTTAATAGAGACCATTTTTGATCCGGATGTAGATGGTGATGACACTGTTGATACCAAACAGGTTGAAAAAAGTATGCAACAAAAAGCCACCGAGTCTGATGTCGATGAAGAAGATCTGGAAATGACCGTCGAAAAAATTGAAGAAGAGGAATCTGATGGAGAGGTTCAGTCAGAAGGACAAGAAGATTATGATCCTACGTTGGATTTATCAAATTACCAGTTCCCGTCTGTAGATTTGCTTGATGATCATGCATCTGGAAATGCAGAAGTTAGTAATGAAGAATTGATTTCAAATAAGAACAAGATTGTTGAAACACTTCGTCACTATAAAATTGAAATTACCAAAATCAGGGCGACAATCGGGCCTACAATTACGTTATACGAGATTGTGCCAGCTCCCGGTATTCGTATTGCTAAAATTAAAAATCTGGAAGACGACATAGCATTGAGCCTGGCGGCTTTGGGTATTCGTATTATTGCGCCAATTCCGGGAAGAGGAACAATTGGTATTGAGGTTCCGAATCAAAATCCTGAGGTTGTTTCAATGCGATCGATTATTGCTTCCAAAAAATTTCAGGAAAGTACAGCGGAATTACCAGTGGTTATTGGGAAAACAATTTCCAATGAAACATTTTTGATTGACTTGGCAAAGATGCCACATATTTTGGTAGCAGGTGCGACCGGACAGGGTAAGTCTGTTGGCTTGAATGCCATTATCAGTTCATTGCTCTATAAGAAACATCCTTCTCAATTAAAATTGGTTTTAATTGATCCTAAGAAGGTGGAGTTGAGTCTTTACACAACCATTGAGAATCATTTTCTTGCAAAGCTTCCGGATGACGAAGAGCCTATCATTACTGACATTCAGAAGGTAAAATACACCTTGAATTCCCTTAATCTGGAAATGGATACGCGTTATGATTTACTAAAAAAAGCACACGCTCGGAATATTAAGGAATACAATAAGAAGTTTATTAGTCGACGACTAAATCCTGAAAAAGGACACAGATATCTCCCATATATTGTTGTAATAATCGATGAGTTTGCTGATTTAATTATGACAGCAGGTAAGGAAATTGAACTTCCGATTGCTCGAATTGCACAGCTTGCACGGGCCGTTGGTATTCATATGATTATTGCAACACAACGCCCATCAACCAATATTATTACTGGTGTTATTAAAGCAAACTTCCCAACTCGTATAGCTTTTAAAGTGGCCTCGATGATTGATTCCAGAACCATCTTGGATACTCCTGGAGCTAATCAGTTAATTGGAAAAGGCGATATGCTAATTGCGATGGGAAGTAACATGACTCGTTTGCAGTGTGCTTTTGTTGACACCCCGGAAGTAGAGCGTATTTGTGAACATATTGCCAACCAGCAGGGCTATCCAACAGCTTTCTTACTTCCTGAGTATGCAAGTGAAGAGGATGGGGGACCTTTGGGTACCGATTTAAACAATAGAGATGAATTATTTGATGATGCGGCTCGAATTGTTGTTATGAATCAGATGGGATCAACGTCTATGATCCAACGTAAGTTTTCGATTGGCTACAACAGAGCGGGGCGAATTATGGATCAATTGGAGGCTGCAGGTGTTGTAGGTCCTAGTGAAGGAAGTAAAGCACGTCAGGTCTTGCTGCAGGATGAATATAGTTTGGAACAATTATTGAATAGCTTGTAAAAAATAGAAAAATGAAGAGAATATTCTTTTTAGTGCTGATTGTTTTTTGTTGGAGTATCGTTTCTGCTCAGGAAGACATGAAAGCAAAATCGATATTGGAAAAGGTTAGTGAGACAACTCAATCGTACAGAAGTATCAAAGCTTCTTTCAATTATATTATGGATAATAAGGAAGAGGGTATCCATGATGAAAATAAGGGTGATATCCTTTTGAAGGGGAATAAATATCAGCTGAAATTACCTGTTCTCGGTTTGGAAATATACAGCAATGGACAAACTGTTTGGACATACATGAAAGATGCAAATGAAGTTAGTATTGCTGAGTTTGATGAGGAAATGAATGAAATGATGGATCCTTCTAAATTGTTTACTATTTATCAGCAAGGGTTCAACTATAAGTTTATTGAAGAAACTACAGCAAATGGGAAAGCGGTTTATGTTATCGATTTATTTCCAGATGATGAAGAGGTCGAATATTCTAAAATGCGAATTCAAATTGAAAAAGACCGTATGTTAATTAACAAAGCCACTATGGTGGGACGGGAAGGAAGTAATTACATTGTGCAGGTAAGCTCACTGACGACTGATATTCCCGCAGATGATTCGGAATTTGTTTTCAGTACCGAAAAGTATCCGGACATTGAGATAATTGATTTAAGATAAAAAATAGAAAAAGGAGTGAATATCACTCCTTTTTTTATACTTAGTCTTTCTTTTCTTTCATCGTTAGCTTCTCAACTGTGGATATCTCCATAAATGTCGATCCTCCGCCAATTCCAAAACTTCCTCCAATGTATATAACTACATCTTCTTTTTTGAGATTTCCATTGTCCTCCAATGCAAGCAATGCAGAACGAATCATTTTGTACTTATTCTTTTTGGGCTCAATAGTACTTGCTCTTACTCCATACGAAAGAGAAAGTTGACGAGCAACCCCCGGTTCATAGCATTTAGCATATACCGGATTTTTACCTCTAAAAGCAGCTAAATACCTGGCCGTTCTTCCTGTTTTTGTGTTTGTAACAATAGCGGTTGTATTAAGCTCAACGGACGCCTGAATCGCAGCTTCTGCCAAATAGGCAACAATCTCATTCTCCACAGCTGGGATTGTGATATCATTTCTCTTATCCTTGCTTTGTTCCACCTCTTTAGCGATGCGGCTCATGTACTTCACAGCTTCAACAGGATATTGTCCATAAGCTGTCTCTCCGCTAAGCATTATTGCATCCGCTCTTGAAAATATTGCATTGGCAACATCACTAACTTCAGCACGCGTTGGTCGAGGATTATCGATCATGCTGTGAAGCATTTGAGTTGCAATAATGACTGGTTTTTTACGCTGAACCGACTTTTTAATTAATTGACGTTGGATACCCGGAATCTTCTCAGCAGCAATCTCGATACCTAAATCGCCACGAGCAACCATAATACCATAGGCATGGTCCAGAATTTCATCAATATTATTAACACCATCAAGATTCTCAATTTTTGCGATAATCTTAATTGGACTATTTTGCTCATCGAGGATTTCCTGAACCTTTAGAACGTCGTCTTGATTTCTAACAAATGAGTGAGCAATAAAATCTAGTTTCTGTTCGATAGCAAATCGGATGAAATCCTTATCTTTTTCCGATATAGAAGGTAAGTTAACACTGAACCCAGGAGTGTTTATACTTTTCTTATTTTTGATTGTACCACTATTCTCTACTTTGCAGAGTACAAAATCTTCTTCCTTTTCTTGAACGCTTAACTCCAATTCACCATCATCAATCAAAATCTTCCCGTCAGCAGGAATTTCAATGTGAAATTTGTCGTAAGAAACTTTAAATGCTGCTCTTCCTTTTTCACTTACCCGGTCTAAACCTGATACTTCTACAAACTGTCCAGCTTCAACTTCAATTGATTGGTCCAGGTTTTGAGTTCTAATCTCAGGACCTTTCGTGTCGATTAAGATTCCGATTGACTCGGAAACTGATCGTATGTTATTGATCATCGTCAATGCAGTTCCCTCTGTAATGTGCGCAGTATTTAGGCGTGCGACATTCATGCCTGCATTAAATAGTGATTCGATAAACTCAATATCACAACGTTTATCTGAAATGGTAGCTACAATTTTAGTATGCTTCATAAATAACTTTTATACATTAACGGGCGGCAAAATTAGTTTTTTTCCTGTATGCTCGAACAAATGAAGCTTTCCTTTCCGTTAAATGATTTTAAAGTTAACTTTTGAGAAAACTCTCAATGCCCAACCTGTATGAATCCAGACCAAATCCCATTATACTTCCAACACAAACCGGTCCAATAATCGATTCATGTCTGAAATTTTCACGGGTCAGTATATTTGAAATATGCACCTCGATAACAGGTGCTGTAACAGCTGCAATAGCATCTCTTATGGCTACAGAAGTGTGTGTATATGCACCGGCATTTATTATGATTCCATCATATTCAAAACCTACCTGATGAATTTTATCAATTAATTCACCTTCAATATTTGATTGAAAATATGTGATGTTTATATTAGGATATTTTTCTTGTAATGTTGAATAGTAGTCGTCAAAAGATAAATCACCATAGATAGTTTTCTCTCTCTTTCCCAGTAGATTCAGGTTAGGACCATTAATTAACAATATTTTCATTTTTGTTGTGATTTAGTATTTAAAAATAGTAACTTTACCAAGTCCGGCACGTATTGATAATTATGTAATCTTGGGGAAGAAGCTAAATATCTCTATAAGTGCTGGGTTTTTAGATAATTACAAAACCAAAATTATTTAAAATTGTTGTATCACAAAATTAATCGTTTTAATTATGAAATGGGAAGATAGTAAAAAGGGATTTGAATCCTTCCTTCGGTTGGAAAAATCTTTATCCCAAAACTCAATTGCTGCTTACATCAACGATATTAATAAGTTGGTGGGATTTCTGGATGAAAACTTCAAAAGACTTACACCTGAGAAAGTTAAACTTAATCATCTGAAAAGTTTTGTTGAACACTTGAATGATCGCGGTGTTTCTCCGCGTACTCAAGCTCGTACAATTTCCGGTATAAAATCTTTTTTTAAGTATCTTCTGATGGAGGGTAAAGTTCAAAGTGACCCAACGACCTTGCTTGAGTCACCTAAAATTGGCCGTAAATTGCCAGATGTACTTACAATGGAGGAGATTGACACAATTATTGATGCTGTTGATTTGCAAAAGCCTGAGGGACAGCGCAACAAAGCAATGCTTGAAACTCTTTACAGCTGTGGATTAAGAGTGTCAGAGTTAGTTAATTTAAAAGTAACTAATTTGTTCTTTGAACAAGGATTTATAAAAGTTGAAGGTAAATCAGAAAAAGAAAGACTAGTGCCTGTTAGCGAAAAAGCTATTGAGGAAATTAGTAAATATTTAAGTGGTTACCGGAAAACTTTGAAAATTAGTCCTGAGAGTGAAAATATTCTTTTTCTTAACAGAAGAGGTAAGAAGTTAAGTAGAGTGATGATTTTTACCATTATAAAAAATCTTGCTCAAAAGATTGGAATGAATAAGAAAATTAGTCCTCATACATTCCGCCATTCATTTGCCACTCACTTGATATCTGGAGGAGCTGATTTACGTGCAGTACAGGAAATGTTAGGACATGAGTCAATCCTTACTACTGAAATCTACACACATTTGGATAGGGATTATTTAAAAACTACAATTCACCAATTTCATCCACGTTCATAACGTTCTTGAATTGTGATTAATAATTTCTTAACATGATAAGATTTTAATAATAAATACATCATTGAATTGATAGACAATCTGTTAGTGAACAGATTGTCTTTTTTTTTGTTATCATTTTTAAAAATAACCTTAAATTAAAAACGCTTGCCTGACCCAACGCCGAAAATATTTTATTTTTGTGTGCCGAGAAAAAATTGGTTTTGTTGGAAATATTAAATTTTAATTCTTGACTATGAAAAATTTAGATTTATCAAAGTACGGTATTGTAGATGTAAAAGAGATCGTACATAATCCTTCTTACGAGCAGTTATTTGAAGAAGAAATGAACCCAAACCTCGAAGGGTTCGAGAAAGGGCAATTAACTGAGCTCGATGCAGTAAATGTAATGACAGGTGTGTTTACTGGACGTTCTCCTAAAGACAAGTTCATTGTGATGGATGACGTTACAAAAGACACTATGTGGTGGACTTCAGAAGCTGCAAAAAACGATAATAAACCAATTACTCCAGAAGTTTGGACTGAATTGAAAAGTTTAGTAACAAAACAACTTTCTGACAAAAAACTATTTGTGGTTGATGCGTTCTGTGGTGCTAATGAGGATACTCGTTTGAAAATCCGCTTTATTATGGAAGTGGCTTGGCAAGCTCACTTTGTGACAAATATGTTCATCAAACCAACTGCTGAAGAATTAGCTAACTTTGGTGAACCTGATTTCGTAGTAATGAACGGTTCTAAAACTACCAACCCTAACTGGGAAGCTCAAGGTCTTAATTCTGAAAACTTTACTGTTTTCAATATGACTGAAAAAATGCAAGTTATTGGTGGTACATGGTACGGTGGTGAAATGAAAAAAGGTATGTTCGCAATGATGAACTACTACTTGCCATTGAAAGGTATGGCTTCGATGCACTGTTCTGCTAACGTTGGGGAAGCTGGTGATGTAGCTATTTTCTTTGGTCTTTCTGGTACGGGTAAAACAACTCTTTCAACAGACGCTTCTCGTAAACTTATTGGCGATGATGAGCACGGATGGGATGACGAAGGTATCTTCAACTTCGAAGGTGGATGTTATGCAAAAACTATCGATTTAGATAAAGATTCAGAACCAGAAATTTACGCTGCTATCAAACGTAACGCTTTGTTAGAAAACGTAACTGTTGATGCTGATGGTAAAATTGATTTCACTGACGGTTCTGTTACTCAGAATACTCGTGTATCGTACCCAATCAACCACATTGAGAATATCGCAGTTCCTTCAAAAGCTGGGCACGCGAAAAAAGTTATCTTCTTAAGCGCTGATGCATTTGGTGTATTGCCTCCAGTTTCTAAATTAACTCCAGAGCAAACTCAATACCATTTCTTATCAGGATTTACTGCGAAATTAGCAGGAACCGAGCGTGGAATTACAGAACCAACTCCAACATTCTCTGCTTGTTTTGGCGCTGCTTTCTTGACTTTGCACCCAACAAAATACGGACAAGAGTTAGTGAAAAAAATGGAAGCTAACGGAGCCGAAGCATACTTGGTTAACACAGGATGGAATGGTTCAGGTAAACGTATCTCTATTAAAGATACTCGTGGTATCATCAATGCTATTCTTGATGGTTCTATCGAAAAAGCAGAAACTAAAGTTGTTCCTGTATTCAATTTAGAAGTACCAACTGTATTGCCAGGGGTTGATTCAAATATCCTTGATCCACGTGATACTTACGCTGATGTTGCTGAATGGGAAGCTAAAGCTCAAGATCTTGGTGGTCGTTTTATCAAAAACTTCGTGAAATATACAGATAACGAAGAAGGTAAAGCATTGGTTGCTGCAGGCCCTCAATTGTAATCTAACTTACATTATATATTTAAGAACCTTCCGTCGATTGACGGGAGGTTTTTTTATGCAATTATCTGTCGAATAGCAGAGTCAATTTCTGGGAATTGATAGGAAAATCCCATGTCTTGCAATTGCTTCGGAATTACCTTGGGAGAGGTGACTATCATTTCAGCGGCTTCACCATATACTAATTCCAATGCTTTTGTGGGTACAGAAAAGAAGAGTGGCCTGTTTAGCGCATTTGCCAAACTTTTTGAAAAATCTTTGTTGGTGATCAACTGGGGTGCTACCAAATTAAAAATACCAGAATAGGCTTTTTCTTCAACGGCATCACAAAAAGCCTTTTTTACATCTTCAATATGAATGAATGCAAATGCTTGGAGTCCGTTACCGATCCATCCACCTAATCCCGCTTTGTAGATAGGAAGCAGATATTTCATTATTTGAGAATCTTTTCCGATCACCATGCCTGTCCTAAATATTACCCTGCGAACACTTTTATCCAATTGGAGCGATGCATCTTCCCAATCCATGACAACTCTTCCTGCAAAATTAATAGCAAAATTGGAGCTGGTTTCATCGTGTGTCGCTAATGCCTGATAGATGCCAACGGCTGAAGCTCCAATGTAAGTTTTGGGCCTTTCTTTTGGTGGTAATTGATTAATTGCTGCGCACAGGTTTTTTGTAGTAATGACCCGACTATTATAAATAATTACTTTATTGGTGGTTGTCCATCTTTGTAAGATAGGTGCACCTGCCAGGTTAATAACAACATCCGTATTCTTTATAAAATCTACCAACTCGGTTGGATCTCCATAGAGCATTTGTCGGGTGACTAATCGCAATTCATGGCCTCTCGCGGTTAGCTCATCGGTAATATGTTTACCAATAAATCCGGAACTACCTGTAATTGCAACTTTCATATCATGTTGATAAATAAATGTTTAATTTCATCTACTTATACATATAAACGGTGCAAAAAGTTTTATCGTTTAGATAAAATCAATTGTCTATTTTTGCGTTCTAGTATTATCAGTAAAAAAAAAGAGATTCATGGCCCCTCGAAATACGCCTAAAAAGAAACGCAAGTCAAAAAAGAAAACATCTGGAAAAAGAAATATAATCTTATTTCTACTTCGTTTTTCTGCGATTTGTATTATCCTGTTTTGCTTGTTCTTTCTTACGGTTTATTTAGGATTTACGGGGCATGTGCCAAGTTCAGCACAGCTTCATCAAATAAAGAATCCTCAGGCTTCAGAGGTTTTTTCTTCGGATGGAAAATTATTGGGGAGATATTATGTGGAAAATAGAAGCAATGTAGGCTTTGACGAAATTTCTCCAAACGTTATAAATGCTTTGATTGCAACAGAAGATGCCCGATTTTACGAACACCGGGGAATTGATGAAGTTGCCTTGTTACGAGTGTTGTTTAAAACGATTTTACTGCAGAATAAAAGTGCCGGAGGAGGGAGTACACTCAGTCAGCAGATAGCAAAAAACTTATTTCCTCGAAATGATTTATGGGTTTTTTCAATGCCCGTGAATAAACTACGTGAAGCAATAATTGCGTATCGTCTCGAGCGTATATATTCGAAAAATGAAGTTCTAACTCTCTATCTTAATACGGTTCCCTTTGGCGAAAATATATATGGAATAGAAGTTGCATCAGAACGATTTTTCAGTAAAAGCCCTCGTGATTTGACTGTTGATGAAGCTGCGGTACTGGTAGGTATGCTGAAAGCAAATTATACGTATAATCCACGAATTAATCCCGAGAAATCAAAAGAACGGAGAAATGTTGTTATTCAGCAAATGGTAGTAAATAACTTTCTCTCTTCGGATCAAGGGGAAGTATTTAAAGCAAAGCCACTAAAGCTAAAATACCGGAGGATTTCATACAACGAAGGTCCTGCTCCTTATTTTCTTGAAAAATTAAAGCCTGAATTGTTGAAATGGTGCGAGTCTCATACCAATCAAAAAGGAGATCCATACAATTTGTATACTGATGGTTTGAAAGTTGAAACAACATTGAATTATGATTTTCAATACTATGCTCAACAATCTGTAAAAGAATATATGAAAGACCTTCAAAAGGTTTTTGATGATCATTGGAAAAATAGAGATATATGGAAAGGGAAATCTGAAATTCTAAACCGTGCAATTAAAAGATCGGATCGCTATAAAAAGATGCTCCTCAATGGTAGTAATCATGAGCAAATCATGAAAAGATTTAATCAAAAGATATCAACTACTCTTTTCTCATGGAATGGATTAAAGCATGTTGAGACTACACCTCTAGACTCACTTAAATATCATTTAGCCTTGTTAAATGCAGGTTTTCTTGCAATAGAACCATCTACAGGGGAACTTAAAGCATGGGTTGGAGGAATCGATTATCGCTTTTTTCAGTATGATCACATTAATGCTGCCAGACAGGTCGGATCAACATTTAAGCCATTTGTATACCTGGCAGCTCTTGAAAATGGTCTGAGTCCTTTTGATTACTATACGAACGAGAAAAAAGTATACGAAGATTACCAAGACTGGTCTCCTCGCAACTCGCATGAAAACTATACTGGCTTTTATACGATGGAAGGAGCATTGTCAGAATCATTAAATACAGTTGCAGTTGAAGTGTTAATGGAAACTGGTATAGACGAGACTATTCAACTTTCAAGAGCAGTTGGTATTGAAGCTGATTTGCCAGAATTTCCGTCATTGGCGCTCGGAGTTGCTTCCATTAGTTTGAAGGAACTGATTTATGCATATGCAACCATCTTGAATGACGGGATTCGTGTTGAACCTCATTATTTAGTAGCTATTAAAAATAGCAAAGGTGAGTTGTTGGATCAATTCTTCAGACCACCATCTGCTCCAACCGGAGTGCAGTCGGAAAATTGCCGAATTATTACCCACATGCTGGAGGATGTTGTAAATAATGGTACAGGTGCGGGCATTAGAAATGTTTATAAAATTCCAGGCGACTTTGCTGGAAAAACTGGAACCACACAAGATCAATCAGATGGTTGGTTTGTTGGTATGAGCCCTGATTTGGTTACCGGATGTTGGGTGGGAGCTGATGATCCTGGTATCCACTTTCGAACAACTACCTATGGACAGGGAGCCTACATGGCGTTACCCATTGTCGCTAAATTCTTTAGCAAGGTATATTCAGACCCGAGATACCGCAAGTTAAAATATTCAGAGTTTGCGAAACCATCTTTTGAAACTTTAGCGAAGTTGAACATCCCGCCGTACCAGGAATATTGGGTTCCTGAAGGTGAAAGAACCTTCTTTGATCGCCTTTTCTCTAAGAAGGACGAACGTAAAGATCAGATTGAGAAGAAAAGGGAAACGTCTGATCAACCCAAAAAGAAAATTTGGGAAACAATCAAGGATATTTTCAAAAAGAAAAAATAGTTTCTTAAGCAATACTGTGCTGCTTTTATTAATTTTGCGGCCAGATGGCACAAAAACTACCTTTTATTGTTAGATTTCATCGTTGGCGTTTACGTAGATTGAGTGAACGCCAGTTTATTGTGATTCTAAGTATTATTATTGGAATCATATCCGGTATAGTTGCCACCGTTATTAAAAATGCAGTTTGGCTAACTCAGGGACTAATAAATCGTGCAACCAGCCAGGAAGTTCACAACTATATCTATTTTGGATTACCAATCGTAGGTATTTTTCTGGCGGTATTAGTTGTAAAATATCTTATTAAAAGTCCGGTTCGACATGGAATTCCAAACGTTTTGCATAGCATTTCTAAAAGAGAAGGTGAATTGAGTCGTCATAACATGTTCTCTTCAATTATAACCAGTGCCTTTACTGTTGGTTTTGGTGGATCTGTGGGGTTGGAGGGGCCAACTGTTGCAACGGGAGCTTCATATGGTTCTTGGCTGTCAAGTGTATTTCATCTGAATTACAGAAATACAATATTGATGCTTGCTTGCGCTTGCGCTGGAGCAATGGCCGCAATTTTTAAAGCACCAATTGCTGCAATTGTATTTGCTGTTGAAGTAATTATGATTGATTTAACAACCTTTTCATTGGTGCCATTATTATTATCATCCTCAACTGCAGTTGTTACTTCTTACCTGTTTATGGGGCAAAATGTACTATATCCTTTTGAATTACATACCAGATTCGAAATTGGTGATTTACCTTATTATATATTGCTTGGTATTGTTGCCGGATTAGTATCTGCATATTTCACCAAAATGTACATTTTCATAGAACGTATCTTCGATAACTTGGGAAGTGGAAGAGTGCGGTTACTGGTTGGAGGATTGACTTTAGGTGGGTTGATTTTTCTTTTTCCTGCGTTGTATGGAGAAGGTTATGAGTCCATTAATTCATGTCTTGAAGGTGATATTGATTATTTGTTTAATAATTCAATTTTCTATGGTCTTAAAGATGAGTTTTGGGCAGTGCTAGTATTGATGCTCGCAATAGTATTACTTAAAATTGTAGCGACATCGGTAACCTTTGGAAGTGGCGGTATTGGTGGGATATTCGCACCAACTCTATTTATGGGAGTAAACGTTGGAATGTTGTTTGCAACGGTTGTCAATTTTTCAGGAATACGACAATTGAATGCTCAAAACTTTGCGCTGATTGGTATGTCTGGATTGATAGCCGGGGTGCTTCAGGCGCCATTAACGGGAATCTTCTTAATTGCAGATATTTCCGGAGGCTATAAGTTGTTTGTGCCACTAATGATAACTGCAACTTTTGCATATCTTACGGTTCGAGTGTTTACACCGAACTCGGTCTATCATTTTCAGCTTGCCCGACGCAAAGAATTAATGACCCATGACAAGGATAAGAATGTCCTTCAAATGATGCGGGTAAGTAAATTGATTGAAACTGACTTTGAAATTCTACATCCTGAATCAACATTAGGAGATTTAACCGAAGCAATATCTAAAGCCCACAGAAATCTGTTCCCGATTGTTGATGAAAATGGATATTTAAAAGGAATGGTGAAGATGGACGATGTTCGCCACCTAATATTTAGAAAGGAACTTTACGATAAAGTGCATGTTAGCCATTTAATGTACCATCCGGAGCATTATATTTCAACGGAAGATTCGATGGAGCAGGTGGTGGAGAAGTTTGAAAGCAGTGGTAGGTATAATATTGCTGTTATAGATGATGGTAAATATGTTGGATTTATATCGAGAGCCCGGGTATTTTCGTTTTATCGAAAAACGATGCGGCATTTTTCACATGATTAACAAACAATGATGTCTGATTATTCAAAAACAATACAGCAATTTTCTCAGCACGTTCTAGGAAAGAAAAAATTGTACTGGCTTAGCTTTTTTGTTGGAATAATAAGTGGGGGAGCAGCTTTAATATTGAAAAACCTGATTCATTTTATTGGTGAATCACTGGTTGGGCATTATAAATCCTCTGATGAGAATTTTTGGTTTCTTGCCTTTCCGATCATAGGTATCCTGGCAACAATCTTAATTTTGAAATATATTATCAAAGACGATGTTAGTCACGGAGTTGCAAAAATTCTTTATTCTATTTCAAAGAAAAAAGGGAAAATTAAGAGTCATAATATGTTTTCTTCAATGATCACCAGTAGCTTTACCATTGGCTTTGGGGGATCGGTTGGAGCGGAGGCCCCTATCGTATTAACTGGTGCTTCTATTGGATCAAGCCTTGCACGTTTCTTTAAACTGGAACAGGCAGATGTAATGTTGATGATTGGATGTGGTGCGACTGGTGCCATCGCTGGTATTTTTAAAGCACCAATTGCTGGTATTGTTTTTACTCTGGAGGTGTTGATGTTGGATTTGACGATGGCATCTTTGGTTCCGCTGCTCATTTCAGCAATTACTGCTGCTGTTATGACCTATTTCTTTATGGGTGAAGCAGTTCTGTTTAAATTTAACCTTGTTAATCACTTCGACGCGTCAAATATTCCATTCTATATTTTACTAGGTATTTTTGCTGGATTTGTATCACTATATTTTACTCGAATGGCAATGTTTGTAGAAGGGAACCTTCACGGCATTAAGTCACAAGTGACAAAACTGATTTGGGGCGGAATAATACTCGGAGTACTGATCTTTATTTTTCCACCGCTTTGGGGGGAAGGTTATACATCAATTAATAAAGTTTTCAACGGATTAGGTGCAGAATTGCTGAATAATTCCTTCTTTTTTGATTTTAAATCAAATCCGTGGTTCATAATCGCATTCATGCTTTTATTGGTATTTTTCAAAGTGGTGGCAATGGCCGTTACAACTGCCAGTGGAGGAGTCGGAGGTATTTTTGCGCCTACGCTTTTTGTGGGGGCAATTGGAGGCTATTTTTTGGCTTTGGTAATAAATCAGGTAACAGGCCTGAATCTTCCATTAGATAATTTTGCACTTGCAGGAATGGGAGCCTTAATGGCGGGAGTAATGCATGCTCCATTGTTAGGTATTTTTCTTGCAGCCGAGATCACAGGTGGCTATGATTTGCTTTTCCCTTTAATTATTTCAGCAATTGCTGCCTATTTGACTATCATGCGTTTTGAACCCCATTCAATTTATACCAAACGTTTGGCTCAGAAAGGTGAATTAGTAACTCATCATAAAGATAAAGCAGTGCTTCATTTCATGGAAGTTGCTGGACTCATTGAAACAGACTTTGAAGTCGTTTCTCCAGACGCCAGTCTGGGGGATCTTACCAAAGCAATTTCACGCTCTAAACGAGACTTATTTCCTGTAGTTGATGAAAATGGAATATTGAAGGGAATGGTGAAAATGAATGATATCCGGGAAATTATTTTTGATCAGAGCCTCTATGAGACAAAGCATGTGAAAGAATTTATGTACATGCCAGAGCACTATATTTCGCCAAATGACGATATGCATAAAGTTGCCGAAAAGTTTGAAAATAGTGGTCGTTTCAATTTGGCCGTTATTGATGAGAATGGAAAATATTTTGGATTTATATCCAGAGCAAAAGTTTTCTCAAATTACCGTAAAACCATGCGTCATTTTTCACACGATTAATTCGTATCATTCATGCTGCATCTCTTTATTCTGATTATTTGATAATTAAGGACTATCTATTCTTTTAAAGTTTATTAATTTAGAGACTCATTTTCATCTAAACGACCGAACTATGAGAGGATTTATAGCCTTTTCTGCAATTGCTTCTGCATTTTGTACTTTACCACAAACCACTCAGGCAAAAGACGTAATTCATCCGAATGTTGTACTGATTATTACAGATGATCAGGGATATGGAGACCTTGGAGTAAACGGAAATCCACATGTTATTACGCCGGTTATCGATCATTTTGCCAGTGAAAGTATTCGATTTAATCAATTTTATGTTTCGCCGGTTTGTGCACCAACACGCTCCAGTTTAATGACAGGTAGGTTTTCCCTGAGAACAGGGGTGAGAGATACATACAATGGCGGAGCAACCATGGCATCTGAAGAAGTTACCATTGCTGAGATGCTGAAAGCAGCGGGCTATGCAACCGGTATGTTTGGTAAATGGCATTTGGGGGATAATTATCCTTCTCGCCCCAACGATCAGGGATTTGACGAGTCGTTGAATCACCTGTCGGGAGGAATGGGGCAGGTAGGTGATTTTACAACCTTTTTTAAGAAGGATCGAAGCTATTTTGATCCGGTGCTTTGGCATAATGGAAAACAAGAAGCTTACAATGGTTACTGCTCAGATATTTTTGCAGAAGCAGCTATTTCATTTATTGAAAAGAACAAGGACAACCCATTCTTTTGTTACCTCGCATTTAATGCTCCGCATACTCCTTTACAAGTGCCAGATGAATATTACCAACAGTTTAAAGATATTGATCCATCGTCTGGCTTTACTAATGATAACAGGCCATTCGCAGGGATGAGCGAAAAGGATAAGGAAGATGCACGGAAAGTTTATGCAATGGTGAAAAACATTGACGACAATCTTGAAACCCTTTTTGAAAAGCTTAAAGAACTTAAAATTGATAAGAATACAGTCGTCATCTTTATGACTGACAATGGCCCCCAACAAACCCGATACATTGCCGGTATGAGAGGAAAAAAAGGAGACGTTTACCGAGGTGGGGTAAGGGTGCCTTTTTACCTGAAATACCCTGCTGCATTTTCATCCGATAAAGATATTGAAACAACTGCTGCGCACATTGATATTTTACCCACACTGGCAGACATTTGTCATGCTGACATCCCTGCAGACCGAAAAATTGATGGACACAGCTTACTCCCTTTGATAAAAGGGAATCAAGTTGATTGGGCTGACCGTTCTTTATTTTTTTACTGGACCCGTCGCTATCCTGAATTATACAATAATATTGCCCTTCAAAATGGAAATTATAAGCTGGTAGGAAAGACTGACTATAATGCTCCAATCGAAGATTTTGAGTTGTATGATATACAAAGCGATCCTTACGAACTAAATAATTTGGTGTCCGATAAAGAAACAATAGCCACCCAATTAAAAGAAGAGTTGGATCAATATTATCACGAACTTATCCAATCAAAGAATATCCAAAATCCGCCTTTAGCTATAGTAGGTAGTGAAAATGAGAATCCAATCATTTTGAATCGGAATGATGCTGATGGAGAACGGGGTATTTGGGCTCAGGAAGAGATATATGGCAAATGGAACGTACATGTATTAAAAGGAAAATATAACATTCGCTATAAATTCATCAAACCGGTAGATCCCAACGGCCAACTATATCTGGAGGTAGGGCCAATAGTAAATAAAATGAAAGTTGATGGGGCCGAACCAGTTGATATTATTGAGATGAAAAATGTTGAATTTCCTGAGATGGATTGTGAAATCATTCCATTTTACCAGACGGGTGGAAAGCGTATATTTCCTTTCTGGATGGAGCTTGAAAGAATTGATTAAAGCATGGCTGCAAACCATTTAGAGTTGGAAATGTTTGGTTAGAAAACGTCAAGATTAAAGTATTGCTATGAGAATCGTCTATCTTTTTCTTTTTGCTGTATTGTTTACTTTGGGAACATCTGCATTTGGACAAAACATTGTGAATACGATGCAACTTGATAGCCTTAAAAGCTCTCCAAATGCACAAATAGACCAGGTAAGTTGGATACAGGGGCACTGGCGCGGTAATGCCTTTGGAGGTACGGTGGAAGAAATTTGGTCGCCACCATTAGGCGGTTCTATGATGTTTTCCTTTAAGTTGGTGGCTGATGATATCGTGCAATTTTATGAGTTAGGAGCCATTTCTGAGGAAAACAACACCTTAATATTGCGATTAAGGCATTTTCACGACAATCTTGGAGCGTGGGAAGAGAAAGACCACCCATTGGAATTCAGACTGGTTAAAATCACCGAAAACAAAGCTTATTTCGAAGGTTTCACTTTTGAAAAGGTCAATAACAATGAAATTAACCTGTATGTTCTGATCCACTCTGAAGGAAAAGAAGCCGAAGCCAGATTTAATTACCATCGCTTTCTTCCATAGTTTTAGCTGTTAGTAAACGTTTGACTAAGATTTAATTTCTTAATTGAATAATTAAGAAATTTCTGTTTGTTTGTGTTTTCCAACAAAAAGCTTTCAGCCATCGTATATCTACACACAACTGAGCTTGCCTGGAGAAATAGTTGAGAGCTATTTGATAGTTATTGAAGATGTATCTCTACTAGTTATAAAAACCAAAAATCATCTGTCATGAAACGAATTGCGATTATTTTACTACTAATGTTTTCGTGTTCCATGATAATTCAGGCACAGAAAACCTATTCACAGGAAAATCTGGAAAAACTCTCTCAGGAAGAACTCGATGTTTATTTGAACAAGGCAATGAAACTTCAAAAATCTGGAAAAACGGTCACAATTATTGGCGGCTCCATATTGGGTGCTACTGCATTAACTGCTGTTACTTTTGGTAGCAATATGGATCTGGGAGTAGTAGTTCTTGGTTTTTTCGGAGGGCTGGCAGGAGTTAGCACAATGGCTGTTGGCATCCCCATGAAGTCAACCGGTAAAAAGCGGGTGGAGCGCATAGAAGCAATAAAGGCCAATGCCTTTAATGAATTTAAGCTGGAAATAAAACCAAGCTTGCAGTACAATCCATATAATCAGAAATATACCCCGGGAGTAACCTTGTCTGTTCGTTTCTAAACCAATGAGATAATTATAACGGACAAAAAGAACATTTTTCTGAAATGACTGGTTATAAAACTATAGCTAATTATAAAATGAACATCATGGAAGGAAAAAAAGTAGGAACGATCATGCAGATAGTCAAATTTAAGACCAAATTATCAGAAGAAGAGTTGTTGAAAGTTGCAAAGGAGCGAGAGCCCCAGTTTCAGGCTATAAGCGGAATTGTTCAGAAGTATTATATAAAATTGGGGCCGGGAGAATATGGAGGTGTTTATATTTGGGATTCGGCTGAGTCACTGCAAGAATTCAGACAATCGGAGTTGGCAGCATCCATACCAACGGCTTACCAGGTGATTGGTGCTCCTTCCATCGAGATTGTAGATATTTTGTTTAAGCTGCGAGGCTAACTCGTAACTCTTGGTTGGGAATAGGTACTTTGTTAAGTCTGCCTCCAGATACGTTTTCTAAGTTTGATATTGGTTTAAATTACATTAATCAAAACAGGGAATAGATGAAACCTAAAAAACTTATCATAGGCGTTTTGGCAATGTTCTTTGTATTTCCCTCCTATGCACAGGAATTAAAAACGGAGCTACTTAATTTGAACGGCAACCATGAGAAATTCAGCATTTTACTGACTATCGGTGGTTCATTGTGGGGAACTACTGGGGCTATTGAATCGAATATGGTTTCGTCAGGTTTTGATGACCGAAGTGCTGGTGGCTGGTTTGGAGGCCCGAAAGACCATCCTTTTACGCAAAAATCACCTGTGGTAGATTTAGATGCAACCTACTATTTTAATGAGAGAAAAGGTGCTGGGCTAAACATCGCGATGGCTGAAAATATTGAAACGCACGGATATGAAAATGTTGGTATAGGTAACTATTTGTTTCTTCGAAGTGTCCTATGGTCTTTTTCTCCCTATTATAGCATTCGGTTGCATAATAATCTCAATCATTATGCCATTGGACTCTCGTTGAATATTCATTATGCACATGATTCCAGTGCTGGTGAAAACTCGCCCGACCAAACCAATATGATGCCAGGAGTATATGTCGCTTATTCGTATCGAATGCTTGACAGGAAACGATGGTTCCTGTCGCTAAAAACCAACTTTAGAATCTCTCCACCGTCTGAAATTGGGCCATTTATAGCAGAATACCCTGTAGATGCCCAGAAATCTGTTTTTACGCCTGTAAAGGTAAATACAGCTGTTATTAATATCGGTTTAGGAGTGGGACTGCATTCGCGGCGACAGCCTTAAGCATGATAACCAATTAAACGTGCCCAAATGAAAAAGAAACCAAAGAAATCACGTTTAGCTGAAAACCCGGCATGGGCATTAGCTATTATCGCTATACTTCCGTCATTGTTCTTTTTCCCTTTTATGGTTGATGAGTCTCCAACAGTGAAAAAGTACTCTTTGGCAATTGTTGCCATTTTGCATGATGCCTATATCGCTTTTGCCTGCTTTCTTCCAAATGGAGAAATGAGTTGTTTAAATACATTTCAGGAATTATTACCCAAAAGGGACAACAGTCAATTATTGTTAATGGTGCGGCAGATCATGTTCATGCGTTTATTGGGTTGAAACCATCCATGGCTATTGCCGATTTGGTAAGGGATATTAAAAACAATTCATCTAATTGCATCAATAAGAACAATTGGGTGACTGGAAGATTTTCAGTGCAGGAGGGCTACGGGGCTTTTTCCTATGCTCATTCGCAGATTGATAAGGTGTATCAATATATTTTGAACCAAGAGCAGCATCACAACACGAAATCGTTTAAAGAGGAGTATGTCGGGTTTTTGAGGAAATTCCAGGTGGATTATCATGAGAAATATTTGTTTGATTGGGTTGACAGTTAAATACCAATCCATTCACGGTTAAGGATTAATTAGGATATGATATTGTTAAAGTAGTTGCAACCCTCCAGATTTATCCTTCATTGTACAATTATTGGGAATAAAGTCCCGAAAGGTCTTGTGAATTGCTCATAACTTATAAATTATTTTAGGGCGATTAAACTGATCATAAGTTACAATAGAATATCTATTAAACAAAATTGTGAATAATATATTATTAATATATCAACTAATTAGATACATGAAAAAAGACGAGAGATTGAGCTGAGCTACGAAATACAGTAGTTAACTATATGATAAAATACTAATTTGTCCCCTTTACTTTGATATTGGAAATTACTAATTTTAATAGAAAATGAGGTGCCATGGAATCAAATGATAGTCAAGATTCTCACTTTGGTGACTTTCTACGAATCAATAAAGCGGAGGATATCTACAAACAGATGTTTAAGCTGTCCTTGCTACCAATAATTATTCATGATATGGAAATGAATATTATTGATGTGAATAAGGCAGCTCTCGATGAGTTTGGATACTCCTATGAGGAGATACGAGCTATAAAAGTTTATGATTTACATAGTGAGTCTGAAATAAAGCATTCTGAAGAAGTGTTGAATGTAATGAAACAGGAAAATATAGTAAGTACTGAAACATCTTTTAGGCGTAAAGACGGGAGTGAGTTTTTTGCAGAAGTAACGCCATGCAAATACCTGTTAGAGAATAAGCCTATTATCCATGTTTATATAAAAAACATCACCGAAAGAAAACATAACGAGGAAAAGCTCTTTGACGCTTTGGAAAAAGCGAAAGAAAATGAGAGACTAAAAGCAGCATTTCTTGCTAACATGAGTCATGAAATTAGAACTCCACTAAACTCGGTATTTGGTTTTTCTACACTATTAAATGAGGAAAATATAACAGATAGTGATAAGAAGAGATATGCTTCTATCATTGCTAGCAGCAGCAGTCATCTTCTTTACCTGATAAATGATCTAATAGATATCTCTAAAATTGATGCCGGACAAATTAAAGTTGTTAACACGACTTTTGAGTTACACAGCGTACTGAAATCATTATATAGTATTTATCACTCTTTACTAATTTCAAAAAACAAATACGATATTCACCTGAAGCTTAATTTGCCTGGTGAAGAGAATTATATTATTTCTGACGAAACCAGGTTACGGCAAATACTATTTAACCTGCTGGGTAATGCTCTTAAATTTACGGAAACAGGCTCAATCGAATTTGGATATGCCATTGAAGATGATAATCTCAATTTTTTTGTGAAAGATACGGGAATCGGGATTCCGGAAGATAGTAAAGAAAGTATATTTAATCGCTTTGAACAAGGTCGCAAATCCATTGGGAAAATATACGGAGGAACCGGACTGGGTTTGGCTATTGCTAAATCATGTGTACAGCTATTGGATGGCAAAATATGGTTCGAATCTGAAGTAAATGTAGGAACTTCATTTTTTTTCAAAATTAAGTATAAGCAAGGGGAACCGGTACCGGGAAATAACAAAACAAACACTAATGGTAGGATTGGTTTTAATAATGAATTGATTTTAGTTGCAGAAGACGACGAGTTCAATTACGATTATTTAGATACGCTCTTAAAAGGATTTAATTTGCGTGTTGTCAGAACAATCACGGGAAAAGACACCATAAAAGAAGCCCTGTCCAACGACGATTTGTCTCTCATTTTGATGGATATACAAATGCCTGAAAAGAACGGACTTGAAGCAACCGAAGAAATATTAAAGCATAAACCCAAACTGCCAATAATTGCTCAAACGGCTTATGCATTTCAGGGTGACAGGGAAAAATGTTTACGAGCCGGTTGTGTAGATTATATTTCGAAGCCAATTGAAAGGTCAGAACTCCTAAAGCTAATACGCAAGAATATTTATATTCGATAACACGCACTCAGCTATTAGTAATTTGACTATTCGAACAAAGAAAAAGCTGCAACAGCAGTGACCCTATTGTCATACTGCCCATACCTGCTTAATTTTCTTAAAAAAACGACCATTATCTACCTAATTATTGACATCCTTCATACAAAAAGTTACTATTATTAATTTTCTTTGCATTTAGCACTTAAAAAGTTGATAATACTGTATTAACAGATAAGAAATAAAACGAATCCATTCATTAAAACATAAAGAAATTGAAAAAGTACCTATTTTACCTGCTGCTGTCACTGCTATTCGCATGTGGACAAACCAACACTAAAAAAACTGATTATTGCCAATATGTTGATCCTTTTATAGGGACGGGAGGGCATGGACATACTTATCCGGGGGCTTCGGTGCCTTTTGGAATGGTGAAATTAAGCCCTGATACCCGTTTAACCGGATGGGATGGTTGTGGTGGTTATCATTACTCGGATAGCATTGTATACGGCTTCTCGCATACCCATTTGAGTGGAACTGGGGTGTCCGATTATGGCGATATTCTGTTTATGCCTACTGTTGGTGAAATTTCACTTTCAAATAAGGAGTACAGCTCAAAATTTAGTCATGAAAACGAAACTTCGGAGCCAGGTTACTATTCCGTTTTGTTGGATGATAGCGATGTGAAAGTAGAATTATCAGCAAGTGAAAGGGTAGGAGTCCACCAATATACATTTCCTAAATCAGATGCTGCTAACCTGATCATTGACTTAACTCACCGCGATACGGTATTAAATGCAGAATTGAAGATTGTTAGTGATACCGAAATCGAAGGGTTTAGAAAATCGACGAACTGGGCTTTAAACATGCAATGGTATTTTGTGGCACAGTTCTCAAAACCCTTTAAGAATTATGGGCTTGCAAAAAATAATGTGATTGATAAGGATCTAACGATGGCAGAAGGTCGGAATATAAAAGGCTACCTGCAGTTCGATACCAACACTGATGAAGTTGTGCTCGTGAAAGTGGGTATTTCGGCAGTTAGCATAGAAGGAGCCCGCAAAAACTTACAAGAAGTTGACGGTTTATCCTTTGATGAAATCAGGGCAAATTCGAAACAGGAATGGAATCGGAATTTAGCAAAAATTCATGTCGAAGGAGGAACGTTGGCTCAAAGGCGAAATTTCTACACAGCCTTATATCATTCCATGTTGACACCTGATTTGTATATGGATATTGATGGCCAATATCGCGGAATGGATGATCAGGTTCATACGGCAGATGGCTTCGAAAATTATACCGTTTTCTCCCTGTGGGACACCTACCGAGCTTTGCATCCGTTATTGACGATCATCGATAAAGAACGAACAAATGATATTGTCAATACATTAATCCATAAATACAAAGAGAGTGGCGAATTGCCAATGTGGGAACTGGCTGCAAACGATACCCGATGTATGATTGGCTATCATGCTGTTTCAGTAATTGCAGATGCGTATCAAAAAGGAATTCGTGATTACGATGCTGATGCTGCCTGGGAAGCGATGAATACCAGCGCTAATGTTAGTAAGCGAGGTATTCAATACTATAAAGAATTAGGCTTTGTTCCATCAAATAAAAGTAGTCAGTCGGTTTCTAAAACGTTAGAATATGCTTACGATGATTGGTGTATTGCGCAGTTTGCGAAGCTTACCGGAAGGGAAGAGGCATACAAGCAGTATGCTCAGCGCTCACAGTTCTACGAGAATGTATTCGATGCTTCATCCGGTTTTATGAGGGGTAAAAATGCCAACAGAAGCTGGCGAGAACCGTTTAATCCACAGTCGGTAAATTACGATTTCACGGAAGGAAATTCCTATCAATACATATACGTTCCTCACCATGTGAACCGGTTGATTGAGTTAAGTGGAGGAGATGAGAAATTCACCAACTGGCTCAACGACCTTTTCGAAACTTCTATGGAAGTCGAATTGGAAGATGGAACTGACGTGACGGGTTTAATTGGACAATATGCACATGGTAATGAACCAAGTCATCATATTGCATACATGTATAACTATGTGGGAAAACCATGGAAAACACAGGCCATTATTCGAAAGATAATGGATGATTTGTACCAGGATACCCCTGATGGTTTGTGTGGAAATGAAGATTGCGGACAAATGTCAGCATGGTATGTAATGAGTGCGATGGGCATGTACCCAATGGCACCTGGCGATGGTAAATATATATTTGGCAGCCCTATTTTTGATAAAGTAGTTATTAGCCTTGAATCAGGTGAAACATTTACGATCACAGCAAAAAATCAAGGTACTGAAAACAAGTATATCCAAAGTGCAAAATTGAACGGTAAGGAGTACGATTTATCTTATATACTACATTCGGATATTGAACAGGGCGGCGAGATTGTCTTTGAAATGGGACCGGAACCCAATAAGGTATATGGACAGAAGGAAAGCTCGAGGCCAGTGTCAGTTAAAGAAATGGAGTTTGTTAGCATCCCTTATTTGTATGACAGGACCGATTATTTTATCGATCAGTATACCGTGAACTTGGGATGTGACACGTATGGGGCTGATATTTACTATACAACTGACGGAACCACCCCTGATAATACCAGTACGAAATTCACAAAGCCTTTTGTGATTAATGAAACTACTGAGCTGAAATTTGTTGCTTACAAAGAAGGCGTTGAACCAAGCTTTGTAGCAGAAAAGACCATTAAAAAAGCAAAACCATCAACTGGTAATTTTAAGAAAGGTGTTCAATATGAGTATTTTGAAGGAGTTTATCGGTCAGCGAGAGATTTTGCTCACGAAACACCGGTGAAAACCGGAATAACCGATTCATTTGATTTATCTAAAATTGATAGGGACGAGTGGATTGCTGTTGGTTTCAAATCGTATATAAATATTCCAAAAGACGGGACTTATACCATTTATATGAATGCTAATGATGGGGGACAGCTGATTTTTGACGGGACAGAACTATTTGAAAGTGACGGACGGAAATCATTTGCCTTTGAGCAAAAGGCATCGCTGAATCTGAAAAAAGGGAAGTATCCTCTCGATGTGAACTTCTTCCAGTGTTCGGATGCAATTAAGTTGGAGTTGAGCTGGGAAGGCCCCGGCTTTTCAAAACAACTGATTCCAGCTAAAAATTTGTTTCATTGATAGGCCGATTATTTCATACTATAATATTTAGAAAGCACCTCGAAATTGAGGTGCTTTTTTTTGGTATTGATGCGAGTGCTTTCTTAGAAGCTTAACAAGGCTGCACCTTCTTTTACTCTTTCGTGGATGAATACCGATCCTACAATTTGCACACCTTCCAGCAGGCTATCCTGATCGTAACCGCGAACTTTGGCACATGGTGGGCATACGCCTATTTCGCAACCGTTTTCAACTACAAACTGAATCATGTCTTTCATGGTTGGATCTTCCGGATTTGGGCGGGCGCGTTCTGCCGCTCCTTTGCGTACCCAGTCAATTCCAGAACTTACCAGGAAGATTGATACATCTAAACCATTTTTGATTCCGCCATTGGCGATACTCCATGCTACTGATGAGCGTTCATTGTCAAGACCTTGTGTAATAACTACGACTAATTTTTTCTTAGTTTCCATGATGTTTGTTTTTAAATGATTAATAATTAATTATTTGAGTTTGATAATTTGACTGTTTTATTTTCCGGGTGTGTAAACGTGCAGGCTGATTACCGATATTCCATAAGGATTTCCAACCTGGTGATATCCAATGCGGTCATCGATGTAAGTCATGGCACCGGTTTTATAGCTGCTTGTTGATAAGAGTTTCGGCGAATGGGTTGGTGTGAAGCGAAGTTCTTCCAATTTTCCTTGTAGTATTTTAAAAATACATCCGCCTTTTGGATGTCCGTGAATGGCGCTTACCGTTCCTGGTTTCCAGTGAATAAGTACTACTTTCAATAATTCATGGTCAATTAATACATGTCTGTGCTCCCGGTTCTTAAGGAATCGTTTTACCTGCTGTTGATCCAGAGAATAGATTTGTTCCAATACCGGTACAAACTGTATAGCAGAAAGGGGAGCCGTACAGGCTTTTAGTGTATTATATAGATTAAGACATACTTCCCAAAGATCTGGCACCTGTCCGGTTGCCATTTGAAAAATTGCGTTTGACGTTAGAATTTGTTCCCGGCTAAAGTTGCTTGTAGTTTTAACTTCACTTTGAGAACTGTTCTTTTCATTTTTTGAAAGTCCTTGAAAAGAATGGAAATAATTGATCCCTCTTAGGGTATTTCTTTCATTTGTTGTGTTTGAAATAAAGCTTTTCATAGTTCTCGTTGTTTTTGTACAGTACAAAGTTGAGAACTATCTGAGCGTCATGTTTTGCTGAAAAGTTCGTTGTGTTGACTAATTAGTCCAAACAGCACAAAATGGTCAAAAAGCAAGCGATTTCTTATAGTCTGAGGGTGCTTTACCAATCACTTTTTTAAATACCCGGCTAAAATGTGAGACATCTTCAAAGCCGGTTTCAAAGGCAACCTGTGTTATATTCTGATTGGAATTAGCAAGGATGTTTGCTGCATGTTTCACACGTCTTTTCATAATCCATTTACCAGGTGGCTCATGATATATTTGTTGAAAATCCCGCTTAAAGGTGGAAAGGCTGCGATGACTTAACTCTGCATAATCTTCCAATCTCAGCTTAAAACAATAGTTTTTCTCCATGATCTGTTGTAGAGAAGGCCTGTCCGTTTCAGTCATACTATTAAAATAGGCTGTTAGCAATGGATCACAGTTAATAATGTTGATCAGTAATTCTTTCAGCTTTAAAACAAGAATATGGTCGGGAGGCCTGTTGATGCCCCTGAAATAGGTTAACATGGAGTTGAAATAACCTTCCAGATAATCCGATTTCTGTACCATCTTTGCCGTGAATTCTTCCGGATCTTGTTCGCAGTTCAGCACTACTTTCCCTTTCATTTCTGCCATCACTTCCTTAATAAGTTCATCAGAAAGGAAAAAACCAAGCATGCAATATTCATCATCAAAATACTGGTGAATAACTTCTGCCCCCTTCTTTAAGTATAACGTTTGACCGGGAACAAGTGTCCATTCTCCATTGATGGTTTTATAAGTCTTTTTACCTGAAAGCACATAAACCAGGTAATCATTTCTGGAGAAGATGCCGATTTGCTCAGCATCAATAGGGCAAGTGTATTCAAGGCAAACTGTCTCTTTAAATTCAAAACGGTTAAAACTCAGATTTTCTTTGACGATTTTATAGAAGTTAAGCATAGACGATTGATTTACAGGGTATCCAATTAAAAATAAAACAACTTAAATCGGAAAATGGTTTAACTGATGTCAATTGCTTAGAATGCATGCATTCAGCGAGTTGAAAATGAATAGATCGGTATTCTCAATAGTAGTTTTATCCGTAACGAAAACATTATTTATTGCGTTGTATTGAATAGGTGCAAACTAAATATGAAAACAGAAGATGTACATAATAAACAGGTTGAACAAGCTCAGCTACACTTGTATTATCATAAGCTTTTGGATGAATTTTTTCTCAGACTTGGAAATTGTAAGGAGCAACACGAGGTTAACGATATTCACAAGTTGAGACTGAATCTTAAAAGAATGAGGGCGCTATGGTCATTTGTTGATGATATTAGTAATGGCGAATGGAGTATGGCTGATCTTAATATGCTGGTGAAGAAGCTTTTTTCCGAGGCTGGAAAAGTAAGAGAAGCACAATTGAACCAAAGGCTGATTGAAAAATACAGTGAGATACAGATCCTACCATATTTAAATTACCTTAAGAGCAGACAAATCCTGGCAGATAAAAAGCTGGGAACTCAAATCCGTAATTTCAATATCAGGAAGCTAGAAAAATTGAACGGACATTTATTTGAGTATATCAATCGCTTACCCAAGAGAATGATCCTAGAGGAATCGTCTCATTTTATTCAACAGAAAATTGAAACTATCAACCAAATAAAACAAGAATTGCCAGATAATCATAAACTCCATGAAATTCGGATTCACCTGAAAGCTATCCAGGAGATAGTTGCCATTTTGAATGAACTTGGTGCCGAACATGAAGGGAAAATGAATATAGATCAGGCAGACCTAAAAGCTTTGATTAATAGTATTGGGAGTTGGCATGATTATATTGTGGCGGCTGATTCTTTACACGAATTTAGTCTGAAGACGAGAAACCTGCGCGTTAAAGCACAGATCGAAATTCTGCTCGAAGAGTTTCAAAACAAGCAAATAGAGAAACAAGATAAAATATTACAGATGCTTGTTCATTCTATCCATCTTATCACCAATAATAATTTGAAAAAAACGTAGTGAATACGCCGATGTTTGTTAATTTGCTAATTGTTGGTTTTTAAACTTTGCATTGCAATTGAACTGTCTAATAACGAAATGAATCCGCTAAATGAAACTTTTAAACATGCGGCAATTAAAGGGGAACGCTATACGGCAGCGTTTATGAAAATGGTAGCGTCATAAATACAAAAGCACCTCATTTTAGAGGTGCTTTTGTATTACAATTAGGTAAAGAAGCTGTCTGTTAGAATACAACTTCTTTATCAATCGTCTACTGGTTGGTTTTCCTTTGCTAAAATAAAGGTAGTAGTAGTTTATTCTACTGTAATAGGTAAAATAACCGCATCAATTACGTGCACGATACCGTTTGATGCTGAAACATTTGCTGCTACAATATTTGCCATATTTCCAACTGCTTCGATGGACAAATCAGGGTGTACCATAAAAGTTGCTCCCAACAACGTTTCTATATCTCGTGTTCCATTCTTGGGCACTACGCTATTGGCAGCTCTTCTTCCATCAGTTACATGATATAGTAAAACATCATAGACCAAAGCTGCAGGTAAGTCTGATATCTTTTCAGCTCCTAAAGCATCATATAAAGCAAAAAATGCGTCATTGGTTGGTGCAAATACCGTGTATTGGTCAGTACCGTTCATAAACATGTCGACTAAACCGGTTCCCATTTCTCCGTCAACATATGCCAAAGCACCAACCAACTCACTGAAACCTCCATTAATCGCAACCATTGCAATAGAACTATCGGTTTTCTTAATAGCTTTAGCACTTTTAAGGGAAACATCTTGTGATGCAGGGGCTACAAAATCATCACCTTCTTTTTCACAAGCTACAAATACTACAGATAATAAAATAATTCCTACGAGGGTCAAACTTCTAAAATTTGTCATCCTTTTTTCAAAAAGCTTCTTCATCCTGTTTATTGTTTTAAATTAATAGTTAAACATTTAAACAGAAATATCTCAAATAATGTTTAATTATATGGTCATAAATATTAAACACAAATGATTTCAATGATTGTTTGTGAGGCGAAATAGCTTATTTATCTGACTTTCTTGCCAAATGTTAAAAAATGTTAATGTATTGCAAGCGGAGGCAATTTGTTTGCACTGTTAATTTGAAATTTCAGTAAAAAGCTACTGCATTAACCAATAAACATTTTCGTGTTTATTTATTGTGCATGTAGTTCTCTTTGATAAGGTAGGAGAAGTGATTCTATATTCTTTTGTGGAGTAGGATCATGATTCAATTTCAATAACCACCATATTTTTCATGATACGTTCAAGAAGATCATCAAACTTATCGTGCCATTTGTTTGCGAAAATCAAACATTGAAGCTTTTTGGAACTGTCAGCAATACGATAAACAACCGGATGATAACGATTTGGGAAGATAGTTTCAGCATCGTCAACCACCAATAGCTTAAGATTACTACACGGTATCCCAGTAACACTTAAAAGTTCATCAATTCGTCTGGGGGTTCCAATTAAAATATCCAGGCCTTCATAAATACTATCTTTTTGATATTGAATGTTGCCTTGGTCAAATACCGTAAAGGTTCGGAGATTGGTATCTTTCCCCAGAATTTTAAACTGCTCTTCCAGCTCAAACGCTTTTTCTCTGGTTTCAACCATTACAATAGCTCGTGGCGCTTCTTCAAAAGCTTCTTTCAGTTGTTGAATTACACCAATAACAATTGCTGTTGATTTTCCAGATCCCGCTGGTGCAATGGCAAACAAGTCTGCTCCCGATTTAATTTTAGGAACACAATTCGTTTGAATTTCCTTCGGCTCTTTATCAAATCCTGCATCTACAATTCCAGATACTAGCTCAGAGTGTAATTTCTTTAGTTTCATTTATATTCCGATACTTATATGATTGCAATTTTTTCGCAAAATACTATTTATTTATGGATCTTAACGGACTTTACAAATGAAGTTTGGAAAGTATTTATTCCATAAACTCTCTTGAATGAATTGAAAAGTTTAGGTCTGTAATAATTCTTTTAAAAGAAAACTCAGTTTGTGACTATTGACAAACTGATACTTGCTGCTAAAACCCAACAGCTTATTTTAACATAAAATGGTAAAAATAGACCGTTCATCATTTTAAAACGGGTGTTTAATACAAATACAGGGGTGTTCCTGTATTTGCGTTTCATTTTATTGAATATTTAGTTCAATAGCCTTAACTTTTCCCTGTTATTTGAAAGGGCCACCCTCAATCAATTAAATGAATAAACGCAATGAATTTCAGCCATGAACGATTTGCATGGTCGTAAATCAAATGACCGATCTGCTCACATACCATTGCGGTGGTATGTACACTTAAGGTTTAAGAACCGGGTGAAAAACAGGCCGCCCTCGCCATGGAAAGCTTTCAGGCGGCCCGATGTCAATAAATTTATTTATTAACTTTTTAAATGTAGAAAAAATGTCTAACATTAATGATTAAAATGAAAAATTAGCCACCATTCAGGCGATCCCAAACGAAGAAGTTAAAGTGCTCAGCATTCCTGTTGATGTTGCACTACAGGAAGCCGAAAATCTGCATCACTGGAGTCTGGACGATGCGGAACAGTTACAGGTCGTAGGTATCACTGAGGAAATGATTGCAGAACTGCCTGTACGCGCAGGAGCTTGTCGTGAGGCACAATCCATTTGGAACAAAGATTACCGTTCGCAGCAGGAAGCACAAAAAGAATGGGCTATACAGTCGCCGCAAGCCTATGACTTACGGAACGACCTGTTACAGAGTTTGCGTTTTGCCTATCGGCGCAACGAAGCGCTTTTAAGTCGTGTAAGTGCCATTACCGATGGTAGCGGACATGCCGATATGATCCAGGACTTAAATGATATCGCTGTCTTAGAGAATCCGGCCCCGCTTACTGCTATTGGTTTCGATCTTACTCAGCTCGACCTGGCCGCCACCCGTGCTGATGAGTTGGCCGATTTGCTGGCCGAAGCCAATGGTGACAAGGCTGACTATAACGAATCGAAACTTATTCGTGATAAAGCCTACACTTATTTGAAGGAGTTGGTTGATGAAATTCGTGAGGCCGGGAAATATGTATTCCGCAAAAACAAAAACCGGTTAAAAGGATACTCAAGCCAGTATCGTCGCAAGCACAGACAGTCTGATGTCGAGAATATTAACTAGTAAGTCTTGCACAAAAAGCCAATCTAAAAACACAGTTGCAAATTCTTTTAAAAGTATGGAAAGTCTGGCAGATGTGTTGGAAAGATTGGCTTTTTTGATGGAAAGGATCTGAAAAATGTTGGAAAAACTCAAAAAAAAGCTGCAAATGCCCCTCAAGTTGCTGGAAAAACTCGATTTTTTGCTGGAATGACTAGTGTTTTCGGGGGATAGATTATTTGCCAAAAGCATATTGATAACCTTATTAGAATCATTATTAGCAAATGTTATGTTCTATAACATTGCTGGTTTTTAGATTTTTCGATTAGGTTTTTGTTCTTGATTGTTGTAGTTTGTAAGTACTTCTGAAGATTTATTCTACATCTGGTTAGAACAGTGAACAAGTATGAGCTAAATAAGGGATTAATAAATGGGGATCCAAAAGCTTTTGAGGGAATCTTCAAACTGGCTCATGCGCGTTTATTAAGTTACTGCAAACTCTTTATTCCAGACCCGGCTCAAGCTGATGATCTTGTACAAGAGTGTTTTGTTGGTTTATGGGAAAAACGAAGCAGTATAAAACCCAATCAGTCTATTGAAAGCTTTTTATTTGTTATGCTAAGACACAAATGCCTGAATTATTTGCGCGACAATAAATTTCTTCACGCTGAAACCAACATAAAGAATATAAAGGAAATAGAACTACAGCACTTATTCGAACTGGATTTTACAGGATTAGAGAAAAAATCAATCGAAGAGGAATTAATTGATGCCATAAAAAAAGAAGTTGAGAAACTTCCTAAAAAAAGGAAAGAAGTATTTATTAAATCCAACATCCAGGGATTAAAGAACAAAGAAGTGGCAGAGCAACTAAACATATCCATCAAGACGGTGGAAAAGCATTTAAAGCAGGCAAAGGAACAAATTAGAAAAGAGTTACTCGCCAAATACCCCATGCTAACCGCTTTAATTGTTCTGATTCTAAAATAATTTCTTTTTTTTTAATAAAATAGGTAGGGCAAGATAATTTTCTCGTGTACTCCTCTTGAAAAACCCAAGAGATGAAAACACGAATTTTAAAATACTTATCGGGAAAAGATTCATCAAATGAGTCTGGAGAATTGCTCAAATGGTTAAGAACCGGAGATCACCTGAATGAATTTAAAGAAGTAAAACAGGCATGGGAAGTAGAAAGGCTTCAGAATGATATGCCTGCTGATTCTGAAAAAAGTTGGAATTCAGTACAATTCCAATTGATAAAGCAATCAAATCAAAAACTTCAAACGACAACCCGCTATTTGCAGTTTTATAAATATGCAGCAATAATAGTGGTTGCAGCATTTATAGGTTCACTTGCATATAATATGATGGGACTTTCTTCAGATGTTGAAAACAGGTTCAGCATTGTTAAAGCAGACAATGGGCAGATTGCAAATATTGTTTTACCTGATCAAACAGAAGTCTGGTTGAATTCGGGTTCGTATATAAAATACAATAATGAATTTGCCGCTTCTAACCGCGAAATTGAGCTGGTTGGTGAAGCTTATTTTGATGTTACCAAGAATCCCGATTTGCCATTAGTCGTTACTGGTTCCAAAATTCGCGTAAAGGTATTGGGTACAAAATTCAATGTTTCTGCTTATGAGGACGACAATATATTTAATGTAGCACTTGAAGAAGGAAGCATTGAATTAGGATCGAATGTCCTAAAAAACTTCTCTAAAATGCTTAAGCCTGGGGAAATGGCAACCTTTGACAAACAGGAAAATTCATTGTCAATACGAAAAGTTAATGTAGATCTATTTACCTCATGGAAAGATGGTATGATCAACTTATATAATCTTCCTTTGGAAGAAGTGGTGCTGAAATTATCTAAAAGGTATAATCAGAAATTTGAGATGGACGACGATGTCCGGAAGATACGATATACGTATACGATCAAAAATGAATCCCTTTCAGATGTTCTGAAATTGATGGAGACGATTACTCCTGTCTATGTTGTACAAGAAGGAGATGTAATTCACCTAAAAAGTAAACGAAACTAAGAGAAAAAAGAAACCGGAAAGTGTTGGTCGCACTCCCCGGCAGTCATTTAAATCATCTTGGTCGGATGAATATTTTAAATAACAAATCAAACAAAATTATGAAAAAAAAATTTAGTAACAGGGGGGTGTTGCCTCCTATCTGGAACAAAAAATGTTTTAGGATTATGCGTTTAACGATTCTTTTCATATTTGTAGGGCTTATGCAGGTATCTGCGAGTCTGTACAGTCAGAACACCAAACTAAACCTGACCATGCAAAATTCACGTTTAGAAGATGTGTTACAGGAGATTGAAAGACAAAGTGAATTTCGCTTTGCTTATAGTGCAGAGTATATTGACCTGGACAGGGAAGTTAACGTTGATATTAAGAATGAACGAATTCAAGAGGTATTAAACGATTTGTTTGAAGGAACAAATGTGAGATACAACATACAGGAACGACATATCATGTTGTATACTGAAAGTCAATCAAACAAACCAACCGTGCAGCAAAAAGCAGTAACTGGTCAGGTTGTTGATTCTTCAGGAGCTCCGCTTCCCGGGGTTACAGTCCTTATTAAGGGCACTACCAATGGAACAATTACAAACATCGACGGTAATTTTATATTGCAGGATGTTTCTTCAAATGCGACCTTGGTTTTCTCTTTTATTGGGATGGAAACAACTGAAGTAGAGATTGGAGAACAAACTATTATTAATCTTACCATGATAGAAGAGTCGATCGGTGTTGATGAAGTTGTCGTGGTTGGTTATGGTACCCAATCAAAACGTAAGGTAACGGCAGCGATTAGCAGTGTTGACTCAGAAGAGTTGACAAGATCGTCCTCTACTACGACAGCAGGTGCACTTGCAGGTAAGATGCCGGGGCTTTCGACCAGAGCCAAAGACGCACGTCCGGGACGAGGTATCGACCTTGAAATCCGTAATATGGGAAATCCATTATATGTAGTTGACGGAATCCCTTATGGAGGTGATGCTTCCCGTGACTGGTTGGGAGTGACTCGGGTCTCCGGTAATGATGTGTTTAACTCCTTAAGTTTGGAAGATATTGAAAGTATTTCTATCCTGAAAGATGCTTCAGCAGCCATTTATGGTTTACGTGCATCCAATGGTGTTGTACTGATAACTACCAAAAAAGGTAGAAGTGGTGAAAACGTAACCGTAAATGTGAACGGTTATTATGGGTGGCAAAACCTAACACGTTTCCCTGAATTAGCGAATGCAGGACAATATGTTCGTGGACAGGTTGAAGCGGCGCAGAATGCAGGAATTGACCCAAACACAATCTATTCAAAAGAAGAGTTGGCAAAATGGGAAGCTGGAAACCAGCTTGGTTATAAGAGCTATGACTATTATGACCTTATTATGAGAAAAAATGTTCCTCAATATAACTTGAATGCGAATGTAAATGGGGGATCAAATAAAACAAAATATTACATGTCGCTTTCACGAGTTGGACAAGAAGCCTTGATGAAAGATTTTGACTACAACCGGACCAATTTTCAGGTCAATCTATCAAGTAATATTTTCAAAGGCCTAACGCTTGGTACGCAAACCTCAATAAAACTGGAAAATACACAAGATGTTGGTTTGCAGGGTGGAGACGGATATTTCTCCTCAATTCTGGCTATTATGGCAAATCGTCCTACAGTAGGGCCTTATGCTCATGATAATCCGGAGTATGTTAATAACACGCCAAACAGACCGGATTTGAACCCTGGCCTATTTAGCCGTGATGTTGTTGGTTATAAAGACACACAAATTAAGACCGTAAATGTTAACCTATTTGCTGAATATAAATTTGAATTCGGCTTATCTGCTAAGTATACATATTCACAAAACTATACCAATGTTTTCTTCGACGGATTCCAATATACATATGATCTGTTCAGTTATGATGAAGCAAATGATGCGTATAAAAGGACCGGAGGACAAAGTGCAAGATGGAGGTTCCAAAATAAAATTGAATCGATGTCGCACTATCACCAGTTTCAATTAAACTACTCAACGACATTGGGCGAAGACCACACCATTTCTGCTGTTTTAGGTTATGAAAGAAGTGATTGGGACCGGAATTTAACATGGCTTGCAGCAGCACCAACCAATGACTATATTCCATTGAATAGTTTACCAATTCTTACCGGTTATGGCGATGAATGGACCTACCAATCAAGAGCCGGTTACCTGGGTAGGATCAACTATTCATACAAGGATAAATACTTACTTGAAGTACTAGGTCGCTATGATGCATCTTACTTGTATGCTCCCGGACATCGTTGGGGATTTTTCCCTGGAGTTTCTGCCGGATGGCGTATTTCGGAAGAGGGATTCTTCAGTAAGTTGAAAAGCACAGTTAGTGATTTAAAATTGAGAGTTTCTGTTGGTCAGACCGGACAGGAAGCAGGAGTAGGGGTGTTCGGATATCTTCCTGGTTATAGCTTTGGCCGGTTTGATAATACCGCAGTGGTTCCTGGATCAGTTCTTGATGGGCAATACGTAACCGGTATGCAGCCACAAGGTCTTCCGGTAACCAACCTTTCATGGGAGAAACACACCATGTACGATGCTGGTGTAGATGTGTCATTTTTAGAGAGTAAGCTGTCATTAACTGCAGATGTCTTCAGAAAAGTAATTTCAGGAATTCCTGCAGGACGCTACGATGTTCTTGTGCCAAGTGAAGTTGGTTATAGCTTGCCAAACGAAAACCTGAACAAGAATGAGTATCGTGGTGCGGAAGGAATGGTCACATATAAAAGCCACGTTGGTGAATTGAAATATAATTTAAGCGCCAATGTAACTTACTCGCGATTCCGAAATGTTGAAACATACAAGCCTCGTTTTGGTAATGCATACAACGAATGGCGCTACTCAAGCGAAGATCGTTGGGGAGGCATCTGGTGGGGATATCAGGCAGTTGGACGTTTCCAGTCGGAAGTAGAAATTAGAAATTATGCCATTGACAATGATGGACAGAACAACAGAACACAACTTCCGGGTGATATCATTTACAAAGATGTAAACAACGATGGTGTTATAAACTGGCTGGACGAAGGTCCTATTGGTTATCCTGACGGTTGGGCTCCAATGCTAAGTTTTGGGGGAAACATTGGGTTACAGTGGAAAGATTTTGACCTTAACCTGGACTTCTCAGGAGCAGGGATGCAATCCTGGTACCAAAGTTATGAATTGAGGAATCCTTTCCATGCAGGCGGAAACTCACCAGCCTATATACTTACAGACAGGTGGCATCAAGCTGATCCTTATGATCCGGATAGCGAATGGATTTCTGGTTATTATCCGGCGATACGGAACAATACAAGTGTGAATAATGGCCGAAACTCAGATTTTTGGTTGCATAAAGTTCGGTTTTTAAGACTCCGAAATGCAGAATTCGGCTATAATCTGCCCAAAGTACTTTTTGGAAAGACTGGTATATCTAAGGCCCGCGTTTATGTCAGCGGATCTAATTTATTTTCCATCGATAATGTTCATCAATTTGGGATAGACCCGGAAATTCAGGCGAATGCCGCTGTGGTTTATCCACAACAACGAACAATATTGGTGGGTTTCAATTTAACATTTTAAAAGGCAGAAATGATGAAAACTAAGATATTCACCAAAATAAATTTGTTGCTGGCTTTAGTGGCCATTATAACATTCGTGAGTTGTAACGACGATGCCTGGCTGGAAAGGCAGCCAAAAAACCGCATCAACGATGAACAATTGTGGGACGATCCGGGATTGATATTAAGCCTGCTGTCCAATTACTACGACAGAGTACCTGGTGACGTTTTTAATACCCAGGCAGATTGTCAAATTGACGATGCTATGTGGTCGGGACATAATGACGCCAATTGGTTGAACGACTTTCAGTTTGGGGATGATTATGGACGGTATTGGGACTATGGCTTTATTCGGGATATTAATTTAGCTATTGAAAACCTTGAACAGTATTCCACGCTTTCCGAACTTGAAATCAATCAGTACAATGCAGAGCTTCGGTTTATTCGTGCATTGGTATATTTCAATATGGTCAAGCGAATGGGAGGAGTTCCAATTGTAACCCAACAGTTAATATACGATGGAAGTGGCGACGTTTCGTCTTTGCAGGTTCCTCGCGCCACAGAGGAAGAAGTTTACGACTTTATCTATAATGAAATTCAGGATATTAAAGATAATTTTCTTGAGACAGAGGATAGCAAAACACGCGGGAACAAGTACATCGCGTTGGCGTTACAAAGTAGGGCCATGCTTTATGCAGGCTCCCTTGCCAAGTACAATAATTCAATGAGCTCACCAATCACCCTGCCAGGTGGCGAAGTTGGCATTTCGGCTAGTAGGGCAAATGAATATTATCAGAAATCACTTGATGCATCAAAAGAAATTATTGAAAGTGGAAAATATAGTCTTGATGATGATTTCTACGATGTGTTTATGGATAAATCTTCACCTGAAGTAATTTTCGCTAAAGATTATTCCAGGGATGCAGAAAAGCTGAATTATTTCACCTACGACAACGTTGTAAGAAGTCTTCGTACTGATATTGAAGGATCATCCATGGTTTCACCATCTTTGGGCTTGGTTGAAAGCTTTGATTATCTGAATGGAAACGAAGGAACACTGGCAGATAAAGATGCAAGCGGCAACTATAAAGTATACTCCAGTATTGATGGCATTTTTGCCAATAAAGATAAGCGTCTTTATGCTACTGTAGTTTACCCTGGCAGTCAATTCCGTTCTCAAAATGTAGACATCCAGGCTGGTATTGCTGTTTGGAATGGCTCTGATTATGATTTAAGCACCGGAGGATTGGGTAGTACGCAAGACGATGGAGATAAGCTAACCGGCTTGGACGGTCCACAAAATGATGCTCAGTTTGTTAGTAACACTGGCTTCTATCTGCGTAAGTTTGTATCTGAAGACCCAGATGCTGGTATTCGTCCAACGCTGGGCGAAAACTGGTGGACCTGGTTCCGCTTAGGGGAAATCTATTTAAATGCTGCTGAAGCAGCTTTCGAACTGGGTGACGCAAACGCTGTCAGCTACATCAACAAGGTGAGACAAGTACATGGAGGATTCTCTGCAAACAGCCTGAGCTCTCTCTCAAACGATATCATTCGAAAAGAACGCCGTGTTGAATTGGCGTTTGAAGATCAGCGCTACTTCGATATGAAACGTTGGAGAATAGCGGATCAGGTGTGGGATGGAGATCAAGCCAATCCAAATGCGATGGTTGAAGGTTTGTACCCTTACCGTATTTCAAGTAACGACGGCAATAATGGCAAATACATCTTTGTTAGAACTGCACCAATTAGGTTTAGACAAGCCCGGTTTTTTAGGATGGGCAATTATTATTCTTCGATTGATCAAGGTGTATTGAATAATAACCCAAAACTTGTTAAGAACCCATTCCATTAGGATGAATTGGGGTAATGACTTGCCAATTATCGAGTTGACTTTTAGAAATGAGGTAAGTTTTTCAAAACATTTAAAAAGAACAGAAATGAAAAAAATAATCATATTAATAGCTGCTATAAGCATGATTTTTTCGAGCTGCGAAATTGACAATTTCGAAGCACCTGCTGCAATGCTTAGCGGTACCGTGACATATAACGGGAATCCTGTTGGCGTTAGAACCAATGGAGCCCAGTTTGAACTGTGGCAGGATGGTTATGCCCTTCGCGAGAAAATAGCGGTGCATATTGCACAAGATGGTACTTATTCGGCACGATTGTTCAATGGAGAGTACAAGCTTGTACGGTTGGCCGGAGCTCCCTGGGATGCACAATCGAGCGATACGATTGTAATCAATGTTAGCGGAAATACCGAGAAGAACGTCGAAGTAAAACCATTTTTTACCATTAGTGATGAGTCTTTTGAAGTGAAAGGTAATGCGGTTGTTGCAAAGTTCAAAGTGAACCAGGTCGATCCGGATGCAGCCCTGCAGGATGTGAAACTGTATCTCAGCAAAAACGTCCTTGTGGATGAAAACCAAAAAGATTTTGCATTAAAAGCGGATGTTTCTACCATCATCTCCGGACAAGAGGTGACCATGATAGCAACCTTGCCTCAAAGCCTGGATGGTGAATTCTATTATTTTACCAGGGTAGGAGTTCGCTCCGACAAGTCAAATGAATTCTATTATACTCAGGTGCAGGAATTACAAGGCGATCCAAATGGGCCGAAAAATCCAACAGCTGATTTTACATCGTTAGTAGATGGCAGGGATGTTGCATTTGCAACTACTTCAAAATATGTTGAAACGTTTATGTGGGATTTTGGTGATGGTGAAACTTCAACAGAAGAGAATCCGAGCCATACTTATGCCCAAGGTGGGGACTACACAATTACATTGACAGCAATGGGAGGAGAAGGAACGATATCAGCTATTGCTACACATACGGTGAACGTTGGATATGTTCTTATTCCTGTAACGAATGGGGATTTCCAACTTTCTGGTACTGACAACAGAATAGTAAATTGGGGAGATGTCCAAGGATGGAATAGTGACTCACCAACAACTGATTCCGGAGTGGAGAATTTAGGTACATGGTGGTCAGCCGGAAACGATAGTTATAAAGGCGTTTTGTTTAATGTTGATGCATCTGGATATAATATCACTGATCACATTATTTTAGAAGGTGAAGTATTCAAATTGAATTTGGAAGCCATTAATATATGGAATGGTCCAAAAATCACGGTTTCAATCGTATATCTGGCAGATAACGGTTCCAGAAATGAAATAAGCTCTAAGACTTTTGATGTTGTTTCAAATGAATGGACAGCCATTGAACTAGTTGCTACGGCTACTGCAGAATCAATTGGTGGAAAATTAGGGATTGAATTTAAAGGCGTTTCAGGTGACGGTGCTGATAGTTGGACAAGTTTTGACAATGTTGAATTATTTGCGAAGTAGATCTTAATCTTTTAATTGAATTAAAATGAAATATTTGAATATATATAATTTGAGATTTTTAGCGGTTGCATTGTTTCTCTCATTATTTGTTGCATGTGCTGAAGATCCGATTGATCCGACTGGCGATTTTACCTATGAAGTAAAATCAGACAATACTTTATCAGTAGCTTTCGCTGCTTCAGGAGCAGATGCTGTTTCTGTGGAGTGGAACTTTGGAGATGGTGGAACATCAACCTCATTGCACCCGGTACATACCTATGATGTAGGTGGAGATTATACGGTGGTATTGACCATATTGGGGGAAAGTGGTTCTTCTTCTGCCGTTATTACTAAAATGGTTACGTTAATAGATAGTCCTGTCGGGGGGTTTACTTACGAATCTAATTACCTAACAGTATCGTTTACCAACACGACTGAATTCGGTGTTTCCTATACCTGGGATTTTGGTGATGGTGAAACATCTACAGACGAAAATCCTGTTCACACTTTTGCCGAATCGGGCGATTATATAGTATCGTTAACAGCATCAGGTGCCCAAGGATCTGTACCTTCAACAGTTTCTGAAGCGGTTAGTGCCGCAGAGGGGGTCATTGCTGTCTTTAATGGCGACTTTACCTTACCTGGAACCGCAGATATAATCCAAAACTGGGATTCTAATCCGGAATTCGGTGATATACCTGGATGGACTAGCGAAGGTGATCAATATGATTGTGGAGTGCTCCTTTATAGTACAGATGGAGCGGTAGCGGATAATGGAACAGAGTACTTTGGAAAGTTAAGACACACAGATGGACCTCTTTACAACTTAACAGATCATGTGATATCAGCAGGTGAAACATTTAGATTGAGCCTTGACTTATGTGACCTGTATTGGGGAGCTGCATCATATAGATTGTATTATAATACCGGAGACGGGATTCGACACATTCTCGATAGTAAAAATGTTGAACCATGGATAGATGCTGGTAATTCTTCTAATTGGGTCTCATATGAATTGGTTGTAGTTGCACCAGAAGAGTCCGTTGGTGCGCGGCTTGGAATTGAACTCGAAACAATTGGCACAGAGTGGGGTGATCCAAATCGAGATGGCTGGTCAGGTGCTGACAATGTTCAATTGTTTATCCGATAAATACTCTTTGCTTGAGAAAATAAAAAATGCACAGGCTGAAAATGCCTGTGCATTTTACACCAAAACCAACAAATTGGATAACAGGCATTAGTGGTGGTTATAAATGCCACTTTGATGTAGGTCTGTTCATCCCTGAATATTTCAAATACCAATGAAACGACATTTAAACAATATCAGACTGAAAAGGAGTTCTATACTATTGGTATTGATAGCAATAGCCCTTCATGTCAATTCTCAATCTTTAATTTGGACCAGTAGTACCGAAAACAATACATGGATAGAGTCCACAATAAAACTTGAAAAGACAGCAATAATAACTCCGGTATTGGAGGTGAGCGGAAATGAAGACTTGCTGACTTTTAAAGCCTGGGGAACTTGTTTTAACGAACGTGGCTGGGATGCACTGAATATGCTTCCTCGTAATCAAAAAGAAACAATTTTAAACCAACTATTTTCAGCAGACGGTGATTTGCGTTTCACGATGGGACGTTTTTCAATGAATGCCAATGACTATGCCCGCGACTGGTATAGCTGTGATGAAGTAAGTGGCGATTTTCAGTTAAAATATTTTAATATTGACAGGGACAAAACAACATTAATCCCTTTCATCAAAGCAGCGCAGGAGTATAATCCCGATTTAACGTTTTGGATTTCTCCGTGGTCACCTCCTTCGTGGATGAAAATCAATCACTACTATTCAGTGGTGAGTAACCGTGATTTTAATAAGTTAGATCCCAAATTAGATTTCATTTTATTTGAAGATAGCGAGAAAAAATACGATAATCTATTTCCACAAAAGCTAGCTGTAAATGATTATTTTATCCAGGATCCTCGGTATTTAAGCACTTATGCGAACTACTTTTGTAAGTTCATTTCAGCATATGAAGAAGAAGGTATACCTGTCAGGATGGTCATGTTTCAAAATGAATCCTGGAGCTATACCCCATACCCAGGTTGTGCCTGGACACCTGAAGGGATTATTCGCTTTAATTTAGAGTATCTGGCACCGGCTTTGAAAAAACAACACCCGGAAATCGATCTTTACCTGGGTACAATCAATACAAACCATTACGAAGTGATTGACGAAGTGCTTTCCGATCCTCGTATGCCTGAAACCATTAAAGGTTTGGGCTTCCAATGGGAGGGAGGGCAAATTCTTCCACGCCTTCGTGAGAAATACCCCAACTATAAATATGTACAAACAGAAAGTGAATGTGGCTGGGGCTCATTCGACTGGGGAGCAGCGGAGCATACTTTTAACCTTATTAACCACTACCTGGGAAACGGTTGCGATGAATATACTTTCTGGAATGCCATTTTAGCCGATGATGGTATCAGCGGCTGGGGATGGAGACAAAACGCGTTGATTCGTGTTGATTCTAAAACAAAAACAGCAATCTACACGCCGGAATATTATGCAGTGAAACATTATACTCACTTTATGCTAGCGGGAAGTAAAATTCTGGCAACTAAAAATGGGAAAGAGGATAAAATGCCTGTAATGGTAATTAAAAATCCGGAAGGCCAATTTGTGGCTTTTGCCGGTAATTTCAATGATGATAGCAAAGAGCTATGTGTGAGTTTGAGTGACCGCTTTTTAAATGTCAAGCTTCAGCCTCACTCGATTAATACATTCCAACTAAAATAAAAAAGGCTAGATGGCTTAAAACAGAAACTATAAAACGTCATGAAAAAAATCTTTAAATACTTTGTGGTTATTTTGTTCTTTGGTGCTGTTTCACTTGCTTGTACTTCCCGGTACAATCAGCAATCCGGAACTATTGAAAGGAAGCATAACTTCGATTTTAACTGGCAATTTGCATTAGGGGATTATCCGAATGCAGAACAAGTTAGTTTTGAAGACACCTTCTGGAGGAATTTGGATTTACCCCATGATTGGAGTATTGAAGGTGAAATAGCACCTGACAATCCGACGGGCAACGATGGTGGCTATTTCCCCGCTGGTATTGGATGGTACCGAAAGAGTTTTGATGTGCCAAAAGAATGGGAAGACAAAAAGATATCCATTTATTTCGAAGGCGTTTACATGAATTCAGAGGTGTTTGTCAATGGTGTTTCTCTTGGGGATCATCCTTATGGTTATACTTCGTTTAATTATGACCTTACGCCCTACATCAACTATGGAAAAAAGAATTTAATTGCAGTACGAGTTGATAACTCTCAACAAAAAAATTGCCGTTGGTACAGTGGCTCCGGGATCTACCGGCATGTGTGGCTTATCGTCAATTCACCTGTTTGTTTTGATCATTGGGGGATCGCGATTTCAACACCCAAAATAACAGAGGAAAGTGCAACAGTTGAAGTAAAAACACTTGTAAAAAATGAGACAAATCAAAAACAAAATATTGATGTTGTTACAGTTATCTCAAACGCCAGCAATGAGAGTGTCGAGAAATATCAGTTTAACGTAGATTTAGAGCCTAATAGCGAAAAAGAATTAACCCACGATATTCTTGTTGAACGTCCGTTGCTTTGGAGTCCTGAAGCGCCCAATTTGTATTCAGCGAAATCTATCATTAAACAAGAAACACGTATTACCGATGAAGTTGTAACTACTTTTGGTATTCGCTCTATAAATTATTCAGCAGAAGGTGGTTTTAAGTTGAATGGCAAAACGATAAAACTAAATGGAGGTTGCGTTCATCACGACAATGGAATTTTGGGAGCAGCGGCATACGACCGTGCAGAAGAACGAAAAGTTGAATTATTGAAAGCGGCAGGTTTTAATGCCGTGAGAACTTCTCATAATCCACCATCTGAAGCATTTTTGGATGCATGCGACCGCCTGGGACTTTTGGTTATTGATGAATCTTTTGATGGATGGAGAGTCGCAAAAGACCCGACACCACATGATTACTCGACTATTTTTGATGAGTGGTGGCAACGTGATCTGGAAGCAATGGTTTTACGCGATCGAAACCACCCATCGATTGTCATGTGGAGTAGTGGTAACGAAATTATGGAACGAACTTCTCCGGAAGCCGTTGAAACAGCCCATATGCTAAACAGCTACATTCGAAAGTTGGATCCAACACGACCTGTAACTTCGGCCATGACTTCATGGGGGCAAGGATGGGAAATATTCGATCCGTTAATGGCCGAACACGATATTTGTGGATACAATTACATGATGCATGAATCCGTGTCGGATCACGAGCGGGTCCCTTCACGCGTGATCGTTCAGACTGAATCGTACCCGAAAGATGCTTTCTATAACTGGAAAATGGTCAAAGAGCATGATTACATTATTGGCGACTTTGTTTGGACGGCAATGGATTATCTGGGCGAATCGAGCATTGGCAGATATTACTATCCCGGTGATCCTGAAGATCAGCATTGGGAACGTGATCACTATCCATGGCATGGAGCCTATTGTGGCGACATTGATCTGATTGGTTGGAGGAAACCGGTTTCGCATTATCGTAATCTGCTATGGAATGATTCTGAAAAAATTTACATGGCTGTTCGTGAGCCTAATCCTGAAAGTGGTGCCATTAAAACAACCATGTGGGCAGTTTGGCCAACCTGGGAAAGTTGGAACTGGCCTGGCTTTGAAGGAAAAGAAATACAAGTTGAAGTATACTCTAAATACCCGAAAGTTCAACTATATCTGAATGATAAATTGATTGGTGAAAAGCCAACGGGGATCGAACAGGAATATATGGCAACCTTTTCATTGCCATATTCTCGGGGAGCTTTAAAAGCCATAGGTGTTGATGGGAAAAAGGAAATGGAATCAACTGTTTTAAAAACTGCAGGTGAACCGTCCAAAATAAGGCTGATTGCAGACCGGACAGAAATAAACGCAAATGGTCAGGATTTATCCTTTGTAACTATTGAGATTATAGATTCAGAAGGAAACCGTGTACCTGATGCAAGCAATGAATTGAAATTTTCAATTGAAGGAGAAGGAGTTATTGTTGGAGTAGGGAATGCAAATCTAAAGGATGAAAATCCTTATGTGGGTGATCACTGCAAGGTGTGGAAAGGACGTGCACAGGTTGTAGTTAAAAGTACCAGAAAATCTGGTGAAATTAATCTTACCGTAAATTCTTCCGAACTACCTGCCTCAAAGCAGTTAATTCGAACGGTGGAAGGTGGTATGTGACAGTTAGTGAGTTATCTCTATGAATATTTGAACCCTTAACTTTGAACTTATGACTAAGATCGACAATTTAGATTTTATCCATTGGACCAATACCCAGAACGGCATTATAACTATTCCGGATCGACTAGCTGAAAGATACATGGAACATATGCAATATGAGAACTCTGATAATGCCGGAGATATCCAGACTTTAAATAGATATGAAAAAAGAGGAAGAATTTGTTATCCTTTTAAATGCCATTGCCCTTGGTGTAATACTGATTTTATGAGTGATGAAGAACACGTACGTGATACAGTAAGATGAATTTATTTGTCATACAGAATAAATACCATTTCCCAGATTGGGACGTAACAAGAGCCGGCATGTGCGAGTAGAGATAATCAAAGACACTAGGATAAAGCTAATACCATAAAAGCTATGAATAAATCGATTATTTTATCAGTAATACTGTTTTTTGCAGGACTTGGGACTTCCCAAATTTGTGCACAAACAGGAAGCTCCAGCGATAACCTGGTCGCCAAGCCAGTTGCAGACAGAAACGTAGTTTATAGTCTTAGTGACGAGGGTGTTTCAAAGCCAATAATCTGGGGATTGGATTTGGCATGGCTTGATGAAGCCAACATTATTCGTGGAAGCAGATTTATGGGAAAAGATATTGTGGACGTTGTGCGCTCGTCATTTATGCCAACGGATCTAATCGTTGATGGGAAATTAACTGGAGGGGCACTTACCAATACCAATAAGCGGATCGATATTATTAACACCTGGCTTGATCCTTCGACTCAAGTGGTGTTGAATTCAGACCACCCTTCAATAGGTGATATGTTTGCTCCGTCAAACCCTGACCAGGATAAAAACTGGGCAGAGCTACTTGATATCACCAGGGCGATGCATGTAGCTGCCGGACGAACCGTTATTACTGTTTCTCCATTTAATGAGCCTGATTTTGGTTGGGGACAAGGAACAAGAGATGATTTTTATGATATTATTGTTGAATTGAGAAAAAATCCCAACTTCAACAATATTCGTATTTCCGGTGGTAATACGCTTAACAATGACGTAGCTCTGGAATTGTACAACTTTTTAAAACCAGCCGGATTAGATGAAGGAAATACACATCAGCTTGCGGGAGATTTCGATCATTATGCTGAATTTTTTAAGGCAGTGAGAGATAGTGGTGACCATGCAACGGCTGACGAATTGCACAATGTGATGGAAGCAATGGTTGGTGTTGAATATGGCATGCAAACAGGCATCTGGTGGGGCTGGGCAGAGTATGCCCGCGGAGAGTTTTGCAAAGCCAGTAGATCCGGTGGCGCACGATTAGGGTATGCCGAACATCGCCCTAACTGGACGGCTGCATCGGTTTACCGGGCTCCTGATGGAAAAGTACAGGCCTTTGGTGGAACTTCAGAAAGACAGGCTGTAACTACCTCTTATAACTTCATTTCAGAAGACCGTGGTGTTTATTACGATGGGGTAGGTCCGCAGCGGGTTTTCAATTTAGTAATGCCTGGAGGTACCGGATATCAAAATGGCCAGACAAATGCTGAAAGAGTAATCAATATCACCTATGGGGAAGATGTTCAACCTGAGATTAATGGTCGATATATTCTGGTTAATAAAAACAGTGGTATGTTATTAGCTGATGCATCCGGCAATCTTGTTCAGGAAAGTAAAAGTAGCTCTGCTTCCCAGCAATGGGATATTAGTCCGGTTAATTCTCGTATTGGAGGAGATTTCAGCTATTACAAAATAGCCAACGCGTCGAGTGGTAAATCTCCCGATGTTTTAAACTGGTCATTGGATAATGGAGGAAATATTATTCCTTATGATTTCGGCTCTGCGAATCAACAATGGTTTCTTGAGTATGCTGGGGATGGTTGGTTTTATATTCGTCACAGAAATAGTTCACTGTGCATGGAGGTGGCCGATAATAGCAGCTCAGATGGCGCAAATATCCAGCAATGGGAAAAGGATGGTGGAACTAACCAGCAATGGCGTTTTTTGCCGGTTGATGCTCCAATTGAATTTGAAACACCAAGCGAACCTGAAAATCTCACAGCTAACGGAAACGCTGTGTCTATAAAGTTACAATGGAATGCCAATACCGAAACTGATATTGCAGGTTATGATATTTTACGTGCTGAATCAGCAGTTGGCGAATACAACACAATTGGAAGGAATGTAAATGCAACTTCTTTTGTGGATAATACATCGTTAGCTGGCGTTCAATATTCCTACAAAATCAGGGCAGTTGATCACTCATTAAATCGCTCGGCATACTCAAACGAGGCTTCAGCAACTGCTTCAGGCGAGGATGATATGGTAGAATACCTAACATTTGATGATGAAGATCTAAAAGATAACACTGTGAACCTAAATCATGCATCTGCCAGTGGCGGAACTTTTGTGCAGGGTAAACAGGGAGCAGGCGCACTATCCCTTAACGGTTCAAGTGATTTTGTTCAGCTGCCTGAAAGTGTTGCCAATCATCAGGAGCTTTCAATTGCAACATGGGCAAATTGGGCAGGTTTTAACGTGGGACAGCATCTATTCAATTTTAGTTCAGGCGATGGTGATTACATTTATTTATCTCCATCAATTTCAGGGCAAATGGAATTTGCTGTTAAAAAAGACGATGTGGAACAAAAATTGAATACGTCAGCATTGCCTGCAAATAAATGGGCATATCTGGTTGTCACCCTTGGCAGTAATGGTGCAGTGATCTATCTTGATGGTCAACAGATTGCTGAGTCCGCAGGTGTCACCATCATGCCATCGGATATTAAACCCCTGATGAACTACATTGGAGTAAATCCATCTACCAAAAAAATGTTTGAAGGTTCAATTGATGATTTTCGGGTATATAATTACCAATTGTCAGGAACTGAAGTAACTGAACTTTATGATGATATGACCACTGATGTGTTTGATAGGATTATGGAAGACACGGATTTGTCTGTATACCCAAATCCGGCAGATGATATTTTGTACATAAGCTACTCCGAATATAGTAAAAGTGAATATTCCACACTCTACCTGTTAAGCATAAGTGGTAGTGTCGTGATGAACATTGATATAAAATCAAACGGTAGCTCCAAACTTAATGTATCAAAACTACAGTCTGGGATTTACCTGCTAAAACTTACAACAAGCGAAGGAACTATAACAAAAAAAATAATCATAAAGCACTAGTAAACAACTGATAGTAATTGTCAATGGGATAATAGGTTATTGCAATTATTGCTTTCAAATAAATGTGATTAAAAATGAAAAGAATTTTCTTTAGAAATTCAGTAGTCTTACTATTTGTTCTGCTCTTGCTCGTATCCTGTCAAGATCGTACAAAAAATGAAATCTCCTTTCATCAATGGGCAGCAACGCCACCAATGGGTTGGAACAGTTGGGATTGTTTTGGTCCATCAGTAGTGGAAGATGAAGTAAAAGCCAATGCTGATTATATGGCAGCAAACCTGAAAGATTTTGGTTGGGAGTATGTTGTGGTTGATATTCGCTGGTATGTGGATAATCAAACTACCGGGCATTACAATGCCTACGATAACTCAACTTTTATTTTCGACGAACACGGACGTTACATGCCATCTCCCAGACGTTTTCCATCAGCGGCAAATGGAGCTGGATTTAAACCACTGGCCGATTACATTCATAATTTAGGTTTAAAGTTTGGCATCCACATTATGCGGGGTGTACCTAAAGAAGCGGTTTTTAATAAACTGCCAATTAAGGGAACGGATAAAACCGCTGCGGATATCTATTCAACAGACTCCGAGTGTACCTGGCTTCAGGATAACTATACTATTGTTGCTGAAAAAGAAGGATCGCAGGAATATTACAACTCAATTTTTGACCTGTATGCCTCCTGGGGAGTTGATTATGTGAAAGTTGATGACTTGTCTCGTCCGTATCATGCCGATGAAATTGAAATGATCCGTAAAGCGATTGATCAAACCGGAAGGCCAATGGTTTTTAGCATGTCGCCGGGAGCTACTCCTATTGACGAACACGAACATGCAGCAGCACATGCCAATATGTGGCGAACCATTGATGATTTTTGGGATAACTGGGCGCAATTAAATTATTCATTTAGCAAGTGTGCCGAGTGGGCTCCTTACATTCAGCCCGGAGCATGGCCTGATGCTGATATGCTTCCATTGGGGAAATTTATTCGTGGTGAACGTGCTACCGATCGATATACCAAGTTTACCAAAGATGAACAATATACCCTGATGACACTTTGGACGATGTTTAAGTCGCCATTAATGTTTGGAGGTAATATGCCGGATAATGATGAGTTTACCAATTCACTGTTAATCAATAGCGAGGTGCTCGATGTGCATGCTCATTCAATCAACAATAAGCAGTGGTTTAATGAAAATAATGTGATTGGCTGGACAGCAGATGATTCGAAGACAGGGGACAAATTCATTGCACTTTTCAATAGTGCTGGAGATGGTTTTGTGACGACAAAAAATTTGCTTTATCGGAGCGGTACTGTGTCACAGTTGACAGATGGATATGGAGAAGAAATCGACATCGAACTTCCCAAAGAAAGTGAGAATTTATACTTGATTGTTAATGATGGAGGTGATGGCTTTACCTATGATCATGCGAATTGGATCAGTCCAACTGTATATCTTGCAAATGGAGATTCAATTAAACTGACGGATTTGAAATGGAAGGATGCAAAAGCAGGCTGGGGGACTGTTGCTGTAAATAAAAGCATATCGGGAGGAGAATTAAATGTAAAGGGAACATCGTATGAAAATGGTATCGGAACTCATTCACAATCAATTATCGTATATGAACTTCCTGAAAACTGTGTTCGCTTTAAAGCTTTTGCAGGATTAGACATCGGAGGCACAAGTAATCCGGGCGGTTCCACAGTGGAGTTTATGATTTCAACTGACGATCCCACTCCTAATGAAGAAGATAAAAACAGTACTGTTTCTATTCCAGTGAATTTAAATAAATTAGGCTTTTCATCAGCGTGTACAATTAGGGATTTATGGAAGAAGAAAGATGTTGGAACTTTTTCTGATTCTGAATTCGCTCCAATGATCAAGTATCATGGAGCTGGGTTGTTTCGTATTACGCCGATTTCAAAATAATAGTGTTAGCATAAATCAAATTGTCAATATATTAAATCAAAAAAATGCGAAACAAAAAGACCAATATAAAAATAATGAAATGGTTGTTTGTGGGTGCTGCAATACTTACAATGATCTCTTGTGCATACAGTCAAAGTTTGCGGAATATAACAGAGGAACCTAAAGAAAAAGGTGCTTATTTGTTCGCATATTTCATAGGAAATAAACCAAACGAAGAAACTGTTCGTTTTGCAGTAAGCTTCGATGGCTTTAAATACCGGGCGCTCAATAATAATGAACCCGTTCTGGATTCCAAAGAAATCAGTTCAACAGGTGGTGTGCGTGATCCACATATTTTGCGAGGAGTTGACGGCAATTCATTTTATATGGTTCTTACAGATATGACTTCAAATAAAGGTTGGGATTCAAACCGTGCGATGGTACTACTCAAATCCAACGATTTGACAAACTGGACATCCTCAGTTGTCAATATCCAAAATGAATATGAGGGGCAGGAAAATCTAAAGCGAGTTTGGGCACCTCAAACCGTTTATGATCCTGCTGTAAATAAGTATATGATTTACTGGTCAATGCAACATGGTAACGGCCCGGATATTATTTATTATGCTTATGCAAATGATGATTTTACGGGATTGGAGGGTGACCCAAAAGTACTTTTCATGCCGAGAAATGGTAAAGCTTGCATCGATGGTGATATCGTTTTAAAAAATGGGATCTATCATTTGTTCTATAAAACAGAAGGACATGGCAATGGAATTCGGGTTGCATTAACAGATTCCCTTGGATCGGACAGGTGGATTGAACAGCCCGGGTATAAACAGCAAACCACAGAAGCGGTGGAGGGGTCATCAATCTTCAAACTAAATGATAGCAATAGTTATATCATGATGTATGATGTGTATATGAAAGGAGGCTATGAGTTTTGTGAAAGCGTCGATCTTGATGAATTTAGCGTGGTTGATCAAAAGGTTGATATGAATTTTCATCCACGCCATGGATCAGTCATTCACATTTCACATGACGAATTTCAAATTTTGATAGATAAATGGGGAATGCCGGAAGATTTATAATGAACTATTCAACTATAATTTGTTGGCTGGGATTTTTCCTGTTTATGGGATTACACTCCTATGCGCAAAAGGATGCTGACCTGTATCATGGTGTTATAGATACAAGATGTCGGGTAATTATTGATAATGATTTTGGAGGTGATCCCGATGGACTATTCCAGTTAGCGCATCATTTGTTATCGCCAACCGTGGAGGTAAAAGCAATAATTGGTTCAAAACACTATCCGAACGGGTTTTATGGGTATCCCGGAGATGCAACTTATTCTAGTAAAATGGCCAATGAGCTATTATTAGTGATGAACTTGAGCAATCAATATACGGTCAATGAAGGTTCCAACTCAGAATTGACGGATACGCTTACGCCAGTTGAATCAGAAGCCGCAAAAGCCATCATCCGCGAAGCTATGCGCTACGATACTAAAAAGCCATTGTATGTAGTATGTGGTGCTGGTTTATCCAATATTGCCAGTGCTTATTTAATGGAACCTGAAATCGCAAATCGAATTACTTTGATTTGGATTGGGGGAACAGAATATGAAGGTTTGGCCTGGTCACCTCCGGGAGCAAGCAAGCATTGGGAGTACAATACCGGAATTGACGCTAAAGCGTGCCAGGTTATTTTTAATCAATCCCAAATTCCAATCTGGCAGGTTCCTCGAGATGCTTATCGACAGTGCTTAACGTCTTATAGTGAACTTCGCTATAAAATGAAAGACAAGGGACAAACTGGTGAATATCTCCTTCATCGATTGGAAGATTTAATGAAACGGGCAGATGGAAGTTTGGGTGAAGCGTATGTCTTGGGCGATAGTCCATTAGTGCTTTTAACAGCATTGCAGTCGTCATGGGAGGTAGATCCTTCATCCAGCAAATACATCTGGAAGCCGGCACCGATAGTTGACAAATCCGGGCAGTTCTATGAAAATTCCGATGGGCGAAAGATCAGAGTTTATTACGATTTGGATACTCGGTTGATGTTCGAGGATTTCTTTGCTAAGGTGGAATTATTTAAAGAAACAGAACAGAAATAAATACAAAATAGAACTTCAAAATAATATCATGAAAACTAAATTAATATTCCCTCTTCTTATAAGTCTTTTCTATGTGAGTAGTCTCTTTGCTCAACCTGGGTTTGGCGAAGCGATACTCACAAACAAAGGTTGGAGATTTGTGTTGACAGATGTCGAAAACGGCCAGCAATCTGGTTTGGATGACAGCCGTTGGCAAGATATTGATTTGCCTCACGACTGGAGTGTAAAAGGACAGTTAAGTCCAACATTGGCAAGTGCAACAGGCTATTTACCTGGTGGAATTGGCTGGTATCGAAAGCACCTGCAAGTTCCTGCAGATAAAAAAGGAGAAAAAATATACCTGTATTTTGAAGGCGTTTATAATAGAAGTGAAGTCTTTATTAATGGAATATCTCTTGGGAAACGGCCAAACGGATACATTTCATTTATGTATGATGCGACGCCTTACATTAAACAAGGAGAGGAAAACCTAATTGCCGTTCGGGTTGACCACAGCCAGTCTGCTGATTCGCGCTGGTACACCGGCTCAGGAATTTACCGCGATGTTTGGGTGGTGTATGCCAACCCGATTCACATTGCACAATGGGGAGTCTATGCTTACCCTGAACCACTGAAGAAAGGGTATCAGCTTCAAATTAAAGTTAATATTGAAAACAGCCAAAGTAAACTATCAACACTAACTGTCAAAAACGAATTGTTTGATACAGCTAATAAACTAATTGCAAAGTCTTCGGAGAAAATAAATATTGAAGCAAATGGAGTAGGTAAATTGCAAGCTGGACTGAAAGTCAGTAATCCTAATTTGTGGTCGCTTGATTCACCGAATTTGTATACACTGAAAACTTCGGTTTACAACAGGGGTGAACTGGTCGATGAAACTAGTACCATTACTGGTTTCCGCCAGTTCACTTTCGATCCCAATAAAGGTTTTGCGTTAAATGGTGAATGGATGAAAGTGAAAGGGGTATGCCTCCATCACGATGGTGGTGTGTTGGGATCAGCAGTTCCCCGCGAAGTGTGGAAAAGAAGATTGATCACTTTAAAGGAAATTGGCGTAAATGCTATACGCACGAGCCATAATCCTCAAGCGTCTGATTTATATGAATTATGCGACGAACTTGGTTTGTTGGTGATGGATGAAGCGTTTGATGAGTGGGAATTTCCAAAACGTAAATGGCTACAGGGCTGGAATGTTGGTACTCCCGGATTTCAGGGCTCATATGATTTTTTTGAAGATTGGGGAGAAAAGGATTTAGCGGATCAAGTTAAGAGAGATAGAAACCACCTGTCTATTTTTGCCTGGAGTATCGGTAATGAGGTAGATTATCCGAACGATCCGTATTCACACCCAGTGTTGGATGGTGGGGCTGCAACAGGTTTCACTCAGCCAATTTTCGGTGGCTACAAAAAAGATGCACCTGATGCAATGCGTCTGGGGGATATTGCAAAGCGCCTGGTGAAAGTGGTTAAACAATACGACAAATCCAGGCCAACCACAGCAGGTTTAGCAGGTGTTGCCATGTCAAATCAAACAGAATATCCTTTTTCGATCGATATTACCGGTTACAACTATACCGAAAGTTTATACGATCACGATCATCAAAAGTATCCTGAACGGGTTCTCTTTGGTAGCGAAAATCGTCACGATATAGAAGCATGGAAGGCCGTCACCATTCGTGATTTTGTTTTTGGACAATTCCTGTGGACCGGCATTGATTATCTGGGGGAATCTGGTCGATGGCCTTCCCGTGGCTTCTATTCAGGCTTACTTGATTTTGGTGGATTTATCAAACCACGTGGGTATTTCCGTCAATCGTTGTGGTCGGATAAGCCCATGGCTTACCTGGGAACCTATCCTTCACCTGGAAAAGGAAGCAAGAGCCAAATGAAAGATGTTTGGTCGCAGTTAGATGCCGAAAATGCAAGCGGTAATTACGAAGAAAAAGTACCTTCGATGGATGCATGGCCAATCTGGAACTACGAAGAAGGTCAGTTAATTCGAGTGGTTTGCTATACAAATGCCGAACAGGCAGAACTACAGCTAAACGGAAAAGTAGTAGGAGAGAAGAAGCCCTACAGCGACCAAACCGGAATTATCTATTGGGATATTCCTTACCAGAACGGAAAGCTGGAAGTAATTGGTCTGGATGCCAATGGCAAACAAGTGAGTAGTTATACGCTTCAATCTTCAGGCAGACCTTTCGCCATTGACGTAATAGAAGAAGAAACTTCTGTTTCTAAAAATGGAGTTGCACAGCTTGCCATCCAAGTTGTCGATGAGAATGGTGTCCCAGTGATGCTATCGGATGACGACGTCACTTGCCAGGTTATAGGTGATGCCAAACTCTTAGGCCTGGAGGCCAGCAACAACGAAGATATGGGCGACTATACCGATAATAAACAACGGGTATTTCACGGTAGGTTGATTGCCTATATACGAGCCGGGGAACAACCGGGTGAAGTGAAAGTGAGGTTCTCTGCCAATTGGTTGAAGCCTGTTGAAACAAGTTTTGAAATCCGCTAAAATTATTTAAAATGAAAAATGTATATCAATTTTGGATGTTGATAGGAGCTATGATCTGGTTTGTTAATGTTCAGGCTCAAGATGATAAGGCTTTTGAATTCCAAGCTACGGGAAATCCTGTAATCACACATAAGTATACTGCTGATCCAGCAGCATTCGTCTACGACGACGTATTTTATGTGTATGCCGGGCAAGATACAGGAGATGGTAGATGGTATGATATGCCTAACTGGTTGGTTTTTTCAACTGAAGACTTTAAAACCTGGAAGGAATACCCGATACCATTGAAAACAAGTGATTTTGAATGGGCCAAAGACCATAGTTCTTGGGCAGCACAAGTGATTGAACGCAATGGTAAATTCTATTGGTACGTTTCTACAGAGCATCAGACAGGAGGGAAAGCAATTGGAGTGGCAGTTTCCGATAATCCCACAGGCCCATTCATTGATGCGCGCGGTACCGCTTTGGTCACAAACGATATGACGACCGAATGCACAAGCATTTCCTGGGATGATATCGACCCAACCGTTTGGATTGATGATGATGGACAAGCGTATCTGATTTGGGGAAATACCTGTTGCTACTATGCCAAATTAAAAGAAAATATGATTGAATTGGACGGTGAAATTGGCACCTTTATTTTGCCCCACTTTACCGAAGCACCCTGGATTCACAAACACGGCGATTGGTATTATTTATCTTATGCTGCCTGGTTCCCTGAAAAAACCTGTTATGCTATGAGTAAAAGTATCACTGGCCCTTGGGAATACAAAGGAATTCTAAACGAAGTGTCCGGTAATAGTAATACCAACCATCAGGCAATTGTGGAATTCAAAGGTGATTGGTACTTCGTATATCATAACGGCTCAATACCAACAGCTGGAGGCAGCTTTTTACGCTCGGTATGTATTGATCGCCTGTATTACAATGAAGACGGAACGATGAAACGTATTCAGATGACAACGGAAGGAGTTGTGCCAAGGGATTACAGATAGAAGTTGCCAATCTTGTATTGGTGAGCGTTTTAGAATGATACATTGCCTTGTCTTTCATATATTCATCATAGGGGGCTAAACCATTTGCTTTACGTCATGAAAATTCAAAATACTATTTTGATCATAGAAAATTCACTAGACCTGAATTGATAAAAAGCTTTTATTGTTGAATTTTGGCAAATTATCGGATGTTATTTTAGGAAATGCAGAACAAAAATTTTATCACCCTTCAATAATGGTTTCGGATATTGAAACAATTTGAAATGAAGTTACTTATCGATATGAAAAGAAATTGAACCTAACAAGCAGGCCTGTAGAATAGTATATGTCACAACTAATAATTTAAAATGGTAGTAGAAAAAAGCGATAGAATTTAATACTAAATTCACAAGTTGTAAAATCAAATTAAATTTTATTCTTTTATCGGAAATCAAATGGGAAAAGTGTTAGAAATGGAATCTTTTATAATGCAGAAGATGGTTGAAGGAGACGAGATTGCCTTCAAATATTTTTTTGACACATACTATGATGATTTATGCAATTTTGTTAACAGTTATTTACGGGATACCACGCTTTCAGAGGATATTGTTCAAAATATTTTTATTTATCTATGGGAAAAGAGAAAATTGCTCCCATCTGATTGTTCTATTAAATCGTACTTATATACTGCGTCAAAGAATAAGAGTCTGAATTTTTTACGTAATCAAAAAAGTAGGAATCAAATTCTTGAAAATTTTAAGATCGCTGGACAAAACGAGTTTTTTGAATATTCATCTGACCAGTATATGGAATTTGAAGAACTAAAAACAATTATTGAGAATGCTGTTAATAATTTACCCGCAAAATGCAAAACAGTATATCAATTAAGCAGAAATGAAGGTTTGACTAACAAAGAGATTGCCGAAAGATTGCAAATTTCTGTTAAAACAGTTGAAAATCAAATTACAATTGCTATTAAAAAATTGAAAGAAAACCTGCAACCTTACCAAGATAGAATATTCATTCTATTTCTATTTTCAAATTTTTTCTGATTTTATTTAGGGGGTATTCGAGACTTACGTGCTATAAGAGTATTAAACACATAGCACAATGGAAACTAAAATTCCTTTTTATAAGATCATTCAAAATATTTCATCTCAGGGGATAGACAACAAAGATGAAATTAAAGAGTGGTTAAATTGCTCATCTGAAAATAAAAAAGTTTACCGGGACCTGAAAGATTTGTGGCAGGTGACAGGAAGTTTTCCAGAACGCTTTTCTCCAGATAGGATAAAGGCGTGGAAAAAAGTGAAACGTCATATTCACTCACAGAAAAGTAAAAATATTATTATCATAAGATTTGCTCAAATCGCAGCTGCTATTGTTTTGGTGTTTCTGAGTATCTGGGTCGGTACCGAAATTGGAGATCGGGGACATTCACCTTTATTTACTGAAGTTATTGCGCCCAAGGGACAAAAAACTAGTATTATTTTACCTGACAGTTCATCTGTTTTACTGAACGGAGGTTCAAGTGTGCGTTATAGCAATGATTTTAACGAAAGTGATCGGCATATTGTACTGCAAGGAGAGGGGTACTTTGATGTGCGAAAAAATCTAAAGAAACAATTTGTTGTTCACACCACAGATATTGATGTGAAAGTTTTTGGTACTTCATTTAATATTAAAGCATATGGGGATGATCAAACAATTGAGGTTGGGCTTAAGAAAGGAAGTATTGGTATTGACAGGAATGGAAAAGAAATATTAAAACTCGATCCGGGGCAATTAGCAACTTTTGACAAAGAAGAAAAGAAATTGGACATACAAACCTTCGATATTGCTGTTGTTTCAGCATGGACGAAAAATGAATTAGTTTTTGAGGAAAATTCTATCGAAGAGATTTTTAAATATTTAGAGCGTTGGTATGGTGTTGAATTTGAAGTTTCTCCCGATGTTTTGAGTGAAGATCGTCTCACCTTTAAAGTTAAGACAGAGTCTCTTAGCGAGACTCTGACATATCTTGGAATCCTTAAACCAATTAAATTCCAAATTGACGGTAAACATGTGATTATTTCAAACCCTTAAAATACAGAATGCCAATGAAAAAAATCACCTAATTAGATTCTAAAAACAAAAAGGTTTGCCCTAAGACAAACCTTCCTAATCAATTTTTATTAACCCAGCTTAGATAATGAGGTTACTGGAATAACCGAATTCATTGAAAGCTGAATTAACACATCAAAATTATGAAAAAAAACTTTAGTTCGGATAGATTTTCCGTTTATCGGTCTATTCGGCGAAAATTTATTTTAAAAATGAAGCTAGTTATAATTCTGACATGTATTATCGGTTTAACGGGGAGTTATGCTTCTGTATACAGTCAAAAAGCAAAGCTGAACCTCAACGTGCAAAACATGACAGTAAAAAATGTTTTAAAGTTAATTGAGGATCAGTCAGAATATACTTTTATGTATAATGCTACAAAAATTGACGTTTACAGAGAGGTTGATCTTAATGTTGAAGAAAGCAATATCGAAGACATTCTTGAAAAGATTTTTGGTAGAGAAAATGTGTCATATACAATAATAAATAGGCATATCATCATTTCATCAGGCATGAATGATTTCATGCAACAAGAAAAGTCTATTTCAGGAAAAGTGTCTGATTCTTCTGGTTCTCCCTTGCCTGGAGTAACCGTTGTGATGAAGGGAACCACTCAGGGAACGATAACAAATGAAGATGGGATTTACTTTCTATCAAATGTAAGAAGTGATGATGTTTTGATTTTTTCTTTTGTTGGAATGAAGACCCAAGAAATACCTGTAGGAGATCAGACAAAGATTAATGTCAAGTTGGTAGAAGAGACTGTTGGAATTGAGGAAGTAGTGGCGATTGGTTATGGGACTGTGAAAAAAAGTGATTTGACAGGTGCTGTTGGCAGTATTAGAGGGGATAAGTTACCCATATTAGGTGAAAGTTCTGTTTCGAAGGCGTTACAGGGTGTGTTGGCTGGAGTTCAGGTAGAATCGGCAGGCGGCGATCCTGGGACAGGAATGAGAGTCCTGATCCGGGGAGTAGGTACCTGGAATAATAATGATCCGTTATATGTATTAGATGGTGTACAAGTTGCAAACATTGATAACATAAATTCTAGTGATATTGCCAGTATATCAGTATTGAAAGATGCCTCTGCTGCGGCAATTTATGGTTCTCGGGCTGCGAATGGAGTAGTGCTGGTAACTACGAAATCAGGAACCGCTGGTAAAACTTCTATGGGGGTGAATGCTTATTTCGGTGTACAGCAACTACCTCATAAAATGGATGTGCTAAATGCAGAGGAATTTGCCCAGGTGGATAATGCAGCTCATGACGCTGCGGGCGTCCCACGTCTTGATTTTTTAAAAGAACCTGGATCGAATGGAGTTGGGACGGACTGGCAGGACGAGATATATCGTATAGCTCCTATACAAAACTATGACCTTAGTGTGAGTGGAGGAGGGAAGGAGAGCAACTATAGTGTGTCATTTGGCTATCTTAGACAGGAAGGCATTGTAAAAGAGACGAACTATTCACGTTATAACCTACGGGTAAAATCCCAAACCACCCTGGGCCGACTCACAATTGGGGAAACCGTTCTTGTTTCCAATGAGAACCGAAAACTTATACTTAGTGGATGGGGGGGGCTCGGAGGTAATGCCGTTGGGGCAGCCCTCCATATGATTCCAAATTTTGACATCTACGATAGTAACGCCATAGGTGGATATGCTGGAGCTTACGGACAGGTCTCAAATGTAGAAAATCCGGTAGCCTTGCTGAATCTGAAAGACCCCAAAAGTCAGACAACGGATATAATGGTAAATGCTTATGCTCAGGTAGATTTAATTAGTGGATTATTTTACAAGCTGAATCTTGGTTATACCAATAGTTTGGTAGCTGACTATCTTTATACAAAACGCTATCAAGTAGGACAGTTCTTTACTAATCCGACAAACAACCTGACTGAAGGTAGCAGTAGAAACCCTTTTATGATGGCAGAAAATACATTGAACTATGAAAAAACGTTCGGCAAGCATAATATCCGAGGCTTAGCGGGGTACACTATGCAAAAAAATCAGTACAGAAATATATCTGCAACCGCCCAAGGCTTGCCTGATGGAATAGCTGTACTGGATGCGGGTCAGGGTACAAAGTACAATGGAGGTTCGGAAACGGAAAACACGCTTGTTTCCGAATTTGGCAGGATAGACTATACTTATGACCAACGTTATATGTTAACAGTTAATTTTCGCAGGGATGGCTCATCACGTTTTTCACAGAAATACCGTTATGGGAATTTTTCTTCTGTTGCTGTAGCATGGAATATTGCCAAAGAACAATTTTTTAGCACCTTAGTTTCAAAGGTGTCATCATTGAAGCTAAGGGGTAGCTATGGTAAATTAGGTAACCAATTAATTCCAGATTATGTTTATATCCCCGTTATCAGGCTCAATCAAAATTGGGTAGCAGGAACAGATCAACATTTGTGGCCAGGTGCCATCCAAACAGATCTTGCAGCTCCTGACATTCAGTGGGAAAGTACAAAGACATTTGATATTGGGCTGGATCTTAGTGTATTCAACAATAAAATAAACCTCACTGCAGATTATTACAATAAGGAAACATCTGGTATTTTGGTAGGGATGCCGATTCCAGGCTCTGTGGGGGCTAATAATGAACCCACAGTCAATGCTGGTAACATTCGGAACCGTGGATTGGAATTAGCTCTATCGTATGCGGGAGGACATGAATTCAGGTATAATATAAATGGAACTCTCAGCATTAACAGAAATCGCGTGTTATCCTTAGCGGGTGGAAGACCATTGCATGGCCCTGTTAATATCACAAAAGAAGGAGGTCCGGTCGGTGCTTTTTATTTAATCAAAACAGACGGAATTTTTAATTCAGAGCAGGAAGTACAATCCCACAATAAGGACGGGAATCTTATACAACCTAATGCAGCTCCCGGTGATATTCGCTATGTAGACGCTAACGGGGACGGTATGATCTCAAGTGCTGATCAGGTATATTGTGGAGATCCCAGCCCTAAATTTTCGGGTGGCATTGGTTTTAATATTTCTTGGAAAGGGTTCGATTTATCAGCGTTTATGCAGGGAACATATGGTAATAAAATCTATAATGGAATTGGTAGAAATCAAATGGTATTGTACGTGGGCAATGAGGGTAATGTACTTAGCTCTTTGTTAGATTCCTGGACACCTGATCACCACACTAATATTCCAAGATTAATCTTGACTGATCCCAATAATAATAGTCGTTATTCTGACCGTTTTCTCGAAGATGGTTCTTATCTGCGTATGAAAACCATGCAGCTCGGTTATACTTTTAATTCGAATATGATTAAACCGGTAGGTTTTTCATCCCTTAGAGTTTATGTAAGCTCCGATAATGTATTTACCATTACAAATTATTCAGGGTATAATCCTGATATTGGGAGAGGTGGAAGTGTATTAAATCGTGGTGTAGATTTTGAATCAGTAGCCTATCCATTGGCTCGCACTATTGCGCTTGGTGTCCAATTAGGTTTATAATTTTTAATTTATTTTATTATGAAAAGGATTTTTTCAATATTATTTATAGTAATATTTTTCGTGGGATGTGGAGACGATTTTTTAAACGAATCTAATCCTAATACCATTACAAAGGAAGCTTTTTGGAAATCTGAGGGTGATGTACTAAAGGCTTTGGCCGGCACTTATAATTATTTAGGAAACTTAGATAACGGTGGGTATTATGATCACAGTGGGATGGATTTGACTATCGATAGGGGAGATGATTTCACTGCTGCTAATTCTTTTAACTATTTACCTGGGATAGGAAGCAATGTATGGAATGGGGCTTATAAAGGGATATTTCGTGCAAATCAAATAATTGAAGAGACACCACAAATATCTACTATAAGTGATGATAGTAAGAAGCGTTATATCGCAGAAGTAAAATTTCTAAGAGGCCTGAATTACTTTCACCTAGCTAGCAACTGGGGAGCTGTCCCGATTCATTTGACAACACCTAAAAGCATGGATGAATATTTTGTAGCTAAATCTCCTGAAGATTCAGTGTATATACAGATTATTAGTGATTTTACTGATGCTGCAGAGGGCTTGCCAATATCTTATTCATCAGAATGGGTTGGAAGAGCAACAAAAGGAGCGGCACTGGGATTCATGGGGAAGGCCTATTTATATCAAAAAGATTATGCTAAAGCGGAAATCGTATTTGAACAATTAATGCAGCCCCCTTTCTCCTATGCTCTTATGAACAACTATGCTGATAATTTTGATTTGCAACATGAAAATAATATAGAGTCAGTATTTGAAATACAAGTGCAGGATGTAGGAGGAACGTATATGTGGGCTAGTGATGCAAATGAAAACTTAGGAACCAGGTTAAACATGGAGTATATGCCCAGAGAGGTTGGTGGTTGGAGTCAAGTGTATACTACAAATAAAATATTAATGGAATTTCAAAAAGAGAAAACTACAGATGGCGAATTTGATCCCCGTATGGTAGCCACATTAATATGGGAGGGAGAACCCGGACTTTTTTATCAAAGACCAATATCTGACTTTTTCCCAGACCTATATGATACAAAATGCAAGCTTAAGAAGTATCTGAATTGGCAACAGGAAAACGAAGAGATTGGAATTAATGGTGGTGTTCACTCAAGCAGTATTAATATAAGAGCCCTGCGTTATGCTGATGTTCTGCTGATGCATGCCGAAGCGGTAACTATGCAGGGCCGCCCACAGGATGCTTATAATGATGTAAACCTTATAAGACAACGCGCTCATCTTTCTGACTTACCTGCAGGATATAATCAGGGGCAGATGATGGCTGAAATACGCCATCAGCGTATGATTGAATTCGTCTTTGAAGGCCAGCGTTTTTATGACCTGAGACGGTGGGGTTTATTGCAACAGGAAATCAGTAATAGTGACAAAAGAGGAAGGGAAAATTTCGATCCAGAAAAACATCAGTATCTTCCTATCCCCCAGTCAGAAATGGATAATAATCCAAAAATGGAACAACTGCCAGGATGGTAATTAAAGAATCACTGCTTTTCCAAGATGGAGGCCGATTTGATTCTGGTAAGTTCTTATAATCAGGAAGTGCCCCAATTGGGGCACTTCCTGAACCTGTAAATTTTAAATGTCGGTAAATAAACGTACAATAAATAAACTAAAATTTTATGACTCGTAATCAATTCATTTTTACAACTTTGTTGTTGGTAGTTCTCACAAATTTTGCTTCTGCACAAGGGAAAGATAAAGCTAAAAGCGCCTCTAAAGGTATATCTTCTGCAACGCCATGCATGGACGTACTGGGGCTATTTACTGCTAGTAATGTTCCGGAGTTTGGCCCAGATGAAACTCCAGCGGTTGCAGGTAACTGGAGGTTTGGAGAAACTCCTCCCAATTTGCCCGGGAATGGTTTAGCTCAGCATCCAATGCTCTTAGTGGGTGAAAACTACGACAAAATGTTCCTGATTAATGAAGGAAAAGTGATTTGGACATATTCTACGGGTACAAGCTACGAATATGACGATGTGTGGATGCTCTCTAACGGTAACATCCTGTTTACCCGTCAGGAATATGTAGCAGAAATCACACCAGATAAAAAAGTAGTATGGCGCTATGATTGTAACATTGAACCTGGACCTGATCATACCGAGATACACACTTGTCAGCCCATTGGATTAGATAAAGTAATGTTTATTGTGAATGGCTTGCCACCAAAGTTGATGATTGTTAATATAAAAACCGGAGACGTTGAGGTAGAGCATGAGCTTCCATATACGCACCCTGCAAATCCCAATGGCATCCATGGGCAATACCGGAGGGCCCGTGTTACCGCTGACGGGACTTATCTTATTGCCGTTTTTGGTCTTGGATATGTAGCGGAATACGATAAGGACTTTAATGAGATTTGGAGGTATAACTGTAAGTTGCCTTGGTCGGCTCTTCGTTTAAAGAATGGCAATACGTTAATTACCAATGAAGCTGATGCACTGACACTGGAAGTTAATTCCAAAGGGGAGACGGTATGGGAATTCAATACCAGAACCGATCTGCCAGAGGCTTATCGGTTTGCTTCAGCTCCTCAAACCTGTACCCGTTTAGCCAATGGTAATACCATTTTTACATCACGTGGAGACAATGATGGTAATGGTCCACAGATGGTAGAAGTAACAAGAGATAAGCAGGTTGTGTGGGTTATGCAAGATTGGAAGACGCTTGGTCCAGTCACTACAGTTCAAATTCTTGACGATCCAGGCATTCCTGAAATTCCGGGTCAATCAGAGCATTGATATGAAATTAACTGTTCTAAGGTAGATTGTTTTGTAAAGCAGCAAGCACTTTAAATCGTTTAGATTCTTGTTTATGTGATTGATTAATATGTGCTTAACGTAAGTGTAGTTTCTTTCGGTGTCCACTTTGTCGACGAAGAAAGTTAGTCACCTCTTTTCAAGACGATACGGACGGAAAAAGATGGCGTATGTGATCGGTTGTCAGGTCAACCGATCACTATGTCTTCCAAAAAAATAAATGGAGCTATCATTAAAAGTACTGCAAGGCAAGAATATCGTTGCGTAATGATACCATAAGGAAGGATTCCAAATTGTCCTTCATGACCTTTGTTTCAGCCCTATAAATTCCGCAGTTTGCATGTAGAAAATGGAAAATTACGGATTTCATTGACTTTTGATTTTAACCTTGAATTAATAATAATATTTAATCATCATGAAAAATATTCTTCAAAAACTAGTATCTTTTTTTAGTGCCAGGTGGACTAAAATAGTGAGCATTGCGATGGGGATGGCGGCCTTAGTTTGGTTCCTAATCAGGGTTATCCCAAAACCAAGCCGCGCTTCATATCCGTGTCAGCAGGCCGCATTCCCGTTAGCCAGTGCTTTTGTAATTTGGTTGACTGGTTTAATAGGAAGTTTAGCAGGAATCAAATATTTAGGAAAAAGACTGGGTAACTATCGCTGGGTTGCTATTGGAAGTTCTGCGATGGTTGTTGTCGTTTTGTGCGTGTGGTTACAAATTATTCCGTCTAGTATTTTAGATTCTTTTGCGTTAGGTTCGGGTGATGGATATCAACCTGCTGTCGGTTTCAATTGGATACCAGGCCCATCGAATCAGCCGATTGGTGATGCAAAGGGGGTTTATCCGGGCCGGGTTGTGATGACCCGAAATCCGGAAGCAACCAAGTGGTCTGGTAACTGGCAGCTAAATGAAGACCAGTGGTGGTTGGATGAAAATACCGATACTGAAAAAGTCGCAGAAATGTTATCCGTGACTTTACAGGAACTTACCGGAACAAAAAAAGACAAAAAAGCCTGGGACAAAATTTTTAAATATTATAATAAAAATAGTCGGGGTTTGACAAAAAGGGGATACGAACCGGGTGAAGTCGTCGCTGTAAAAATTAACTTAAATAACAGTGGCGTTTCAAAAGTTGATAACCAATCGGATGCTTCACCACAAATGGTTTTGGCGATGATTCGCCAATTGGTGAATGAAGCTGGAATTCCACAAAAAGATATTTTTATTTACGATGCCCGCAGGCAAATTTATCCGTATATGTTGACTACAATATGGAAGGAATTTAAAGATGTTCGATTTTTGCAGTGGGGCGAGGCTCAGGATGCTCAGCCTGTTAATCCGGCATACGGTGATCATACCGGAATAGAAGCAGTTGACTGGGTGGAAGGCATTAGTTATTCGGCAGGCAAGTTTAATGAGGCGAAATTGATTCCCCGACAGGTAAAAGAAGCAACCTATCTTGTAAATTTTGCGATGCTTAAGTTGCATTCATATCCTTACAATTATATGGAAGATGGTGATGAAGGTCAAACTGCTGTTACCATGTCTGCAAAAAATCATGCGGGCTCCATTAAAGGAACTCCTGAATTGCACGATTACCTGGATACAAAGAAATTGGGAACTAAAAATGCCTACTCACCTTTGGTTGATCTGGCTACATCGCCAAATCTTGGAGCCAAAACAATTTTGTACTTACTTGATGGATTATATTGTGGACGAAAATGGCGAACCTACCCATTGCACTTTCCCAATCCACCATTCAATAATAAGGTTGAGCCTTACGAAAATTCGGAGTGGCCGGCATGTTTATTGGCTTCGTTTGACTGTGTTGCGCTTCAGTCCGTTGGTCTGGATATTATGTACGCGCAAAGCAAAAACAATAATGAAACTGCTTACCACGATGTGCCACGAATTTTAGTTCGCGATAATGCGGATGATTTTCTGCGAGAAATGGCAGATCCGGATCATGCACCTTCTGGGACACGATACATTCAGGGAGGCAAGCCAATTGAGAGTTTGGGGGTTTTTGAACACTGGGATGATGATCTTACGATGAGATACTCGCGTAACCTGGATCCAAAGAATGGAAAGGGAATTGAGCTAATCTATCTTCCTTTGTAAATTTAATTAGTTAACTACATATCACTTGGGACAAATCTAAACCACGTTCTCTAAAAATATGACTGTTTTTACTACGTTAGCTGTCTTCGGACAGCTTTTTTATGTCTGAAAATTGGCAAATAATGATAGGTAATATAAAATAGATATATTGGAAAAACTATAAGACGTTAAGCAAAGGAACAAAAAGACTAAAGTTGACAAAAAGCTAGAAGTTTTTGTCCTCGGGTTTGATCAAGATAACTTGAGTTTCAAACCTACTATATATATTAGCTTATCCAATGCCATTTATGATGAAGATGATGAAATTATATTGAATGACATTTAATGATAAGAATAGATAAAACTAAATTTCACTTTTTCATCCTGTTTTCCAACGAAATTCACTCATGTCCGAAGTTCAACCGAATAATTTAATTAGGAAGTATACAACCAGAATTATATTCTTTTTAATATATATGTGACTAAAGGACAATATTTTTAAATTTGCAGTCATGCAAACCATTGGAGGCATATTGGAGAAGGACCTAATTGTTCGTCTCAAAAGTGGAGACCAAACTGCTTTTGAGTTATTATTCCATTTTTATTACCCGGGACTTGTGATATATGCCTCGCAATTTACCCTCGATACGGAAGATGCTGAAGAGATTGTTCAGAGCTTTTTTGTGCGTTTCTGGGAAAAACACACGCAATTGATCCCAAGAGAATCACTTAAAAATTACTTTTTTTCATCGATAAAAAACGGAAGTCTTGATTTTTTGAAACATCGAAAAATTGAACAAAAATACATCGATGAAATGAAGGAATTATCAAAAAATCATTTTGCGTATGATATTGATTTGTATGTGCACTCTGAACTTCAGGAAAAACTGAAGCAAGGGATTGATCTCCTTCCGGAAAAATGCCGCGATATTTTTATGATGAGTCGTATTCGTGGCCTCAAAAATGAAGAAATTGCTGAAGAATTAAATATTTCAAAGCGAACTGTAGAAACGCAGATCAGCAAAGCCTTAAAAATCCTTCGTGTTGAACTGAAAGACTACGTTGGATTATTATTCCTTTTAGGGCTTTAAAAACCCAAAATCTAAATTTTATTCATTTTTTTTCAAATTGCGTACGTGCATTTGTTCATTCAATCGTATTTAATACAAATTCAGGAAAAACTGAAAAATTCAAAGAATGACAAAAATCCGACATAATACGCAGCAATACGCAGAATTTCTTCAAAAAAGGAAGGAACAAGATGTTGAAGCACAAATCACAGAAGCAGAAGTCATTGTTCATAACATTGACAAAGTTGATTCAGGGAAAGCATTTGCGCTGGTAAAAAAGCAAATTCAAGAAAGCAAAGGTAATCTTCGTTATATCAATATCCTTAGTCGGGTTGCGGCAATTCTTTTTGTTCCTGTTCTAATTGCATCCATCTTGTTTTTTTATAAAATGAAAAATGAATTTGGTACAGATCAATTTGCAATGCAAAAAATCTCCAACCCCTTGGGGATTCGCTCTGAAATAGTATTGCCAGATGGATCAAAAGTGTGGTTAAATGCAGAAAGTACCATTAGTTATCGTATCCCATTTGATCGTAAAACCAGAAATGTAAAACTTATTGGGGAAGCATTTTTTGACGTACAAAAAGATGAGCATAAACCCTTTGAAGTGGAGTCGGAAAATGTAAGCGTAACCGTATTGGGAACCCGATTCAACTATAAAGCATTTCCCGAAGACACAGTTGTAGAAGTTGTTTTGGAGGAAGGAAAGGTGAGATTGAACTCAATCGATCAAAAAGTTGGTGGTGAAGTTATTATGAAGCCTGGAGAGCGGGCTGTGGTTAACAAGGCTACCTATCAAACAGAACTTGCAGCCGAAGATATAAATAAGTTTATTGGCTGGCACGAGGGGAAATTAATTTTTGACGATTCTCCTCTCTCAGATGTAGCAAAACGTTTGGAACGTTGGTTTGGGATTGAAGTAAAAATAGCTGATCCGGAAATAATGAATAATAGAATTTCAACGACATTCGAAAATGAATCACTTCGTCAAATTGTGACCATGTTGGAATTAGCTTCTCCAATATCAATTAAGCTAATTCCTGCTAATCAGGATAAAACCAGTAGAGAAATATTAATAATATCCAATAACGAATAACAGCCAATGAAAATTTAAAATCACTGGGAAAAGAAAGGAAGTGCGTCAACACTTCCTTCCAAATTGCCCAAAAAGAGCAGATTAAATTTCAGTAATTTAAACATTCAAATTTATGAAAAAAAAAGCGAACTTATTGTGTTCGGGTTTTCCCGAGCATAGAAAAATTTTTAGGATTATGCGACTTACTTTATTTCTTGTTTTTATTAGTACGTTCCAGTTACTAGCGGAAAATAGCTACTCACAATCCGCACGGTTTACTCTGGAAATGAAAAATGTAACGATAAAAGATGTACTTTCTCAAATGGAGGAGCAGAGTAATTTCTACTTCCTTTACGATAATGGATTAATTGATGTCTATAAAAAAGTAGATATTGTCGTTCAAAATGAACCGATAAATGAAATATTGAATAAGTTATTTGGAAAAGGAGAAGTCGATCTGGAAATTAGAGAAAGGCATATCATAATTACTCCTGCAAAGATTAGGGTTGTTCAGCAAAATCTGACTATTTCAGGAATAGTTAATGATTCTAACGGTTTGTCACTTCCTGGTGTAACAGTAGTTGTGAAGGGAACCACACAAGGAACCATTACCGATATGGATGGTAATTATACGTTAACAGATGTTCCCGGGGATGCAATTCTTGTGTTTTCATTCGTAGGGATGAAAAGCATTGAGGTTCCTGTTTCCGGCAGAAGTACAATTGATGCTGTTTTGGCTGAAGAAACCATTGGATTGGAAGAGGTCGTTGCAATTGGTTATGGTTCAGTAAAAAAATCAGACTTAACCGGTTCTCTAACATCTGTAAATAGCGATGATTTTAAAGAGCAGAATGTAACCAGGGTGGATCAGGCTTTGCAGGGTAGAGCTTCAGGTGTCCAGATTTCAAATACTGCAGGTGCTCCCGGAGGTGATGTGCGAATTCGTATTCGTGGTGCCAACTCTGTTTTAGGTGATAATAGTCCGTTGTTTGTTGTTGATGGATTTGTTGGAGTTGATTTTAACATGATCAATCCCAATGATATTAAGTCAATGGAGGTATTAAAAGATGCTGCGTCAACAGCTATTTATGGTAGTCGGGGAGCAAATGGTGTTATCCTTATTACCACTAAAAACGGTAATAAAGACGGAAAAGTATCTGTTGATTATCAGGGGAGCGTTTCACTTTCATCGGTCGTAAAAAAATACGATAAAATGTCAGCTGCTGAATTCGCAGAGACAGTAAATGAGAAGAACCTGGCACTTGGTCTGGATCCATATTTTAGCCAGGCACAGCTTAGCGAATATCAACAAAACGGTGGATACGACTACCAGGATGAAATTTTCAGTGAAGCAATTTCAAATCAACATCAGCTGAGTGTTTCTGGTGGAACCGAAAAAACACAATACCGGATTTCTGCAAACTATGTTGATCAAAAAGGAATTGTCAACAATTCTGACTATAACCAAATCAACTTTCGCACAAACATAGCTTCTCAGTATAACGAGAAATTGTCGTTCAGATTTACGATGAATGGAGCTTCAACTGTTGGATTAAATACTCAGTCTCGTACTGGTGGAGAAGGTAATCCAATTGTTCAGACTTTGGCATGGGCTCCAACAACAAATCCTTATGATGGAGAAGGTGGTTATACCCTGAGCGATCCGGTCGGTTCAATAAAAACCAATCCGCTGGCAATTATTTACGATACAGAGAACCGAAATGAAAAAACATTTGCAAATCTGGTTGGAGGTATTAATTATGAATTGGTAGATGGATTGTCTGTTGATTTTCAGGCAGGTGCTGATTTGTCGTTCAGAACCTTAAAAACTTTTGGAGGTAACTACGCGACAAATTATAACCCAATTGCTTCCATAACAAGTGGGAAATCAATCAATTTTCAAACAACCAGTCAGATAAGCTATGCGAAAGAGTTTAATGAAAAACATAGGATAAATGCTGTTGCTGTTTTTGAATCGCAGGAATATAGATACAATTATTCTATGGCTGCGGGAGCGATGTTGAAATTTCCTGATTTGAAGTACGATAACCTGGCTCAGTCAGAATCCTATAATATTGGTTCAGGATTCACAAAGTGGACACTTTTATCCTACCTTGGGCGTATCAATTATTCGTTGATGGATAAATACCTGCTTTCTGTATCGGTGAGGCATGACGGTTCTTCAAAATTTGCAGAAGGGCACAAGTATAGTACATTCCCTTCAGCGGCCCTGGCATGGAATATGGGAAGAGAATCATTTATTTCTGATTTGAACGCTTTCAGTAGTCTTAAACTCCGCTTAAGTTGGGGATTAACAGGAAGCCAGGCGATTGACCCTTATTCCACCTGGTCCACGTATAACACCGACATTTATTATGCATTTGCAACAGGTGATCAAACAAGCGGAATACAGATTGGTGACCCCGGAAATAATATGCTAAAATGGGAGACAACCGAACAAAAGGACTTAGGATTAGAAGCTAAGTTTTTTGATGGCAGGTTAACGATGGAGTTTGACTATTTTATAAAAGATACCCGTGATCTGTTGTTAAATAAGTCGGTTCCTTTCTATTCAGGTGGTGGCAGTATGACATCCAATGTTGGTAAAATAAGGAATACTGGTTGGGACTTTAGTCTCGGAGGCAAAATTATTTCGAAAGAGGATATTTCGTGGAACAGTGATTTTAACATCTCGCATGTGAAAAATGAGGTGGTAAGTCTGGGTGATGAAACACGTATTTTTTCTCAGCCTGATTTGATTGGATTTAATGGTCAGCCTGAATTTATATATGCAGTTGGTCAGCCACTCGGTTCGTTCTGGGGATTGAAATACCTTGGTCCTTGGGGGGCAAACGAAAGTGCCGAAGCAGCAAAATTTGGTCAGGTGCCTGGAGATGCACGTTATCAGGACCTAAATGGTGACAATGTAATTGATGGGAGTGATTACCAGATAATTGGCAACGGACTGCCTGCTACTACATTGGGTTGGAATAATACCATTAATATTAAGAAGTTCGTGATTAACATGTTTTTCCAGGGAGTGTTTGGTTTCGATAAGCAAAACTATACCCGCGCGGTACACCTAATGGGAGCCCGCGACGCTCGTCAAGCGACGCTGTCAGAAATACGCGACCGTTATATTCCTGGAGTAAACGAAGACGCCTACCTGCCTGCATTTAGTGAGTCTAGCTTAATTGAACCACAATCAAGCATTTGTCTTGAAAATGGAGGTTTTATGAGATTGAAGAACCTGAGTGTTGCATATAATTTTAAGCTTAAAAATGCAACGAATATGAAGGTGTATGTGAGTGGTTCAAATTTGCTAACATTCACAAAATACAAAGGAATTGATCCTGAATCGAGCAATGTTGGTGGAGATGGTTCAGACATTAATCAAAGTGTCGATTACGGTTCTTACCCTAATTCACGGACCTTTACTCTGGGAGTTGATTTCAATTTTTAACCGAATCTAAAAATTAAAAGATATGAAAAAGACAATATATATATTTCTTCTTTCCGCGTCCATGCTGTTTAGTGGATGTTCAGACTTTTTAGAAGAAGACATGAAAGGACAGGTTTTAGGTGATGCCATTTTAACATCTCAGGTGGGACTTGAATCTGCTTTGACTGGCGCTTATCGGGGACTTTCTAATACGTGGTACTATGGATTTACTACTGGATGGTCGACAGAAATGAGTCTCGGTGGCGACGATATAACCACCCTTCCAGGAACCGGTCAGGCACAGGAATTTGACCGTTTGGGCGTAAAATCAACGAACGCTAGTGCTTCGCCTGTTTTTCTAGGATGTTATAAAGCCATTCAGGGAGCAAATAATGTAATTTTAGCTTATGAGAATACAAAAGGCGACGAAAATACAATTCAGATTATTGCAGGTGAAGCATATTTTCTAAGAGCGTTTAGTTATTTCTGGCTAGTTCGTTGTCATGGTGAGTTACCATTGGTTTTAACTGCTGATTTTTCAGCTGATATGTTTGAAATCGAAAAAGCATCTGTTGCTGAAATTTATCAGCAAATTGAATCAGATCTTGAGCAAGCTGAAGCAATGTTGGCAGATACAAAACGTGAAGATGGACGTCCAAATGTTGGATCGGCAAAAGCATTACTTGCTGAAGTATACCTCCATGAGGCAGGGTGGCCGTTGAAAGATGAATCGAAATATGCGATGGCTGCCGCTAAAGCAAAAGAAGTTATCGATAATAAGGAAACGTACGGTTTTGGTTTGGTAAGTACTTTCGACGAGCTTTATGAAAATGATGAAACAAAATCAAGCATTAATCAAGAGCATGAATTTGTTATTCCATGTAATAAAACCGCTGGTAATACGATGAACACCACTTACGGATTTTTCTCATATCCAGGTGAAATAGGTGGATGGGATGGTGTATTTTCTGAATTGACGTTTTATAACGATTTTCCAGAGGGACCAAGAAAAGAGGCAACTTTTGCCACAAGTTTCACTACACAGACTGGTGTTACTTTGACATGGCAGGAGCTACAATATAAGAGACCCTACTATAAAAAGTTAATGAAAAACGAGAATGTAGCTAATTTTTATTCCTATAATTCGTCTCTTCCGTTACCATTATTACGATACACACAAACCATACTGACTTATGCCGAAGCAAAAGCCCGTTCTGGGGGACCTGACGCGTTAGCTTACGATTGTATCAACGAAATCAGGCAAAGAGCTGGGCTTGAAAATTATTCAGGATTGTCGGCAGCTGAATTTGTTGATGCGGCTGTGAACGAGCGTGCATGGGAGTTGTGTGCCGAAACTGTTCGTTGGTTTGATATTGTTCGTCTGGATATTGTTCCTGAAGTATATTCAGGAAGAGATCCGTCAGATAATCAGCCTTTCAACGTTAGTATTTCAGAAGCGCAATATCTATTCCCAATACCGGAGCATGATTTACTGCTGAATCCAAACCTGAACTAAATATTACAAAAGGTACATCTAAAAAAAGGATGACAGGAGCTGTGATTCACTTCTGATCTTGATGATCAGCTCCTGTATAACCAATTGATTCCCGCTGAGTTTATACCCATGTGATTTAATTCGTATTGCCTTCTAAGAAGCTGCAAGATAGCAGTTTGCAAGTGACTCTTTGCCCATTTTTTAATACGGCCAGCCATAATGTTCCGGCTGAAGACAATCTTTTTGGCGATGTGTATATAAAGTTTATTCATTGAAAGAACTTGATCTTATGAAGAATTTACTACTGCTTGTTTTTGTAATACAAAGCATTTTTTCGTTTGGTAAATCAACGGAGAACAGCAAACCAAACATTATTGTCATTCTTGCCGATGATATGGGTGTTGGTGATATTAAAGCACTTTATCCGGGATGTAAAATAAAAACACCAAATCTTGATAAGCTGGCAAATGAGGGACTCGTGTTCAGCGATGCGCACAGCGCATCTGCAGTGTGCACTCCGACTCGTTACTCATTATTAACAGGCAGATACGCCTGGCGAACTAAACTGCAATATCACGTGCTGCTCGATTATGACAAACCTTTAATTGCTCCCGATATGCTTACAATGCCCGAAATTTTGAAGGAGTGCGGTTACCAAACAGCAGCTATTGGCAAATGGCATTTGGGATTTGACTGGAAGCAGAATGCTGACGATTCCTGGGATTATAAAGCAAAGTTGGGTGGGGGACCGGTAAGTCATGGCTTTGACTATTATTTTGGCACGGATGTTCCAAACCTGCCTCCTTACACCTATATTGAAAACGATTATATCGCGATTCAGCCAACCAGTTTTTTGCAGGATACAATTGCTCCTTGGGTGCCAGATGGGCCGCGAATTGGTTATGATATTGATGAAGAGATATTGCCTTTCCTGCCTCCAGGCGAAATGGCACCGGATTGGAAATTTGACGAAATTCTACCGGATTTAACGAAGAAGGCATGCCAGTATATTCAGCAACAGGCAGAAAATGAAAAGCCTTTCTTCATATATTTTTCCATGACTTCACCACATGTTCCAATTGCTCCATCTGGAGATTTTCTGGGAAAAAGCGGCATTCACCAAATGGCAGATTTTATCATGGAAACCGATTGGTCAGTTGGGCAAATTCTGGATGAACTTGAAAATGCTGGAATTGCCAAAAATACCTTAGTTGTTTTTGCTGCCGACAATGGTCACGATGATCACGCTTATGGTAATGAGCTGGAAAAAGCTGGGCACATTGGCAGTGGGCCTTATCGGGAGAGTAAAGGTTCAATTTATGAGGGGGGGCACCGGGTTCCATTCATTGTGCGTTATCCGGCAATGGTAAAAAAAGGGGTAAGCGATCAATTGGTATGCTTAAACGATATCTATCCAACGGTTGCCGAAATGATTGGATTTAAAATACCCGAAACTGGTGCTCCCGATGCCGTTTCAATTCTACCGGCCTTAAAAGGAAATCACAGCAAAGTTCTGCGAAAAAATATTGTTCATCATGATGTTCGGGGGCGATTTGCAATCAGGGCTGGCGACTGGAAACTGATTGTATTCCCACCGGAAGATGGGAGTCTCCTGAGAAAAGAATTGTACAATATGCGTAACGACGTTGAAGAAAAAACAGACTTATGCGCTCAATATCCAGATATTGTTTGCAGGCTGGAACGCCTGCTGAAGAAACAGATTAACGATGGACGATCCACACTGGGCCCGGTTTTGAAAAACGACCGGACGGTCGATTACCGGATTCTATACAAGGAAAAGTATGCTTCCCAAAAATAAATTGTTTACGAAAGTTGAGATCCAGCTTTAACTTCAATTATATCCAATAAAATATTTCAAAATTATGACTTTACGGTTTTTTATTAATATGCTGCTGGTTGGTTTTGTAGCAGTTTTTTACAGTTTCAATAAGGTTGACGACTCAGCACCCGCTGTAACAAAAGAAAACAAGGAGATTGACCGGAAAATAGATGTGCTTTTAAGCCAAATGTCGTTAGAAGAAAAGGTTGGGCAGATGGCGCAGGTTTCAATCGAGCTAATTTCGGTAACGGATGAAAATGGAATTGCTGAACCGCATCAGATAGATACCTCTAAATTGCAAAAAGCAATTATTGATTATCATGTAGGCTCTATTTTAGACGCTGGTAATCATTGTCATACTCGCGAACATTGGCATGAAATAATCGGAGCCATCCAGAAAATGGTGAGTGAGCAAACGAAAAATAAGATTCCGGTAATTTACGGAATCGATGCGATTCACGGCACTACCTATACCGAAGGATCAACGCTGTTTCCGCAGCAGATTGGTATGGCTGCAACCTGGAATCCCCAGTTGGTAGAAAAGGGGGGCGAGGTTACTGCTTATGAAACTCGGGCTTCCGGTATACCATGGGATTTCTCACCTGTTCTCGACATTGGACGCAATGCGGTGTGGCCTCGTTTTTATGAAACATTTGGCGAAGATGTTTATCTGGCCCGTCAAATGGGGAAAGCCATTATTCGGGGCTACGAAGGCAATAATATTGGCGATAAATACAGAGTTGCTTCTTGCATGAAGCATTTTATTGGTTACAGTTTTCCGCTTTCGGGAAAGGATCGCACCCCGGCATGGATACCGGAAAACTTTTTGCGTGAATACTTTCTGCCAACTTTTGCCGATGCTGTAAACGAAGGAGCTCATACTTTAATGATCAATTCGGCAGAAGTGAATGGAACACCGGTACATGCCAACCATCAACTCTTGACAGATGTATTGCGCGGAGAGTTGGACTTTAAAGGTTTTGCCATATCTGATTGGGGAGATATCAAATTATTGCATTCTCACCATCACATTGCTGCAACAGATAAAGAAGCAGTAAAAATAGCAGTAAATGCAGGTGTTGATATGAGCATGATTCCTTTTGATTTTTCTTTTTGCAATTATTTGATCGAACTGGTGAATGAAGGCGAAGTGTCGGAAGCCAGAATTGATGAAGCAGTAAGCCGTATTCTTCGTGTAAAGTTTGAGCTTGGTCTTTTCGAAAATCCTGTTTTCCCATTTAATGAGTATCCTAAATTTGGTTCAGAAGAATTTCGTTTGGCAAGTTTGGAAACAGCGGGAGAGTCGATTACTTTATTAAAGAATGAAGCGAATGTTCTCCCACTGCAAAAGTCAGCAAAGATTCTGGTTACGGGTTTTGCAGCCAATTCAATGCGTTGTCTAAATGGAGGCTGGTCTTACACATGGCAAGGAGAGGAAACCGACAAATATGCAGCGGATAAACTAACAATTCTGGAAGCTGTTCAGGCAAAGGTTGGTGATGAGAATGTGTTTTATGCAGAAGGTGTCAAATACGATTCAAAGTCGGATGAAAACAAGGCTCTGCGATTGGCAAAATCGGGTGATTGTATTGTATTGTGCCTGGGCGAACTTTCGTATACCGAGCAACAGGGTAATATAAATGATCTTTCGCTGCCTGATGTACAGATTGAGTTTGCGAAAAAACTTGCAGCAACCGGCAAACCGGTCATTCTGGTATTAACCGAAGGTCGTCCTCGCGTGATCAGTAAATTTGCCGATCAGATGAACGCAATCTTACAGGCATACATTCCTGGTAATGAGGGTGGATTGGCCATTGCTGATATTCTTTTTGGCGACACAAATCCGTCGGGGAAACTGCCATACACCTATCCGATAAATTCAAATGATTTAACGGCTTACGATCATAAACATGCTGAAAATACAGCAAATCCGCTAACTTCAAACACAAGTTACAATCCTCAGTATCCATTCGGACATGGCTTAAGTTATACCCATTTCAGTTACAGCAACCTCACACTTGACCAGCAAACTTTAGCTGCAAACGGAACTCTAAAGGTTTCGGTTGAAGTAACAAATACCGGCAAAGTAAAAGGGAAAGAAGTTGTTCAGCTTTATATCAGCGATTTGTATGCAAGTATTACTCCTGCAGTAAAACGACTTCGTGGATTCGATAAAGTTGAACTTGCTCCGGGAGAAAAAAAGACCGTCACTTTTAGTGTAGCTTCTACTGATTTGGCTTTTGTGAACCGGGATATGAAATGGGTGGCCGAGCCAGGTGAATTTGAAGTAGAGATTAGCGGGTTGAAGCAAAAATTTGAGTTGAAGTAAATATCAAAATCATTTATCCATGAAAAAATTACTTTGTTTTCTTTTTGTTAGTCTGTCTTTATTGGTAAATGCTGCTACTGATGGGGAGCGCGCGGTAATCAGCTTGAATGGCACCTGGCAATTTGATCAAACTATAAATTCTTTTCCTCCTAAGAAGTTTACACGTACAATTCCTGTTCCCGGATTGGTTCATTTGGCAACACCGAAGATTGAAGAATACGATAAATTTTTCAAACGGGAAGAAAGCGTTGAAGCCAAGGAGCAACACAATCTCTACAATATTGACTACACTCCACGATACAGTTGGTATCGAAAAACAGTTTTTATCCCTGCAGAGTTGGAAGGAAAAAACGGTATTATCACTATTAAAAAGAGTCAATATGTAACACAGGTGTACATCAATGGGATGGATATGGGAACATCAATGAGTTGTTACACGCCAATAGAGTTTCCGATTTCCAGAGCAATTAAATTTGGTTCTGAGAATGAAATCCTAATTAAGGTGGGCGATCGTGTTTGGCTTCCATCTGAAGCTGCTGGCGGTACTGATAAGGAAAAAGAGCATTATTTACCCGGAATATGGGATGATGTTGAGCTTTCATTCACCGGAAATGTGCGGGTGAATCGCTTATTGGCTCTACCATCAGTAAAGAATAGAAATATCACCATAAAGGCACAAATCCGCAATTTTAAACCAGCCCAGATTTTTTATGGCGATGCGATGAGTGACTCGATAAATTTAAGCATTTCAATTGCTGAAAAGCTGTCAGGTAAAATAGTTGCTAATAAGGAAATTAGAGTTAATACAAAGCGAGATAATCTTAGTGAAGCGGTTATCGATATTCCTATGGATGAATTTACAAACTGGAGTGTCGACAATCCTTTTTTGTATAAGGCTAAAGTAACATTAACGAGCAACGGTGATATTTCCGATGAAATAAGCAAGCAATTTGGCATGCGTGATTTTACACGCAAAGGAAAATTTTTCTATTTGAATGATGAAAAGATTATCCTTCGCGGAACCAATATTACCCTGCAACGCTTTTTCGAAGATCCTGATTGTAGCAATCTTGTTTGGGATAGGGAATGGGTTAGAAAATTGTTGGTGGATTATCCGAAACAACTGAATTGGAACATGATGCGCATCTGTGTTGGTATTGTTCCTGACTTTTGGTACGACATTGCTGATGAAAATGGTTTGTTATTTCAAAACGAGTGGTTGTACTGGCAAAATCATGGATGGGATGATCAAATTCGAAAAGAATATACCGATTGGGTCTGGACTGATGGTTGTCATCCGAGTATTGCAATTTGGGATGCGATTAATGAAAATTGGGACGATTATATTGGGAATACGCTGATTCCGGAGTTAAAAAAAATGGACAATACACGGGTTTGGGACTCAGGGTACATGACCGCAGAACAAATGCAGAATGACGAAATGGATGAGCCTCATCCTTATCAGGGGGTCATTTCCTGGATTCAGCCTGGCGCAAATAGAAATGTCTATCCGCTTGGAAATCTAGATTTCAAGCCAGAGTCTTTAGTGGAAATACAACAGTCTGGTTCAGCCCAGCTTGTAAATGAATATGGTTGGATCTGGTTGTGGCGAAACGGAATCCCCAGCAAATTAACTGTTGAAACATTCGAGTATTACCTGGGGGAAAACTCAACACCCACTCAAAACTGGGAATTTCAGGCTTACTGGATGCAGTTGGAAACCGAATGGCTTCGCAGTGAACCTGCTTTAGCCGGGGTGCTTGCCTTCTCCTATCTAACGAATAATTATGGTTATACAGGAGACTGGTTTGAGGGAAATATTAAAGAGCTAAGACCAACAGAAACTCTCGCATGGTTGCAACATGCATTTGCCCCAGCAGCAACGTTCATCAACCTCACAGATGAACGATACATGCATATTGTTGAGCCTCATGTGCCTGGCTCTACATTGCTTTTTAATCTCACGGGAATCAACAATTTCACAATGCCAATTAATGGGACGGTAAAAGTTAAATTTTTAAATGAGCATGGGGAAACTGCCATAAATCAAAACTTTCAAGTTAAACTGGAATCCTTTCAACGAACTGATTTCCCTGTTTCTATCAATTTGCCCAAAGAGGCAGGAGGTTATGTTTTAGTAGCCGAATTTACCTCTGAAAACGGACAGCCAGTTATAAGTAGGAGGTTTATAAAGGTTGGGCAGGCTGACAAATACAATTACTATAAACTAAATACAGAACTGAAATGAAAAAAATGAGAATGCAGAAGTCTCCAGTGTATTTGAATCTGGAAGACTACGAGATGACAGGTGAACCTATTATAAATCAGGTTCGGAGACTTCAGGATATTTCAGGAATTTTTAAAAATGAACAGGCGTTTAAAGAGATCGATCAAGAACAACTGGCTTACACTGTGCAGGCTTGGATGCCAGTTCCAGAGAAGACCCCGGGGGGATTATTTTTCGGTGTTTCAACAATCTATCCTGGCAAAGTTGGGAATGAATATTTCATGACTAAAGGCCATTTTCACTCCGAATTGGATCGCGCCGAATTTTATTGGGGAATCCAGGGGCGGGGAGCACTGATCCTAATGGATCACAATCGACGCGTTTGGGCTGAAGAGGTATATCCTGGCAGTCTACATTACATTGGCGGACATATTGCCCATCGACTAGCAAACACGGGAGAAAAAAATCTGATTGTTGGTGCTTGCTGGCCGTCAGATGCTGGACACAATTACGAGGAGATCGCAATCAATGGATTTTCTGGAAGACTTGTGGAACAAGATGGAGAGCCAGTTCTAATCGAAACATTTTAAAATTTTATCCATGAAAAACTATGTAGTTTTTATTTCAGTAATAGTTGCATTCGGGGGGCTTTTGTTTGGTTTCGATACAGGAGTAATTGCTGGTACTTTAATTTTTATACAACCCTATTTTGGACTCTCTGAAGTTGCTTTGGGATGGACGGTAAGCAGTCTGTTGTTTGGATGTGTTTTGGGAGTGTTAATGGCCGGAAAAATTGGCGACAAATACGGTCGTAAGAAAGTATTAATGTTGGCTGCATTTCTATTTTTAATTTCTTCCATAGGCAGCGCAACTTCAAAGATGGTACTGGTTTTTATTTTTTTCCGCATAATCGGTGGAGTTGCAGTTGGTGTCGCTTCTATTCTTTCTCCCATGTATATCGCCGAAGTATCACCAGCAAAATATCGAGGTCGTTTAGTTTCTCTTAATCAGTTGGCGATAGTTAGTGGGATACTGGTGGCATTTTTCACGAACTATTTACTGGTTGATACCGGAATAAATAATTGGCGCTGGATGTTGACCATCGATGCAATCCCTGCGATTATACTTTTTTTCGGACTTTTCTTTGTGCCGGAAAGTCCCAGGTGGCTGGTAGGAATTGGGAAGATAGAAAAGGCGATGGCAGTTTTGCTTAAAACGTCTAAGGATAGCGAAGCCACATTGCGTTTGGAGGAAATCAAACAAACAGTCACTGTAAAGGAACAGGCTTCGTATAGAGATCTTTTGTCTCCGAAAGCAAAACGTATTTTGTGGATTGGAGTGCTTCTGGCAATCTTTCAGCAAATTACAGGTATTAATACGATCATGTACTATGCTCCTAAAATTTTTGCACAGGTTGGACAATCAAATGATTCGGCTTTGTTGCAGACGATTGCTATAGGGGGAACAAACCTTGTGTTTACAGTCGTTGCAATGCTGTTAATCGACCGCCTCGGACGAAAAAAACTAATTCTTTTGGGTTCAGCAGGTATGGCCGTTATGCTAATCAGCCTATCGTTTCTATACTTCCAGAACATTACAACCGGAGCGTTGATATTAGTATTTGTTCTCGGATACATTGCCTTTTTTGCTGCTTCGTTTGGTCCTGCACTGTGGGTTATCGTTTCTGAGATATTTCCAAACAAACTTCGCAGTAAAGGAATGTCAATCACTTTGGTATCATTATGGGCCGCCTGTATTGGAGTAACTATTGTATTCCCGGTTATGCTGGATGTTTTTAGCGGTGCAGCAACCTTCTTAATATTTGGACTGATTTGCATACTTAGTTTTTGGTACGTATGGCGTTTTGTGCCTGAAACAAAAGGGAAAACATTGGAAGAGTTGGAAAAAGAACTAATAAAATAAGTTGGTATGTGGACAATTGCGATTGATCTTGGAGGAACAATTATGAAGCTTGGATTATTGAATGAAACTGGCCTGGTGGCGACCAGTTTTGCTAATGCAGCTTCACTGGATGGATTGGCCAACAATCTGCCGGTTGTTGAAAAGGAAATTAACCTCTTGCTGAAAGAGCAGAATTTATCGACAAAAGATTTGCTGGGAATTGGTTTTTCCTTTCCCGGTTTGGTGGATTCTGCGAGAAACAGGGTTTTGTCAACCAATAAAAAATACGACGATGCCCCTGATCTGGATTTGGTTCAGTGGGCAAATCAAAACTGGGGAGTTCCCTTGTTTCTGGAAAACGATGCCCGGGTTGCGCTTCTTGGAGAGTGGAAACACGGCGCCGGCGCCGGATATGAAAATATGGTAATGGTGACCCTGGGAACAGGAATCGGTTCAGCCGTGCTGATTGAAGGAAAATTGCTGCGGGGAAAACACTTTCAGGCAGGAAATCTGGGCGGACATTTTACGGTGAATCACCGAGGCGGAAAATGCACCTGTGGCAACATCGGGTGTATGGAGTCGGAAGCTTCAACATGGAAACTACCGGAGCTCATCTGCTCAAATTCCAAATTTGAAGCAAGCTTGATGAAAAGTGAGGAATTACTCGATTTTGAGGCCCTTTTTCGAAATGTAGCATTAAAAGACCCGGTAGCAGAAGAGGTACTTGATCATTGTTTCTCGGTATGGTCGTCCGGATTAATTACCATGATTCATGCTTTCGATCCGGAAGTAATAATTCTGAGTGGTGGGATCATGAAAAGTGCCGCCGTCATTCTGCCCGAACTACAAAAGCGGATGAACCAATATGCCTGGACTCCGTGGGGCAATGTGAAACTAATCGAAGCAAAGAGTGTCAATTCTGCCGCTTTATACGGAGCTGATTACCTGGTTCGATCGGCAGTCGAAATTTGAAAAAAACACTGGACAATCACAACATGCAATTCATCAATATTTACTACGACAATAGATGCATAAATTTTAAACGATGGAACGAAAAGATTTTATTAAATATTCAACGCTTGTAACCGGGGCAATGCTCAGTGGAGGTATAAGTACAGCAAGCCGTTTTGCAAAACCTTCAGCCAAAAAAATCGAGCCACTGGCAATAGCCATGTGGGATTTTTCATGGTTGGAGCGGCGATGGGCCGGTGCTGGCTATGAAGATTGGGATCAGGCTCTCGATGAACTGGTTGAGCGAGGTTACAATGCAGTTCGGATTGATGCGTATCCGCATTTAATTGGGGAAGATTCAACAAAAGAATACACGCTTTTACCGGTTTGGAATGTTCAAATGTGGGGAAGTCCGGCTAAAACAAAAGTGAGAGTGCAGCCCTTTCTGAATCAGTTTATTGCAAAATGCCGGGAGCGGAATGTGAAAGTAGGCCTTTCGAGCTGGTATCGTGAAGATGTTGATAGGGTACTCATGAATATTGACGGGCCGGAAAAGATGGCAGAAAACTGGATTAAAACGCTTGACAGTATTGCCAAAGATGGCTTGCTCGATTCGATTTTGTATGTTGATTTATGCAACGAGTGGCCGGGAGATATCTGGTGTCCGTACTTTAAAAACGATCCTCCTGAAAATACCTGGACTTACTGGCACACGGAGAAATCCATCCAATTTATGAAAGAATCCATCGGGTTTGTCCGATCGGCTTACCCGGAACTCCCTTATTGCTATTCATTTACAGGAGGAAAGCCTGAATTATATGCTGAGCGTGATTTATCCTATTTTGATTTTATCGAGCATCATTTGTGGATGGCCCAGTTAAATGATGGTGAATACGACAAAGCTGTTGACTACAATTATGAGCGTTTTTCACCTGTTGGTTATCAAAATCTGGTGGCAAATTACGAGCGGGTATATCATGAACGAAAAAGTTATTGGCAGCAATTACTTACTGATGAGATTCAGTTGGTAGCGAATTCTGCTAAAGCAACAAATCAGCCTCTAATTACCACCGAATGCTGGGGGTTGGTTGATTTTAAAGACTGGCCGTTGTTGAAATGGGACATCATTAAAGAGCTTGGTGAACTGGCAGTAAAAACTGCGGCAAATACAGGACAGTGGGTTGCCATGGCAACCAGCAATTTCTGTGGTCCTCAGTTTGTCGGCATGTGGCGCGATGTTGAATGGCATCAGCGGATGACTAAGATCATCAAAGACGCATCCATTTCAGAAGAGTTAAAAACCAGGAAAATAATAAGCAGACTTTAACCGAATTAGAAGAGTCTTGCAATAGAATATTATTAAAGATGAAAAGATATTTAAACAAGCCCTCAAAGTTCAATAACCTTCCTTTTGTGGAGGTGAAAAATACAAAGTATAAAGTTGAAAACGGCTGGGAAGCTATTTGTTCGCGGTTAAACAAGAAAATTGAAACCTTGACATGCAAGAAAAAACTGGTGGTGATTGAAACCTATCAGGGAGTAATTCACGAGGAGGTGATTTCAAATCTGAAAGTCGGCTTAAAAGCTGACTGGTTTATTCTCGCTGAAGATTATATGCTTGCTGAAGATGAAATCAAAAAACTGGTTTTTCCGGATGTAACCAACGACCGTATTTTTGGGTTCCTGACTCGACTGGGTATTGAACCATTTTTTAATCCTGAAAAAGTAAGAAATCTGCAGAATGATATCGAAAATGCAGGTGAAGAAACAATCGTAATTTATGGAACAGGGGCTGCTCATATTTGCCCAAAACCGGATTTGTTGGTGTATGCCGACATGGCACGCTGGGAAATTCAATTACGAATGCGAAAACATTTGGTTGACAATATTGGCGTGAAAAATCGCAATATCCCCGATTGGATGCTATTGTACAAACAGGGCTTTTTTGTGGATTGGCGCGTGTGCGACCGTCTGAAAAAGAGATTATTTGACAAATGGGACTTTGTTTTGGATACCAACAAACAAGGGCACCCGAAACTGGTTGAAGGCAAAGGCATTTTGGAAGGATTGGAGCTGGCTTCGAACCGTCCCTTTAGTGTCGTGCCGTTTTTTGATCCGGGACCATGGGGCGGCCAATGGATGAAAGAGGTCTGCAATCTTGATCCGGAACCTCAAAATTATGCATGGTGCTTCAACTGTGTACCTGAAGAAAATAGCCTGTTATTAAAATTTGGGGGAGATATTATTGAAATTCCATCCATCAACCTGGTATTTCGTCATCCTAAAAACCTAATGGGTGAAGCGGTGCACGGCCGTTTTGGTGATGAATTCCCGATCCGCTATGACTTTTTAGATACCATGCAAGGTGGACATTTGAGCTTACAGGTTCACCCGCTTACAGAATACATTCAGGAAAAATTTGGCATGCATTATACACAGGACGAAAGTTACTACATGATGGATGTAGAAGAAGATGCCATTGTTTATCTGGGCTTAAAAGAAGGTGTTAATCCTAAAGCAATGTTGAGTGATCTGGAAGTAGCTCAGGAAGGTGGTGCTGTATTCGACGCAGAAAAACACATACAGACCTGGCCCATGAAAAAGCACGATCATGTATTGATTCCTGCCGGAACAGTTCATTGTTCAGGAAAAGGAAGTATGGTACTTGAAATTAGTGCAACTCCGTATATTTTCACCTTTAAACTTTGGGATTGGGGAAGACTTGGAATGGATGGAAAACCACGGCCAATTAACATTGAGCATGGGAAAAATGTGATTCAGTGGGACAGAACAACCGAATGGACGCAAAACAACCTGGTCAATCAAATTGAAAAGGTTGCTGAAGGTGATGGTTGGGTTGAAGAACGCACAGGGTTACATGAACGTGAATTCATTGAAACACACCGGCATTGGTTTACTGAAAAAACCGAACACCACACAAATGGGGGTGTTCATGTGATTTGTCTGGTTGAGGGAGATGAAGTGATTGTGGAAAGTCCAACTGATGCATTTGAACCCTTTGTCGTGAATTATGCCGAAGTTTTTGTTGTACCGGCAAAAGTTGGAGCATATACCATTCGTCCATATGGTTCAGAAGTTGGTCAGAAATGCGCAACATTAAAAGCTTTTGTAAGAGTCTAATTTTGAATGCTTCGTCCGGTGGCTTTTGGTCACCGGACAATGAAAAATACAGAACAATGAAATTTAATCCAGGATTTGAGATAAAACCAACTATAAACCCAATGGGGTTTGAATATGGAGAAAGTGTTTTTGGACCAAAGGTTGAAAATCGTACGCTAGATGCTATTCGGAAAAGTTTGCGTGATCCAAACTGCAGTGGCCCGGAGATTGTTTATTCTATAGCTATGGATGTGGGCAAAAAAGAGCACTTACGCCTATTTGAGAAGCTTCATTTATTATTTGGAGTAGTTACTTATGCAGCTGGTAGGTTAGGTGAAGAACCGATTCGGAGTCAAGGTCATATCCACAAAATTTCGCCACATTCTAACTGGTCAACACCTGAAGTATATGAAATATGGAGCGGAAAAGCTATCATTTATATGCAGGAAACTGCTAATGATAATCCCGGACGCTGTTTTGCTGTGGTAGCCAACCCTGGCGACGTGGTGATTGTTCCACCATATTGGGCGCATGCCACTATCAGTGCCGACCCGAACCAACCACTGACTTTTGGTGCCTGGTGCGACCGCGAATATGGTTTTGAATATGACGACGTTCGCGCGCATAAAGGTTTAGCCTGGTTCCCTATACTAACTCCGGGCGGTAAGATAGAATGGCAGAAAAATAAGAATTATGCAGACTGTGAATTGATTATCAAAAGCCCGGAAATATATCGCCAACTTAAAATAACCCCGGAAAAATCTATTTATAACCAATTTGAAGAAGATAAATTCCGGTTTATGTTTGTGCCATATCCTGCCTTACAAAAAGAAGTTTGGAAAGGATTTATCCCGTAAATTCTTAAACTTTACTTGCCGATACAGAAATTTTTAAAGATATGTCCAAGGATTTCATCGGACGATATTTCACCGGTTATTTCCCCCAGGTAGTGAAGGCACTCGCGGATATCTTGTGCAAGAAAGTCTCCTGAAATGTTGGTTTTAAGACCATCAATTACCCGAAGAACTGCTTCGTGAGCGTGTTTTAATGCCTCGTAGTGTCGAAGGTTGGAAACAATTACATCATCATTTTCAAGTGTGCCAACACCAGCGTCTTCTTTCAATAAATCAATCAGGCTTTCGATATTTTGTCCCAGCTTAGCAGAAATGAAAGCAATGTCTTCGTTATCTGCTAACTGAATGTCTCCAAGTAATTCATTAATTTTTTCCCGACCACCTGCATCAGCCTTATTGCCTACTATTATCAATTTTTGTGAAGAAATACGCTCCCTTATTTTTTCAAGTCGCTGAGTCATGAGGGAAACAGGATTTGTTAGATCTAAAACCAAGAGAACAATTGAAGCCTGTTCTAATTTGCTGTAGGTTCGTTCAATTCCGATTGTTTCAATTTTATCAGTAGTCTCGCGGATTCCTGCAGTATCAAAAAAACGAAAAGCTGTTCCGTCAATGTTTATCACGTCTTCAATCACATCGCGTGTAGTACCATGGATTTCTGAAACAATAGCTTTTTCCTCATTTAAAAGTGCATTAAGTAAGGTGGACTTTCCAACATTTGTTTCACCAACAATAGCAACAGGTACACCGTTTTTTAAGGCATTTCCTAATTGAAACGAATTAGCCAGCTTGCCGATCAATTCCTCAATTTCATTGGTTAGTTTCACGAGTTGTCCTCTATCTGCAAATTCTACATCCTCTTCGCTGAAGTCAAGTTCCAATTCAATCATCGCTATAAAATGTAACAGCTGCCCACGCAAATTACTTATCTCTCTTGAAAAGCCTCCACGCATCTGGTTTAGAGCCATTTTGTGAGCTGACGCAGTGTTTGAAGCGATCAAATCAGCAACAGCTTCCGCTTGAGATAAATCCATCTTGCCATTCAAAAAAGCACGTTGGGTAAACTCCCCAGGTTTTGCCATTCTGGCACCGTTCTTCATTAATACTTCCAATATTCGCTGTTGAATAAAAGTAGCACCATGGCATCCAATCTCGACGATATATTCACCAGTAAAAGAGTGGGGGGCTTTGAAAAGACTAATCAATACTTCATCAATAATTTCATCACCGTCTACAATCTCTCCAAAATGAACACTGTTTGCTGACTGGTCAGATAACTTTTTTCCAGACTTTTTAGATTTGAAAACAACGTCGGCGATTTCAATCGCTTTTTCACCGGATAAACGTAAAGTTGCAATTGCCCCCATTCCCGGAGCAGTTGCAATGGCACATATGGTAGATTGATCAAGCATGCTGCAAAAGTAAGGAATTATCCAGAATCATCGTATAAACTGTAAATCTTCGCTGTTCAACTTTTCAAAACATTTCACTGATAAAGACGATTTTTTTAGTTCAGTTTGTAAAAAGTGACTTCATTTAATAAATTCTGACTGTTAAATTATAACAAGGGGTTCAATCTTTTTATATTTGTCAAGTTTTTTGGATACTCAGTAGGAAGTTTCCATTTTAATCTGATTAAATCAAATCTTTTAAATACTAAATGATGAAGCTATTAGAAGGAAAAACAGCCATTGTAACCGGGGCTTCCCGTGGAATTGGCAAAGCAATAGCATTGAAATTTGCAGAAGAAGGATGTAATATTGCTTTCACTGATCTTTTTGAAGATGAGAATATGAAAGCTACCGAAGCAGAATTAGCTGCTATGGGTGTAAAGGCTAAAGGTTATGCCTCAAATGCTGCAAATTTTGAAGAAACTGATAAAGTGGTTAATGAAATTGCTAAAGAATTTGGTAGCATTGATGTATTGGTAAACAATGCCGGTATTACCAAAGATACTTTATTAATGCGTATGACCGAAGATCAGTGGGATGCAGTAATCAACGTAAACCTGAAATCTGTATTCAACTTCACAAAAGCTGCTCAGCGTACCATGTTAAAGCAACGTTCTGGTTCTATTGTTAACCTAAGTTCTGTTGTTGGTGTTAGCGGAAATGCTGGACAATCTAACTACTCTGCGTCAAAAGCTGGTATTATTGGATTCACTAAATCTGTTGCAAAAGAACTTGGTTCACGTGGTATCCGAAGCAATGCAATTGCACCAGGATTTATTATTACTGAAATGACTGGTCAAATTCCGGAAGAAGCACGAAAAACATGGGAGGCTTCTATTCCACTAAAACGTGGTGGAACACCAGAAGAGGTTGCGAAGACCGCATTATACCTTGCTTCTGACTTATCAAGCTATGTTAGCGGACAGGTTATTAATGTATGTGGTGCAATGAATACCTAGAATTTTCCGATCACAAAATAATTCAGCCGTCTCTAATTTAGGGGCGGCTTTTTGCTAAAAATCGTTCTCTAATTAACCAGATATGACCACCTTATTTGTTGGATTATCAACTCTCGATATTCAGTATTTTACAGATGTATTTCCATCGTCAAATGAAAAAGTAAAGACAAATGAGCCCTTGCTTCTTGTTGGAGGTCCTGCAACTAATGCGTCTGTTGCATATTCATTTTTAGGAGGTCAATCAACTTTAGTAAGTGGAGTTGGAAACAGCCCATTTCGAAAACTTTTTACTGACGATTTTGAGCAAAATAGAATCGAGCATATTGATTTATATACAGATAGCGAACAGTTGCCTGTTTTAGCTTCAGTTATTACCTCAAAATCGAATGGTGACAGGAATATTTTTACTTATAATCCATCTGATAAGGTAACGGTCGATGTTCCATCCTTATTTAATAAATTCAATCCGAAATTAGTGCATATTGATGGATTCTATCCTGAAGTGGCAGAACAAGTATGCATTGAGGCAAAAAAGAGAAATGTTCCGATTGTTTTTGACGGCGGAAGTTGGAAACCACACTTGAATAATCTTCTAAAATATGTTGATTACGCTATTTGTTCTGCGAATTTTCACCCTCCAAAATGCACTTCGCCAAATGATGTATTTCTGTATTTAGATAGGGAAGGAGTATCCTTTCCCGTAATTACACAAGGCGAAAAATCTATCTTGTATCTGCATGAAGGAAATATACGCGAAGTGCCCGTCAATAATATAGATCCGGAAGACACACTTGGCGCCGGAGATTTCTTTCATGGAGCATTCTGTCACTATATTCTGCAACAAATCTCGATGAAATCTGCATTGGAAAAAGCGGCTGCATTGGCTACCAAAACTTGTCAATATATTGGAACGAGAGAATGGTTAATTAAAGAGTCAAAAAAATCTTTCCTTTGAAATTCATTTTTCATAACTTGTAATAGGTTGTTTGGAGGAAAATCTTTATGAAGAAACATAGTATTGCTTTTCGATTGAGCTTGTATGTTTTGCTTACAGTATTTGTTGTAATTGGAATAGTCAATTATCTAAATTATGACTTTGGGAAGAAAGTCTTGATGCAAAATATTACTGAAGCAGCAACAAATCAATCAGGACTTATAATTAATCAAATTGCCAGGAATGTAATAACAACTCAGGAAATCAGTAAAAACGTGGTTTCTCAAGCGCCTTATTATTATATGCATGGAGATCTCGATCTGTTTTTAGAAGAAGTGATAAAAGACAACGAGATTCTTTATGCAATGCATGGTGAAATTGAAATGCCAGGTTACAATCATCACAGTGTGAGTGTCATTCGTAAGAATAATGAAGCGGTTTTATTAAAAGACACATCTGAACTTTGTTTAAAGAATCGATTTCCTGATATAGTCAAAAATATTATTGGTAAAAAGGCAGGAGAGTGGTCTGATCCATTCTATTGTGAAGATGATGATAATACCTTGTTAATCTCATATATTCAGTCTATTACAAATTATGAAGGTAGAAATATTGGGGCGTTGATAAGTGAGATAAATCTTGATTTCCTAAACAAAATTGTTTCAGGAATAAAAATTCAGGAAAGTGGATTCACTTTTATCGTATCGAAAGATGGAACCTATTTGACGCATCCAAAGAAGGATTGGATCATGAATCGAAATATATTTGAAGTCTCTAAAAAGATTTTTCCCAATGATCCGGAATTTTACCGAAAAAAATTAGAACAAGAAGGTTCAATTAACGGATTTGCATACCCTGAATTACTGAATTACCAAAAAGCCTGGTTTTATGTGACGAATATTCCTTATACCGATTGGTTGGTATTTACAGTCGTTCCGACCAAGGAATTGTTTAAGGATTTAACGCTGGTTTTTAGGAAAATAGTGACTGTTTCAATTGTTGGATTACTAATCATTTTTTTGATTATTATTCTGCTTTTTAAACAATTATTATCACCTCTCATGCAAGTAATCCGATCGTTACAACAGTATGGTTCAGGAAAGAAACCCCATAGCAATCGGAGGAATGAACTGGAGTTGCTAAATGAGAGTCTGGAAGAACTTCAGAAGCAATATAGCGCCTACTTGAAGGAACAATCGCAAAGTAGAAAAGACCGTCGGAAATACGAGCGCGATATAAAATCTGCTAAAGAAATACAAACAACCATCGTTCCTGAATCTGATCCGGAATTCCCGGAAAGTAAAAGAATTGATTTATATGCGGAATTACACCCTGCTGAAAGCATTGGTGGAGATTTGTATGATTACTTTTTTATTGATCGGAAACACTTCTTATTCACCATAGGAGATGTTTCGGGGAAAGGTATTCCTGCGGCACTTTTCATGGCGGTTGCTCACACTCTAATAAAAAGTAAAGCAACTATTTTATCTGCCAGCAATATTGTTGAAAATGTTAATAAGGAACTTAGTAAACAGAATAACAGTCAAAATTTTCTTACACTTTTTCTGGGAATTTTAGATATTGAAAGTGGTGTGTTGAGTTATTGTAATGCAGCGCACAATTATCCTTTTATCATTCGAGACGAAAAATCAGCAGAATTATTGGATAAAACACATGGACTGCCGGTTGGGCTTTATCCAAATAAAACATACAAAGGGGATTCAGTTGTTTTAAATCCGGGAGACAGTATTCTAATTTATACTGATGGCGTTATTGATTGTAAAGATGCCCAGGATCAATTCTATGGAACAGATCGCTTGGCCGAAAACGTAAATAACTTAACGGAATTATACCCAAAAGAACTTGTCAAACGAATTTTAAAAAGTCTTTGGTTATTTAAGGGGGAAACTAAGCAAGCTGACGATATTAGTTTAATGGCTATCCGTTTTTTAGGTAAAAAGTAATGCTGTACTTAAACAATTAGCTACTGTGTTGTTCTATTTAGTAAACACAAAAATTTTATATGGATATTTTAATTAAAACAGGGATCACCATTGGGGGGATATTATTCGGTATTTTGCTGGGATATTTAATCGTATCTTATTTAAAAAGACTTGTGAGAAACCGTTATCCTGGCAAGGTTTGGATTAAATTTGTAGGACTGGTTAGCACACCCCTCATTTTTTTATTCATTGTTATTGCGTCCACGGTATTTTATCCACTGACACAATTTGGCGAAGATTTATTAATAGATATGAATATTTTCGCCACTATCTTTATTAATATTTCAATATCATGGTTAATAATAAATGCAATACGCGGAATAAAAATAATCGTATTAGATAAATATGATCTTGGGTCAAAAGATAATCTCAAAGCGCGAAAAATACACACTCAGTTATTGGTTCTGGAAAGGATATTGATAACCATTATTTTGATACTTGCATTTGCAATAACACTGATGGCTTTTCCCGGAATAAGAAAAGTGGGAATGAGCTTATTGGCAAGTGCTGGTATTGCCGGTTTGATTATTGGTTTTGCTGCTCAAAAAAGTATTTCATTATTTCTGGCAGGCTTTCAAATAGCCATTACGCAGCCAATTAGGCTTGATGATGTAGTTATAGTAGAAGGGGAGTGGGGATGGATTGAAGAAATAACGCTAACCTATGTTGTTGTTCGAATATGGGATAAAAGAAGATTAATTGTACCAGTGAATTATTTTATTGAAAAGCCTTTTCAGAATTGGACCAGAACTTCAGCGGAGATTCTCGGAACAGTATTCGTTTATGTTGATTATGGCTTTCCGATAGATAAAATGCGCACCGAGTTGACCAATATTTTGAATCGTACTGATAAGTGGGATGGAAAAGTAAATGTTTTGCAAGTAACCAATACAACCGATAAGACCATGGAAGTTAGGGCATTAGTCAGCTCTGCTGATTCTCCATCTGCATGGGATTTGCGGGTATTTGTTCGGGAAGAGTTAATTCGGTTTATCCAGGAAAAATATCCTCAATATTTACCAAAATCCAGAGTTTTAATTCCGGATGAGAAGCAATAAAAAATCCGGTCAGCTTGACCGGATTTTTCTATGTTGTTTTCTTTGTCGCTAAAATCTTTATTTTGATTTTTTCATTCTTCTTGTCAAATCCGATGGAAATGGTATCACCCTCCGAAATAGAAGCTCTGATAATTACTTCTGCCATCTCGTCTTCCAGATACTTTTGAATGGCTCTTTTTAATGGACGGGCGCCATATTGAGAATCATATCCTTTTTCTGCGATAAAATCTTTTGCAGCCTTGGATATTTTAAGCTTATAATCAAGTGATTCAACTCGCTGATATAATCCTTTCAATTCAATATCAATGATTTCAGAGATATCATCTTTAGAAAGTGTATTGAACATGACTACATCATCAATCCTGTTCAAAAATTCAGGAGCAAATGCACGTTTCAGTGCTTTCTGAACAATGTATTTAGCATGATCACTTTCATCTTCTGCTGTTTTTTGTGTCGTAAAACCAACTCCACGTCCAAAATCCTTCAATTGTCTTGATCCGATATTGGATGTCATGATGATGATTGTGTTTTTGAAATCAACACTTCGGCCGAGACTATCCGTCAATCTTCCTTCATCTAACACTTGCAAGAGTAAATGAAATACATCAGGATGCGCTTTTTCTATCTCATCCAATAAAACAACAGCATATGGTTTTCTGCGAACTTTTTCTGTCAGCTGACCACCTTCTTCATATCCAACATATCCGGGAGGTGCACCAACCAATCGCGACACAGAGAATTTCTCCATATATTCACTCATATCAATACGAATGAGAGAGTCAATGCTATCAAATAAATATTTTGCTAAAACCTTGGCTAATTGAGTTTTTCCAACACCGGTAGGTCCAAGAAATACAAATGAACCAATGGGTTTGTTTGGATCTTTCAAGCCAGCTCTGTTTCGTTGAATTGCTTTTACAATTTTAGCAATAGCATCATCTTGGCCAACAACACTGCCTTTCAGCTCTTTGCCCATGTTCATCAATCGCTTGCCTTCAGCCTGCGCAATTCGCTGAATTGGTACGCCTGACATCATGGCAACAACTTCTGCCACTTTTTCTTCAGAAACGATTTCTCGATGATTGATCAGTTCTTTTTCCCATGCTTCTTTTTCCTGATCAAGCAATTGAAGCAAGTTTTTCTCCTTGTCCCTAAAGCTGGCAGCCACTTCAAAGTTCTGACTTTTTACAGCTTTAATCTTCTCCTCGCGAGTTCCTTCAATCTTTTCTTCCAACTTAACAATCTTATCAGGTACATTAATATTGGAGATGTGAACTCTTGAGCCAGATTCATCTAACGCATCAATAGCCTTGTCTGGTAAATATCTATCGGTGATGTATCTTGAAGTGAGCTTCACACAAGCTTCAATAGCCTCGTCAGTATAAGTGACATTGTGATGCTCCTCATATCGTTCCTTAATATTGTGCAGAATTTCAACAGTTTCATCCATTGAAGTTGGTTCGACCATCACTTTCTGAAAACGTCTTTCCAGAGCACCATCTTTTTCAATGTGCTGACGATATTCATCCAGAGTAGTGGCTCCAATACATTGAATTTCACCTCTTGCCAATGCTGGTTTCAACATGTTTGCAGCATCCAAGGATCCAGTTGCACCACCTGCACCAACAATTGTGTGAATCTCATCAATAAATAGGATGACATTTGTAACTTTTGCCAATTCGTTTAAGATTGCTTTCATGCGCTCTTCAAACTGTCCGCGATACTTTGTACCTGCTACTATTGAAGCAATATCAAGACTCACTACACGCTTGTCAAACAACACGCGAGATACCTTTTTTTGTATAATGCGAATAGCCAATCCTTCTGCAATTGCTGACTTACCAACACCGGGTTCACCAATAAGTATCGGATTATTTTTCTTTCTTCTGGAAAGAATTTGCGCTAATCGCTCAATTTCGCGCTCACGTCCAACAATAGGATCCAGATTATTATCTTCTGCTGCACGAGTGATGTCAATTCCAAAATTATCCAGTACAGGAGTTTCAGATTTTGGATTATTGCTTTTTTTAGACGTCGATCCAGAGGAAGGAGGTTTTGAAAATGCATCATCAGCATCATCATCATCTTCTCCAAAATCCGATCTGGATTCAGGTTGTTTATAGTCCTCAAGTCGAGACTTTAGAATATAATAATTGATGTGAAATTCATTTAATAAATTGGCGATTTTGCTTTCCTTATCTTTCAATATTGCTAACAATAAATGACCAGTATTGATTGTTGAACTGTTAAATGCCCGGGCTTCCAGGTATACTAACTTTAATGCCTTTTCGGCTGATTTTAAGAGCTGTACAGAAGCTTGTGGGTCAATTTCATTTTCTGTTCGTAAGCTATCTTCAATAACTTCCTTTATTTCAATAAGATTAACCCCAAGATTGGTAAGAATATCAATTGCTATCCCTTCTCCATCTCTCAAAATCCCCAAAAAGATATGCTCAGTCCCAATCTGATCATTGCCTAACCGAATAGCCTCCTCCCGGCTATAGGTAAGAACATCTTTTATTCTTGGTGAAAATTGAGAATCCATAATTAATAAAATATAGTATCGTTTAAATTACCATCTTAAACAAAAACCATTCCTAAAAGTTGATGTGTCAGATGTGCTATAAATATAGCTTATAAGATCTAAAATTACATATTATTTGATAACAGTTTTATTTAATTTGTTGATTTTTTGAACATTGACCTGTTAAAATCTTATAAAATAACATCAACTAAAAACCGCATATTATAACCGGTTTAATTAGTATTTTTGTATTTTTGTGACTTTAATTTTCAAATCTAAACAAGCTTGAAAAGGAGGAATAAATGTCTGAAGGCGAAAAGATAATAAAAATCAATATTGAAGAACAAATGAAGTCTGCCTACATCGATTATTCGATGTCGGTTATCGTCTCAAGAGCATTACCTGATGTGAGGGATGGATTCAAACCTGTTCACCGCCGTGTTTTGTACGGTATGAATGAACTTGGAGTGTTTTCAAATCGTCCCTACAAAAAATCTGCTCGTATAGTTGGTGAGGTTCTTGGTAAATATCACCCACATGGTGATTCATCAGTATATTTTACGATGGTGCGGATGGCCCAGGAATGGTCCCTGCGATATCCATTGGTAGACGGACAAGGAAACTACGGTTCAATTGATGGCGACAGTCCCGCTGCAATGCGTTATACAGAAGCACGCCTTGCAAAAATCGCAGAGGTAACTCTTACTGATCTTGACAAAAATACAGTTGATTTTCAGCCGAATTTTGATGAGTCGTTAAACGAACCTACTGTTCTTCCAACAAGAATTCCTAACCTTTTGGTGAATGGTGCGTCTGGTATCGCAGTTGGTATGGCGACGAATATGCCACCTCACAACTTATCAGACACGATTGATGCAATCGTTGCATACATTGATAATAGGGAAATTGAAATAACTGAGCTTATTCCAATCATCAAAGCACCCGATTTTCCTACTGGTGGAATTATTTATGGTTACAAAGGAGTTGAAGAGGCATTTGAAACTGGCCGTGGACGGATTGTTATTCGTGGAAAAGCTCATATTGAAACAACTTCAACCGGCCGTGAAAAGATAATTATTACCGAAATTCCATACTTGGTTAACAAGGCTGAATTGATAATGAAAACAGCTGAGTTAGTCAATGAGAAAAAGATTGAAGGTATCAGTAATGTCAATGATGAATCGGACAGAGATGGAATGCGCATCGTTATTGACATTAAGAAAGATGAAATTTCGAATGTTGTCTTAAATAAATTGTACAAATACACACAGCTTCAAACCAGCTTTAGTGTAAACAATATTGCCCTTGTTAAAGGTCGTCCAAGAATGTTGAACCTGAAGGATCTGATTCACTATTTTGTTGATCATCGTCACGAAGTAGTTGTTCGACGCACTCAATACGAATTGGACCAAGCTGAAAAAAGAGCACACATTTTGCAAGGTTTAATTATTGCAAGTGACAACATTGATGAAGTAATTGCTATTATTCGCGGATCAATGAATCCGGATGAAGCTCGTGAAAAATTGATCCAACGTTTTGAGTTGTCTGAAATTCAGGCAAGAGCAATTGTTGAAATGAGACTTCGTCAGCTTACTGGTCTTGAGCAAGATAAGCTAAGAGCTGAATATGAGGAAATAATGAACTTCATTGAGGAGTGTAAAGCAATTCTTGCAAGCGAAGAATTGCGAATGAATATCATCAAGGACGAACTGCTTGAAGTAAAAGAAAAATTTGGAGACGAACGCAAAACGGAGATTGTTCCGAATGCGGAAGAATTCAATCCTGAAGATTTCTATGCTGATGAAGAGATGGTAATTACTATTTCTCATTTAGGATACATTAAACGTACACCGCTTACAGAATTTAAAACTCAAGGTAGGGGAGGCGTTGGTTCTAAAGGAAGTACAACTCGTGATGAAGACTTTCTGGAGCACATGTTTATTGCAACCATGCACAATACCTTATTACTATTTACTGAAAAAGGTAGATGTTTTTGGTTAAAAGTGTATCAAATACCAGAAGGAAGTAAAACTTCGAAAGGCCGAGCTATTCAGAACTTGTTGAATATTGAGCAAGATGATAAAGTGTTGGCTTACAACAAAGTGAAAAAATTAGATGATGAGGAATACATCAACAATAACTTTATCATTTTATGTACTAAGAAAGGTATCATAAAGAAAACGTCTCTTGAAGCGTATTCACGTCCGCGTCAAAATGGTGTAAATGCGATTACGATTCGTGAAGGAGACCAATTACTGGAAGCTCGCTTAACAGATGGAACTGAGGATATCATGATCGCAGTTAAATCGGGAAAAGCTATCCGATTCAATGAAAGTATTGTACGTGCTATCGGAAGAACAGCGTCTGGAGTGAGGGGCATAACCCTTGGAAATGAGAACGATGAAGTAGTTGGCATGATATGTGTGAAAGAAGAGTCTGAAGACGTTCTTGTTGTTTCCGAAAATGGATATGGTAAACGTTCAAGCATTGAAGATTATCGTATTACAAACCGAGGCGGAAAAGGTGTTAAAACCATAAACATTACTGAAAAGACTGGTAGGTTGATAGCAATTAAGAGTGTTAGTGATGATAATGATTTAATGATCATCACACATAATGGACTAACAATCAGACAGCCAATTTCAGGTTTAAGAGTTATGGGACGTGCCGCTCAAGGTGTGAGATTAATCAACTTGAAAACTGATGATAAGATTGCTTCTGTTGCCAGAGTTCAAATAGAAAATGAGGATACTGTAGAAGAAACAGGTACACCTGAGGAAACTGGAAATGAATAGGTAAGCTATCTCAAATTTATTTGAAAGAGAAACTAAAAAAATTAAATTTGTAGCAAAAAAAATAAAAAATTAATAACATGATGAAGAGAACTATTCTATTAATCGCTTTAATTGTTTGTGTTGCTGCCACTTACGCCCAAAAAGGGAAAGTAATCAGCGCTCAAAGTTATAAAGATACCCAGAAGCTGCAGGAAGCATTGGATGCAATTAAAGAAACTATTGATCCTAACAATCCAAAAGCTGAAAAAACAATTCCTTGGCCAAAAACATGGGAAGTTAGAGGCGAAATTTACCAAGCGGTTTATCAATCAAAAGATGAAAACGTAAAGAAACAAGTTGAGAATCCATTAAGTACAGCGCTGGAATCTTACAAAAAAGCGTTAGAACTGGATGATAAAGATCGTAACAATCCAACTATTAAAATTAAACTTACCCTGCTGACTTCTGACTTTACAGACCAAGCGGTAAAAGCTTTCAATGATAATGATTACAATACAGCATTGGAATCGTTTAAGAGGATTTTAGAAATTGAAGAAATGCCATTAATGGCTGAAGAAGGAGAAGCTTCAATTGATACTGTAATTATTTATAATGCCGGTTTAGCTGCTTATAATGCTGAAAAATTTGATGAAGCCATTAAATATTATAAAGATGCCGCTGAATTAGGATATAACGGTGCTCGTACGTATGAGTTAATTGCATCTAGCTATATATCTAAAACTGATACTCTTGGGGCATTGGAGACTTTACAGGAAGGTTTTGAAAAGTATCCTGAGAATAGTTCAATCATGGTTCAACTCATTAATATCTATCTAAATTCTAACAAGGTAGATGATGCAATGAAATACTTAAAACTAGCTATTGATCAAGATCCAACAAATGCAACTTTCTATTTTGCTCAAGGTTCATTATTTGATAAATTAGAAAGAATAGAAGATGCTGTTGTTTCGTATAAAAAAGCTATCGAGTTAAAAGACGATTATTACGATGCATATTACAACCTGGGAACTATATATTATAACTTAGGTGTAAAGCAAATAGATGTTGCAAATTCAGTTCCTGCCAGCGAACCTGATAAATATGATGCAGAAATTGCTAAAGCTGATATCGAGTTTAAGAAAGCAATTCCTTATATGGAAAGAGCTTCTGAGCTTAAGCCAGAAGATTCTTTTTCACTTGAAGCACTTAAAACACTTTATTACCGTCTGAAAATGATGGAGAAATATGAAGGCGTAAATAAGCGACTTGAAGAAATCAATCAATAAGAGATATAAAGGGAGGGATTAATTTTCCCTCTTTTTTTAAACACACATAAATAACATAATATCAACTATAGGACAAATGTGTTTTTTTGAAAGTTTTACTGTAATTCATTAAATAAGACAATTATACTCTGTCAATAGCTCAATTTTATCCATACTTTTTCTCAGTTAGAATATTTCGTTAAAACAGTTATATAAAACTTTAATTGCATTAGAAACACAGCCTATAACTAACGTTTACCATGTATTCCAACTTTAAATACAGTTTTATAGATTCTAATTTTCTTATAAGAGTTCAATTGAGTTTGAAATATCGCCAAGAAATTGACTTAATTATGTTATAATTCTGAAGTCCTTTTTTGAGAATACTTTCTACTTTTATACTACCATTAACAGATTTGTATCAATTATATGCCTGGAATAATCAGAATACATTTAATAAAACTATTTGAAGATTCACTCAAATCAACCATTAGTAATCTGTATAATATCCGTATTTGAAACATATATTATCTGGTATATTTTTTTAAAAAATCAAGAACGGTACATATGTAAATTGCCCGACAGCCACATAAAGTCTTAACCAAGAGTTGTTTATACATGCATATTTACATATATCGTCACTGCATTACAACTTAGTTTACATTAATTAATTCACATTTAGCCATTGATTGTCACAGATCTACTTCCCTTTTAATGTAAGTTGAATAATCTTTTACAGTGGGTTTGTATTCTTGATGAAACAGTTTTGAAGAAATCATAAAATCAGCTGTAGACCGATTAGATGCAGTTGGAATATTATATAATACTGCTATTCTTAATAGCGCTTTCACATCAACATCATGAGGTTGCGGTTGCATTGGATCCCAAAAAAAGATAAGCATATCCACCTTTCCTTCAGCAATCATCGATCCAAGTTGCTGATCTCCTCCTAACGGCCCCGATTTTAAACGAATTACTTCCGGAGGAGCAATATCGTGCTCATGACATCTATCTGTCAATACATCCTGAACATGCTTTCCGGTTGTTCCAGTGCAAACGATACTATGAGGAACAAATTCGTTCCAATTCCAGGAAACCCATTCCATCATATCTTTCTTTCTATTATCATGTGCCACAAGGGCTATCATTTTCTTTTTCTTCATGTCTTTTAATTGTTTAATTCGCTGGTAAAGATATCCTTTTTGTAAAGGAAAAACCGACTTATCTCATATCTCTCAGATATGGAATAAAAAAAACAGGCATTAGCGAATAGCCTATGCCTGTTAACTTCAAAATATTAGCAATCTATTTTTTGAATACTTTAACAATCTCGGTTACCCAATCATCTATGCGCTTTTTTGAAAGTCGAGCCTGGTTTTCCTGATCTAATACCAGCCCCATAAAATTACCATTTTCCAACGCATGAGATGACTCAAATTCATACTTTTCGTTTTTGGTTGAACCAACTATTGTGGCACCTCTATCTCGAAGTAACCGAGCCATAATGCCAACCCCATCTGCAAAGTTTTCCGGATAACCAACTTGATCAGCAAGTCCATAAATAGCCACGGTTTTTCCTTTGAGATTCAAATCCTCCAAAGCGGGCACAAATTCATCCCAATAGTTCGGCAATTCTCCATCAAACCAGGTTGGAACTCCTAATATTAGTTGATTGTAAGAGAGAAATTTATCTTCGGTTATATCCTCTGCATTAACAACTTCGACATCCAGAGATTTGCCAATTGCTTCTTTGATCTTTTCCCCGGCTTTTGCAGTTTTATTAGAATTGAAACTATAAATAATTGCAGTTTTGCTCATTGTAATTCTTGTTTTAGTTAGTAAGCTAAGATGTTTTTGGCTGCATTGTAAATTTTTTCTGCATTTGGGAGAATTATCCGTTCAAACGACCGGTGGAAGCCAACTGGAGTAAAAGAAGAACCTACTCTATTTACAGGTCCATCCAGGTATTCAAAAGCTTCTTCCATAATAGTCGATGACAATTCAGCACCAAACCCTGAATGCACTTTATCTTCATGTACAATCAATACTTTACCAATCTTCTTAACACCGGCAACAATTGCTTCCTTATCAAGCGGAACTAAAGACCTTAAGTCAAGTACCTCGCATTCAAATCCTTCATCAGCAAGCTTATTAGCTGCCTCCAGGCACATATGTGTTGTATTACCATATGTAATAATGAAAAGATCAGATCCTTCTCTTCTTGTTCTTGCTTTTCCAAATGGAACCTCAAAATCATCAGGAATCACAGTTGCTGCTTTAGGATCGTTATATAAGGCTTTTGGCTCCATAAACATGGTCATACCTCTCGAACGCAATGCGGTTCTCAACAGACCAGCTGCATCATCAGCGAATGAAGGATAAACAATTCTAACTCCAGGAATAGAAGTTAGTGCACCTTCAATTGTTTGTGAGTGATAAAGCCCACCTCCAATATATCCTCCGGATGCCAATCGAATAGTCACATTCGGAGTAAACTGTCCATTTGATCGCCAGAAATCATGGCTTGAATCTACATATTGTTCCATCGCCGGCCAGAAATAATCAGCAAATTCAGCCCCTTCAACGACAATTCGAATTTTTTCATCATATCGGGACATACCATTTGCTGTTCCCATAATGAAATCCTCTGCAATAGGCGCATTAAATACTCGCTTAGGACCAAATTCTTGCTGTAAGCCTTTTGAAACGTTAAAAACGCCTCCTTTGTCCTTATTCGCCATATCCTGTCCCCAAATAAAAGTGTCTGGGTTATGCCGGAATTCAGCTTTTAGAGTTTCATTCAAAGCAGTAATGAGCTTTTTACTTTCACCATCTTCCTGATGAGTACCATCTGTGTACTTCGCAGGTTGATATGGCTCAGGGAGAACATGATCCAAGTAGGTGTTTGGATCAGGATCCGGAGCTTTTAATGCCGCTTTATGCGCTGTTTTAAGGATTTGCTTCGCTTCGACAATAATTTCCTCCATCTCCTCTTCAGAAAGCCTGTTGTAACGCTTAAGCATTCTTTCAAATTTGTCCATTGGATCATAATCCAGAACATAGTTACGCTCTGCTTCTGAACGGTACAATTCGTGTCTGTCAGAATTAGAATGCGAATGAACACGCACACAATTTGCCTGAACGATCACTGGCTCTCCTTTTTCAAGAACATGCTTCTTCGCTTCAGTCATCGCATTCATTGAATCAAATACATCCTTTCCGTTGCAATGAATAATCCTCAAATTTTTAAATCCAGAGAAATTATTGGCAACTTTTCGGTTTGCAGTTTGATCTTTTTTGGGAACAGAAATACCGTACCCATTATCCTGAATTACAAAAATCACAGGAAGCTTTTCTTTAGAAGCACCATTAATTGCCTCATAAACATAACCTTCTGAGACAGATGACTCACCTTGTGAACTGATTGCGACTGCCTTTTCGCCATAATATTTTATAGCCCGAGCCACTCCAACGGCATGAAGGGTGTGATTTCCAGTAAGTGATGATACATTGTGAATATTCCAATCAATTTTGGCATAATGATTTGACATATGCCGCCCTCCACTGGTTAAGTCCGTTGCTTTGGAAATACCATTCAGTATTATTTCTTCAGCTGTCAGACCAGCAGAAAGAGCCGATAGTAAATCACGATAGTAAAAAAACATGTGATCAACTTTCTTTTCAAACAATTGGCCAATTGCCAGCTGAATACCGTCATGTCCAGCATAAGATGCATGGTAAGACCAACCAATTGCCTGTTTCAGGTAATTGGGAGCTTTGTTATCAATCTCACGTCCTAAAGCCAAAAGCCGGTACCAGTTAACAATCGTTTCTTTTGGAGTCTTTTTTATTGAATATACTTTTGGAACAGTTGTCATATTATTTTTGATTTTTAGACATTCTACACTTAGACTTCACGAGAAGGATCAAAACCTTCCAGTATGTCTGCAATTCTTCTTAGGAAAGCACCTCCTAAGGCACCATCGATAATTCGATGATCATAAGAAAGTGATAAAAACATTTTATGCCGAACTACAATTACATCACCAGTTGAAGTTTCCATAACGGCAGGTTTTTTCTCAATACTTCCTGTTGCAAGTATTGCAACTTGTGGCTGATTAATAATTGGTGTTCCAATTATGTTTCTGAAAGAACCGAAATTCGTAATCGTAAATGTACCGCTCTGGTAATCATCCGGACTTAATTTATTATTGCGGGCACCATTGGCCAATTGATTCATGCTTTTTGTCAAACCGAGCAAGTTCTTCTGTTCAGCTTCCTTTATTACCGGAACAACAAGGTTTCCATCTGGTTTGGCAACAGCAATTCCCATATTTACATTTGGATGTAAATAGATTTTATTATCTTCTACTGATGAATTCACTAATGGAAACTCAGTTAAAGCCTTGGCTACTGCCTCAATAAACACGGGCATGAAAGTAAGTTTCTCTCCATATTTTTGTTGGAATTGATCCTTAACTTTTGTTCTCCATAAAACCAAATCAGTTACATCTGCTTCTACAACTGACGTTACGTGTGCTGATGTTTGTTTTGACTTGACCATGTGATCCGCAATCAATTTTCGAACGCGATCCATTTCAATGATTTGTTCTCCTGATGCAATTGATGGACTAACTTTAGGCATTGATGGTTTCTCTACTTTATCAGCAGCAGGTTTCGTAATTTTACCTGCTTTACGATCTTCCAGATATTTTAGCAAATCATTCTTTTGAACACGTCCATTATGACCAGATCCACTAATCGATTCCAATTCAGCCAAGCTAATTCCTTCCTGAAGTGCAATGCTCTTAACTAGCGGTGAATAAAATCGGTTACTTGAAGACTTAAAATCATCCGTTACTTTTTGTTCCTGAACGACTGGCTTAACTTCTTCCTTTATTTCCGGAGCTTCCGGAGCTTCTTGTATCTTTTTCTCAGCAACTGGCTGTTTTTCTTCGACTTTCAGTTCTGCGGCCTCTTTCTCTTTTGTTGGCTCTTCTAGGATTTCATCGTCATCATCATCCAATTTTACGATGGCAACAACCTCACCAACAGGAACCAATGCGTCTTCTTCAAAAAATACTTTTGAAATTACACCATCAACAGGAGAAGGTATCTCAGAATCAACTTTATCGGTAGCAACTTCAAAAATTGAATCATCTTCTTCAATTTTATCACCTTCTTTTACGAACCATTTGGTAATAGTTGCTTCCTGTACACTTTCTCCTAATTTTGGCATTAGGATTTTAAAATCAGACATATACCTAACTATTTATTTAACATTTAATTATTCCTAAAATCAACTTAACTAACAAGCTAAGAGTTTAAAAGTTCACCCCATAAAAAGATGAACAAAACAATTAAATGCCTGCATAGAATGCGAGGTATCGGCGAAATTTAAATAAATAGTTGATTGCTGATAAATTGAAATTAATTGCGCCTATTCGATTACAATTTTTTGAAAAATACCTAATATTTCTGTCGGATTATTGGCAGCTTTTAACTCTTGCTCAATTGGAGATGTTTTTAACGAATGTAATGCCATGCATTTTTGTAGAATATCCTGCAGTTCCTTTTCAGCCTCATTTTTATCAATTATTCCTTTTTTGAGACCTTTAAAATAATATTTGGATAGTTTTTTTATCGAATAGTATAAGTCTGGTTTGTCTATTTCAACACTTGAAATATGAGCCGGCGGGCCACAATCTATTTTTCGGGTGTACATCCTGTTGAATTGCTCATACATTACAGAGACATCAGCACTCATATACGGCAGGCTTTGACAATCATTAACAGCAACCTTCGGACAGGTCACAGAATCAATATTAAAAACATATTCTTCCTGTGAAAATACAACTTGTGAAATCAAGTAGACTAGTAAAAAAAGCAGCAAATTTTTCATATCCCCTCATATCTTATTCACTCTAAAAATAGAAATTATTTATTAGCAAGAATCTAAAAATGAATGAAAAATGCTGTAAAGCAGTTTACTGAATGAAAGCGATTTCTAAACTTTCAATGGGATAATAATTGAAAAGATCTACATCTGGCCACTGAGAAACTCTAGATGTTATTTGGTTCATGAAATAGTTAATGTCAGTAGTGAACTTGGATCCTTTCCAACTGCTGGTGTTGGAAAGAAAAATCCAGGTTAAACCATCATTCTGACGTTTAATCATTGCAGATGTACCAGCCATACTTCCAGTACGTGTCCAAATACCGGTCCCAGAAGCAAAACGCCACCCCAGCGGGCCCTTCGCATAGGTATTGTCAGTCATAGTTTCAATTGAAGCATCAGATAATATATCTCTTACAAAGGGGTGTCCGTCGACCAAAACCAACAATCTTGCCAATTCAACCGAAGAACAAATCCATCCACCAGCAGCGCTTAGGAGTTCAATAGGATTACCTCCATATGTTTTTGGTACATAATCACCTCTACCTTCAAAAGAAGGAACCTTCAAGCTTCCACGCTGTTCGTAGTAATTTACCTCATTTGAATATTGTCCATCCTTGTAACTGGAACCAATATGCATGTCTAATATTCCATTAGGAACTAAAATTTCGTCCCGAATATAAGATTCATAGTCTTTACCTGTGATCTTTTCAATTACTTCCCCTAAAAACATATATCCCATATTCGAATAGGAAACCCTTGAGCCTGGAGGAAATGAAAGTCTTCTACTCGCTACAAATTCATTGTATGTATCTATTGTGGCAGGTAGCGGATCTCCTACCTTTTTGGCAATGCTTATCGAATTAAATGCCGGATCTCCATAACTCTGAGACCAACCTCCAGAATGCGCCAACAAATGCTGTATTGTAATATTGTAAAGTTTTTTATCTCTAACCTTATTAAATGTACTATCGTTTATAATGGCATCAGGGCCAAACACTTTATCTGTAAGTCTAAGCTTTCCCTGCTCTACCAAATACATAATAGCAATCCCTGTAATTAACTTAGAAACACTGGCTACCCGAAAAAGATGACCAGGTTGTACTGGCTCATTTTCATCATTTGCAATTCCAAATCCCTGAGCATAAACAAGCTGCTCATCCTTAATTATAGCAACTGAAACTCCTTTCAGCTCCCATTTTTTGATGAATCGATTTACTTTACTGGAAATATATTCAGCCTTATCAAATTCAGATAGGTCATTGCTTATCCTATTATTCAAACCTTTTAGTTCAAGTTCATAATAAGCAGGTATTTTCATATGGTTCAATGTACTCTTTGAACCGATTGATAAAACAAATGCACTAAAAAGAAATATATATTTCAAATACCTCATTTACAAATGTAATCTTAGTAATTTATATTTGTAACTCCCCAATAATATCCTTCACCTCCGCAAAATTATGCTTCTCCAAATATTGCTCTATTCCTTCTACAATTTGCACTGGAATAGTAGGATCAATAAATATCGCAGTACCAATCTGAACTGCAGTAGCACCAGCCAGCATAAACTCAATAGCATCAGTTGCATTCATTATTCCCCCCATGCCTATGACCGGAATATTAACCGCTTGTGAAACCTGCCATACCATTCTAAGCGCAATTGGCTTTATCGCGGGGCCTGACAGTCCGCCAGTAATAGTTGAAAGCAATGGCTTTCTATTATTTGCGTCAATTGCCATCCCCAGAAACGTATTCACCAACGAAACACCATCAGCACCTTGACCTTCAACAGCCTTGGCTATCTCTGCTATGTTAGTCACATTAGGTGATAACTTAACAATTAACGGTTTATTGTATACATCCCGAACAGCTTTCACAACCCTTTCAGCAGAAGGACAACTGACACCAAATGCCATACCTCCCTCTTTAACGTTTGGACAGCTAATATTTAACTCAATTGCAGGGATTTTGTCCAATTCATTGATTTTCTCTGTCAAGTCAACGTACTCTTCAATAGTTGAACCATTGACATTTACAATAAAATTGCTGTCTATATTTTTAATATTTGGGTAGATGTTCTTTATAAAGTTCTCTACTCCTTTATTTTGAAGTCCTACTGCATTTAGCATTCCTGATGGTGTTTCAGCCATCCTGGGATAATCATTTCCCTGTCTGGGATGCAAGGTTGTCCCTTTCATAACAACACCACCAAGTTTCTCCAAATCGACAAAATCAGCGATTTCTTCACCAAAACCACAAGTTCCGGACGCTGTTAAAACAGGGTTTTTAAATACTAAATCTTTTATATTGACTTTTAAATCTACCATGACAATTCTTTGATATTAAAAACCGGACCTTCAGTGCACACACATACATGACCTTCTTTTGTTTTTTCCACGCAACAAAGACAAACTCCAAAACCACAAGCCATCAGATTTTCTAATGACACTTCACAATAAACATCATTCTTTGCAGCTTCTGCTGCTATTGCCTTCATCATCAAATCCGGACCACAAGTATATATTTTATCAAAAGACGCTAAGTCATTATTAAATACCGAGTGATGCGTTACAAATCCTTTTTCACCAAGACTTCCATCCTCGCTAGAATAGTAAAATTGACCATATTTCTTGTATTCACTAACATCAACGTGATCAGCCTCACTTCTGGCCCCCAACAATACATGCACCTGATTAGGGTCCAAACCGCAGGTCTTTGCTAAAAAGAGCATAGGAGCAACACCACTGCCACCTCCAATTAATAGAACTTTATCCTGCTTATCTGGCTTTGTAAAACCCTTACCCAGAGGAAAAACCATACTTATTGTATCTCCTTCATTATACGAAGTAAGTACTTTAGAACCTCGACCAAGTATCTTAACTAGCAAAGAAAGAGTGTTTTCCTCGTAGTCAGCATCAAGAATCGAAAATGGCCTACGCAAAAATGTTTCCGTAGATTTTTTTATCTCAACATTTACAAATTGGCCAGGATACACCTCCTGCAATAGCAAGGGTGATTTTAATTTAAGCAGAAAATTATCGTGATTTAATTGGGTATTGCTTACCAGTAAAAATTCCTGTACAGCTTTTTTCATGTAGAAAAAATGTTATTCAAATTGACAATCAATACTTTGCATATATACTTATAAGGTCGCATGAATAGAATTCTATGCCACATTATAACTGCAAAGCTATTATTTGCTCGCAAAGATAACCAGAAAAATTTATTTTGATGGAGTGTACTCTCTAAAAGTTTGATCGGTATAAAACACCACTATTCTTTCAACACTTTTCGCCTCAGGTTCTGACGGAATTTCATTTTTTAAAGGAGCACTCTGAATATCAGGCTTAATGTCGGCACTCTTGTTCGTAGATTCAACAGGTGGCTCAGGGGCTTTCGGAGTATCAAATAAATTCACCGATATTTCTGTATTCGTTGATTCAAGCATATCACCAACGCCCATAATCAACCACTTAGCATCTATTTCAGGATAAGTTTCCAGAAGTTTAGCAATAAATTGAAAACTTGGCTTATTGCGTCCATTTAACACGTGAGTAACATTTGAACGCTGCACTCCAATATTATCTGCCAACTCTGAAGGAGTAATGCCCTTATGGCTCATGAATTGCTTTATCCTGTCATTCATAAATGTTAATTGTAAGATGTTACAAATATAAACATTACGAATAAACCAACAAGTAACATTTGTAACTTACTGTAATATACATATGTGATCAAGCTCGCTGTTTACAATTTAAATATCGATCTTTCAACTTAATCTAATACATTAATTAAAACTTATATATACTTAATATAAAGACATATAAATACTGCAAGCGATGCATTTTAAGTCCTATTGCTTCAGATTACTGCCCATGCTTAAATAAACAGATCAAATAACAAACCGTAAGCGACTGATAATATATACTATATATATTTGAAAGTGAAATATATTCGTTATTAACTCGGGGTTGATTACATTGTAAATAGTCAAACTAAATTCTTATTTACAATATTGCATATTACTCTAGGATACGGAAATGTGACAATGGATTTTAACTATTTATATTTGTAAACTACAAGAATTTACCTTTTTCTTTTATGAAATCAGTTGAAGACAGATTAAGAAGAAATGCATATCTAAGCTAGATTCACTATTTTTTCCAGGTGGATGAATAAGTTAGCATCCGAAAGATGGGATTATTGAATAAACTACAGACCTGAGAATTGAAAAATACTTGGTGATACCCTATACAATTACAGCTATTTAATTCTCAGCGAGTCAAAACTCAAATTCAAACAATACTAGTTCACTATATTTTAACGAATTAGTTGATTCTTACGCTTAATTATTTGAGTTGACTTAATTGTTCAGAAAAATAAAATAACAAAAAAAGGAGTGTTCTTTACCTATATTAACTTGTTCCAGTCATCATTAAACACAATTTGGTCAAACGTTTTTCTGGTTCTCGGTTGTTGATCTTCTTTTTTAAGATCATCCGAAATCCCATCTTTATTTTCAATATATCCGACAGCAATAACTGTCATGGGAATAAACTGTTCCGGAATGCTAAAAGCATCTGTCGCCATTTCTTTGTCAAACCCTCCCATTTGGTGAACATGTAGTCCCATATAAGTAGCTTGCACACATAGATTACCAATTGCTAATCCAAGATCATGCTGTGCATAGAAATTTGGTCGGCCATGATATGAGCTATCTTTTTTGATAAGTGTCATTATTAACAAGGGAACTTTTTCATTCCAAAGTTGATTCGAAGATGTTAAGGTGCTAAATATGTTTTTATGATTTATACGATCTCTTTCTCCGATGATAAATCGCCAGGGTTGTTCGTTTCGGGAAGATGCTGCCCATTTTGCAGCATCAATTAACAGACGAACTTTTTCGACTTCAACTTTATTTGCTGAAAATGCCTTGGGACTGTACCTCTGTTCAATCAACTTGTTTAACTTAGCATTCATATTTAATTGTCTTTTTTCTAATAACAGGTTTTATATATTATTGTTGTATGAGAGGAATTGGATCCGCATTTTATTTCTTTTTGATTTTTATGATTTTGGTTGAAGTACTTGCTTATTTGGCGGCGCATCAACTCTTGCCCAAAAAAAGTAAAAAGTTCACCTATTTGTATTCAACTCTAAGTTTGATTTTTATAGGCATTTTGGCATTTGCCTTTTTGAATCCCAGCAGAATCAGAGAAACTGTTGATTATCAATTTTTCTATTTTGTAATATCCATAACAGTCTTAAATCTAATCCCTAAATTAATCGTAATCGTATTTCTGTTCATTTCCTGGATACTAAGACTTATGCGATTAAAGCAGCTTGCAAAGAATGTTTTGATGGGTGGTTTAATATTAAGCCTTGGCATTTTAATTAGCATTGGCTGGGGTATTACTTTTGGAAGGCTCAGCTTGCGATTGGAAAAACAAGAAATTCATTTATCTGATTTGCCTGAATCACTGGATGGAATATCAATTGTGCAATTATCTGATTTACACCTGGCGAGTTTTAAAAATACTGAAACAATTGCTGAAACCGTTGATATCGTTAATAAATTGGAGCCTGATATTATTGTTTTTACAGGAGACATGGTAAATAATTACTATGAGGAAATGGTAGGTTTTGAGGATGAGTTAGCTGCATTAAAATCAAAATATGGAAAATTTGCCATTTTGGGTAACCATGATTACGGTGACTATTCAAATTGGGAGACGGATTCTGCAAAAATCATGAACCACCGGAAACTGTGCAATGCGATTGAAGAGGCAGGTTTTGCTTTACTTTTCAATGAATCAGAAAGCATTCAAATAAAAGACACTTCAATTTTTATTGTTGGAGTTGAAAATTGGGGACATCCACCTTTTCCACAATATGCGGAATTGGATAAAGCAATAACAGGAACTCCAGATGACGGATTTAAGATTTTGCTGTCTCATGATCCGGCACATTGGGAAGCCAAAGTTTTACCAGACACGAAAATATCCTTGACACTCTCGGGGCACACTCATGCCGCCCAGTCAGGTTTCAAAATTGCAGGGATTGAATTTAGCCCCATGTATTTCCTACAAAAATATTGGGGAGGTTTATATGAAAATGAAAATAGATATTTATACGTGAACCGAGGACTTGGATGTGTTGGCTTATTGGGAAGGATGGATATGAGACCTGAAATAACTCTTATCAATTTATTTTCAGATGGAGTCGAAACTAACCGAGAATAAAAACTCAAAACTAAAGGTTTGTTTATTGGGATGATAAGAACCACGAATTCCTGTTGAAACCGGAACAACTAATCTTAAGAAATGACCATCTCCAATAAGTTCAGCTCCAACAGATTTCAATGCTCCTGAAAACGTTCCTGTAACCTGTCCATCAGTATCATATATATTTCCAGTCAGATGAGCATAATCATAAAAAACTGAAGTTCTTATTCGTTTTAGATACGCTAACGGCCCAAAATTTATATCGGGATACAAAAGAGGCATGGCGTAATCTATCCCGAATGAATACATTTTATTATTGTGGAAACTGTTAGTTCCTCGAGGATACTTCAGGATATCGGAATATGAAATTGTTCCATCATATCGTCTTTCCTGGTATCCATTATACACACGAATCCCATGATTTCCCATCACTCCCGGAAAAAACAGATAGGATTGAACTGCTGCAAGAGAGCCAAGTTTTTCTCCATTAAAAGGATTGTGACGATAAAATACTTCAGCTGTCTGTCCCCAATTTGGATACACATCCAACTCTGATTTTAATAACAAATTTTGAAAATAAAGTTGATAGGCCATTGAATGATAATGCCCCTCAAAATATTCGTCAGGAGTAGTGTCGTCATGTGAAACTTTTCGCAACGAATATCCAATAGTTGGCTGAAGAACCTGAACATATTTCCCCTGGCTAAAATAGATCGGTAGTTTCATCTCAAGATTTACATCCAGTTCGTTCCATGAAAAGCGTTGCGTAGTGGTATCACTATCAATAATTTGTCCAAATTGATTAACTGTATTTTCAATTAGCAAATAATTTGAACTTCGTTTTCCATAGCTAATTTCGGAGTCAAAAACTGGATATAATCCAGAATATGTGAACCCAGCTTTAAATTTCCCTACGTCTTCTGCTGGATCGTATTCATAACCCAATTGTGTTTCAGCAGTACCTAATTTATTTTGAGAAAATAATGAAACTCCTGGTTTTAGTGCATAATTATCGACATCCATATTAATTGGAGCCCAACTATGAAAATTGAATAAATGACCCAACTTTGAATAGGTTTTCGAAATAAAATGTACTTGTTCCGATCCTAAAAAAGAAAGAACTGTATCTTCTTGCTGTGCAACATGCTCTGCCAACTCAAATTTTGCAGGTGTTATTTGATCAAATTGCGTTCCAAGTCCATCAGCCAATTTCAGCTGAGACAAGCCATATCCATCTGAATCATAATTGCTAAAAAGTAAATTTTCATCCTTTACTAAAGGATAATCCGCTCCAAAACGAACAGATGTAATTTGTGAAATTGTTTGATCCGCTATGTTGAAACAGTATATATTATCAATGCCTGTAAACGATCCAGTGAAGTAAAGTTTTTCGGAAGAATATGATGGGTTTCTAATATCATGGAAAGATGGAGAACTGAGGTTTTCAAAATTTCCATTGGACAAATTAAGTGCGCCAAGTTGCTTTCCTTTATTTGAAAGACTTATATAATAAAGCGTTCGCCCATTGTCATTCCAACAAGGAGTAAAAAAACATTGATTATCGGGGGTGGAATAACTCGCAATTTTTTCTCCACTTTGTAAGTCATAGGTTGATAGAAAATAGTTGTTATTTCGGTCAGCTTCAACTGCTGCAAAACTTTTTTCATCTGGAGATATTACTGGGCTAAAAATCTTGTTATCAAACTTAAAACTTCTCTTTTTCAAGGTTTCTGTATTGACAACAACAACAACAGACTCATCCGCATGAGACCATCTGGGATCAGGTCGCTTTTCGGACCATATTAGTAAATTTCCTACAGCCGAAAAAGATTCTTGAAAAATTATACCGGGAGTATAAATAGTATTCTCTATCCCATCTTTTATTTGCACAATTCTATCAATATCATCCCTACTCTCTTTTACAGCAACTACACTCCCATCTGCTAAAGTTGATGAATATTTATAGTTTGTAAAAAAAAGACTACCATGAGTAATTTTTGTCTGATCTGTTAACATCAAATTATCAACTTCATCTTGCCAATCCTGCCGATACTCTTCAAATACAGACTGATACAGTTGATTTTTATTTTTTCCAGAGTACCGCTTTAAAACCTTATCAAATGGGGTAATTGACAACGGTTTTTGAGCAATCTCACTCAATACATCGGACCAAATTTTTGCACCGTACTTTTCGCGAATTGCTCCTACAAACCAATATCCAAATCGATAGCGATTGGGCACAAAATCACGATACGAGCCATGGTATGCTTTATCATAGGAGTATAGTCCTTTCTCAATCGTCTGTGCTTTATTTTCCATTAAGAAAGATGGTAATCTTCCCCGTCCCGTTTTAGACAGAGCTGTTTCTGTAACCACAGCATCTCCTTCTATAAACCAAAATGGAAGATAGGCAGCCACAACCGCCGCTGCGGCCTGTTCTCCGAATAACACGGGCAACAAATCCGGAAGTTCAGATTGAATTTTGTCCATTTGAACTACATGCCTAAATTCATGTGTTGCCAATTGTTCCAACCAATCCTGAGCATATATACGCTGATGTGGTGTTGTAAAAAGTTCCACTCTTTTTGGAGACCATGCAACTAATCCATTCGATTTCACAGTATGAGTATGTAATATAACGGATATTTTTTGGGGAGGATGATTCAAACTTCGATATCCGTAAGTATACACTTTTTCAAAAACATAGGCTACTTGTTGCGCCTTGCTTTCATAATCTTCCGGATATATTAATTGAAAATGATCGGTATTGATTTGTCGCCATCTTACATTGGCAGGATCTTGACCCGTTGAAAAATACTGAGCATTTGCATGAATCGAGAGTACAAAAACAAACAAGGTAATCGAAAATAGCCACTTCATATCAATTCAAATTCACGCAATTAATAAAGTCGTTACATTTTTTTGAAGATGAAATATAAACAAAAAAACCGGGACAAACTTCCCGGTAATGAATTTTAATATGTTTTAATCTTAGTGCTAAATTACAGCTACTTCTTCCCTATTTAATACTCCTTGGTAAAGAGACGCAAATGAAGAGTGTATCCAGATTAATGCAGGAAATATACCGACAATCAATAAGATAAAACCTGCCACCCCAATGAAAAATGAAATGATTGCCATAAAAAATATGTTCCATCCAATGCCTCTGGTCATTTTCCAACTCTTCTCCAATGCCTGGACCGGATCCATATTTTTATCCATCACCAGGTAGGAAACAAAAGCCAGTCGGCACGCTAGTATGATTCCAGGTACGATGAAAAATAGAAACCCCATTACAATCAAAGTAACTTTTAATAGGTTGGCTAATATCACATTCAAATAATTATTAAAACCTGCCACCAATTTTTTCAGATCTATTTCCTTATCTCTTACAGCATCCAGGTAAATGAGCTTAGAACTATACTGAAAAACGGGTACCAGTAACAATGCATACGCAATCGCAAAAATTACCAGAAATGCAAAACCTATAGACCATTCGAAATCATGGCTATCATACCGATTTTGCATAGAAGGACCAGATACGATTCCAACAACAATTACGACGATCAATAAATAGAGGAAATATTTTTTCATGACTTCCCAACCATTACTGAAACTTCCTCCTATGGTTGGAGATAATGTGGTGTAATTTATTAGTTCCATGACTTATCGTTTTATTGATTACTGAAACAAACTTACGAGGCTCTATATTAATATCCTTCCTACCAAAGTAGTGAATTGAAAAAATACGACTTAGGTAGGAAAGCTTGTAATCAATATCCTACTTTGGTAGTGTGTCGGATTGCACGCTTTTTCTTAATTTGGCTTTTGAAATGAGATTTACCTTGTTTGTTATAACTTTTGCAGTCTCTGTTGGATTGTCAACATTGGGAATTATGAGTGCTTATCGATTGAAAAAACAAAGCAATCCATACGCATCTTCACTATTCTACATGGATACATTTTTAACAGCATTTGGATTTTATGGTATATGGGGTTATCTAATTTTCCGGTTCCTCTTTGAAAATATTGAAATTGCGGAGTATCTTTTCCCAAACTTATTGGGAATTTTTCCAATCCTAGGTATGCCACTACTAATTGTTGCATGGTATTTATTACTTCAATTTTGTCTTGAGCTAATTGGGATGAAAATATCTCCTCGGGCTGCGATTATCTATTTCTTTTTTCTGCTTATAAGCTTTTTTATTTTAGGTATCCATTTTAAAAATCAAATAACCGCTCAAGCAGCAATTGATCTCATTTTAATGTTTCGTTTGATCATCATTTTTAATTTGAGTTTCCTTTTATTGGGAGGAATCTTCTTACTTCTGAAAAGGAGAAAAGCAACAACTGATCAATCACTTTTAGTTATTTGGAACAGTCTTTTTATTCCATGCCTACTCCTGTCAATTTCTTTATTCATGATCTCTTCGCACTGGTTTGTGGTTGTTTTATTTATTCTTTTCTATTTTAGTTCCATTGCGATTCTTCCAACATTTCTCTTATTCAAATCAACAGAAAATTTTATCGTGGTTAGCGATTTTGAAAGCTTTTGTTTGAAATACGAAATCTCAAAAAGAGAGGTTGAAATCATTCAGGAAATACGAAAGGGAAAGACCAATAAAGAAATTGCTGAATCACTCTTTATCACTTTACAAACGGTAAAGGACCATACTCATCGAATTTATACAAAAACCAATGTATCAAACAGGGTGCAACTGACCAACCTAGTAAATGAGTCTGTAAAATCAAGTTCCTAATCTATTCTTTTAAACTTTATAATAATACTCTCTAAGTTCAGTTAAGAATATTAAATTTGAGGTTCAAAATTACTTTACCTTGGAAGTACATTTATACCAAACATATTCGCTGCTGGTTATTTTAGCTGCTGCTATTGTTGCATTATTGGTTACTTACTTAGTTTACCTTCGGAACGACGAAGATATTTTAAGCAAACCTCAAAAGCGATTTCTTGCCGTAATCCGGTTCTTGTCCTTTTTTCTGATTGCGTTATTGATAACCAAACCACTAATCAAGCGGATTAAGAATAAAAAAATCGATTCCATTTTTATTGTTGCCGTCGATAATTCTGAATCCATGATACCAAATAAAGAAAAGGTATCTCAATTATTAAAGGATGTAGAACAGGAAATAGCAGGAACAACACTGAAAATCTGGCAATTTGGAGAGCAAGCCTCCCCTTCTTCCGAATTACAATTTTCAGATAAACAATCAAACTATAGTGACATACTTAAAGAACTAATCAAGGACTATTTAAACAGTCAGATTCGTGGAGTTTTACTTTTGGGTGATGGTATTTTTAATGAGGGTGAAGACCCTTCTTTTGTTAGCAAATCTGTTCCTTTTCCAATCTTTACCGTTGGTATTGGTGACACCACCCTACATGTTGATTTGGCAATAAAAAATGTAATTACCAATAAGCAAGCCTTTTTGAATGATTACTTCCCAGTAGAACTTAACCTCGATTTTTCGATGGCAGCTGGTCAACAAGTTGAATTAACAATAGAAAATGAAACAAAGCAGGTTTATAAAAAAGCTATTTTAATCAGCTCCAATCAGCAATTTTACAGCGATCTTGTAAGTTTAAAGGCTGACAGGGAGGGAATTAATAATTTCCATGTTAAGCTGTCGACTATTGATAGTGAAAAGAATCAGGCTAATAATAACTTCGACTTTTCTGTTCAAGTAATTGCAGAAAAACAAAAGATATTGTTGCTGGGAAGTGGAGCGCATCCAGATATTGCAGCCCTACACCAATCACTACTATCCAACCAAAACTTTGATATCGAAATTATAACAGGAATAAAACCTTCGACAAATTTTGAAGATTTTGATTTAATTGTAGCACACCAACTTCCATCAAAAAACCGTGAATTCATTCCAATAACTGAAAAATTAATTAAAAGTAATCGCCCCGTTTTATTTGTTATTGGCCAGGAAAGTTCTATTCCCTATCTAAATTCTATTCAAAAGAATTTTCAAATTGAAGCAAAGCAAGGTCTGTATGAAAACCCAATCGCTTCAATAAATGAGCGTTTCAATTTATTTACGCTATCAACTGATTATAAGGCTACTTTTGCCAAATTTCCACCGCTTATTTCACCATTTGGAAACGTTACTGTTGGCGAAGATTTCCAAACGCTGGCGTTTCAAAATACACAAGGTATTGAAACTAAGAACCCTCTTATTTCTGTTGGATTGAAAAATGGAGTAAAACAAGGTTTCATCGCCGGTGAGGGAGTATGGCGATGGAGGCTTTATGACTATCTGCAGAACGGGTCTCATCAGTATTTTGATGATATCTTCTTAAAAATAGTGAATTACCTGATTATAAAGCCTGGTGACGATAATTTCAACATTCATTGTCCATCCATTTTTCTTGAGAATGAATCAGTTGTCATGCAAGCAGAATTATTTAATGCAAGCAATGAACTTATTAACGAGCCAGCGGTCAATATTGAATTGAATACTGCTGACAGTATCGATTATCATTTTGTGTTTGACAGGCAAAATCAACAATATCAGTTGAATGCTGGTCGTTTACCAATTGGGGATTATACTTATCAGGCAACTACGGAATTGGCTGGCGAAAAGCTTGTAGATACTGGTTATTTCAGGGTCAGTACTTCCCAACAAGAGCAGATGGAAACCAGGGCTAATTTTCAGATTTTAAATAAAATATCAGCAAATACGGGTGGGCAGTTCATTGATGCAAATAATTCTGAAAAACTTGATGAAGTTTTAAGGGAAATAAATAGTACAAAACATCAAATCGTAAAACAAGAAATATTTCAGGAGCTATTGGATATTAAATGGTTATTTTTGATTGTTTTAGTTTTATTTAGTGTGGAATGGTTTTTGAGAAAGTTTTGGGGTACTTACTAGCGTATTTTAATTTATGAATTCAAAGAATTACTCATATCATATTTTACTACTCTTATCATTGGTAGTAGTTATTCAATCCTGCACATCTTCATTTAAATCAGTGTATATTGAAACCGCCAGACCATCTGAGTCAATGTTACCCAACGACATCGTAAGTTTAACATTGATGAACAGAAGTATAACCAATGAATTTGAAAATTATCCAAAGGATAGCATCCAGAAATTTTTCTACAAACAGAAGTTTCAGCTTAGCTCCATCCTGCTTGACAGCATGGCTGCAGACACAACCCTAAAAGTGTTAGGCGAATTACTTTTTGAGTCTGGGAGGTACGACGTGGTTATTCCAGAAGAAAGAAACATTTACAGAGGACTTCGATTTTATAAGATTGGGCAAGATTTAAATTGGGATTATGTCGAGAATATTTGCGAACTCTACAACACGGATGCGCTTTTAGTTATGGAAAGATATTATAATAAAATATCTACAGAATTTGGCATCTCTGGTTTTTCGTATAATGGAGATGAGGTTCTAGAGGCTTCAATTGATTCGAAATATGATGCTGTTTTCAAAATATATGATCCGAGGAAAAAGGAAATAGTAAAGAAAATGGTCATCTCAGATACTATTTATTGGTACAATGATGGAACCACGCAGGCCGAGGTATTTGGCAATCTTCCCCCTATCAAAGAGGTGTTACTAAATACTGGCATCCAGGTTGCATTAGACATGGATGACAGACTTTCGCCTTCCTGGAGAAGCGAGCATCGTGGATATTTTTCCATTAACAATGAATCGTCTGAAATAATAAACTACATAAACGAAGGAGACTGGGAAAATGCCTATAACTATTGGTTAAACTTTACAGATGATGATAATAAAGGCATTAGAAGCAAAGCCGAATTCAATATGGCACTATCAAGTGAAATGCTTGGTGATATTGATGAAGCAATAGAGTGGGCAAAAAAATCATACTTCACGCAATATCGTAAACAAACAGAAGATTATCTCTCCAAACTATCGAAGAGAAAAGAATATTTACAAAAATTTGAGGAGCTGGAAAACTAACTTTTGTGATAGATAATTGGTGGCTTTTTCAAAGCTCTAACAATCAAGTATATTCCTGCTAAAACAAATGGAATGCTTAGCCATTGTCCCATATTTAGAGCCATTCCTGCTTCAAATGCTTCCTGATCTTCTTTGATAAATTCAATGAAAAATCGGGATGCAAATACCATCACAAAGAAAACTCCCAATATAAATCCCTGACGATTCCTCAATTCAGTTTTCCAATAGGTATAAAGCATTACACCAAATGTGACTAAATATGAAAGTGACTCATATATTTGAGTTGGATGTTTTGGAACAACTTCACCATTACGTTCAAAAATGAATCCCCATGGCAAATCAGTTTGAATTCCATAAATTTCTGAGTTCATCAAATTTCCAAAACGAATCAACGCAGCAACTAACGCAACAGTTACAACAACCCGATCCAATATCCAAACAACAGGTCTTTTTGACACTTTTTTGCTCCAAAAATAAATGGCGACAACAATTCCCATCGCACCACCATGACTAGCTAAGCCGCCATGCCAGACTTTGAGAATTTCACCTGGATGTTGTGAATAATAATCCCATCCATAAAATAGGACATGCCCCAATCGAGCACCGATAATGGTGGCTACAATTAAGTAAATGAACAGGCTTTCCAACCATTTCAAGTCAATATTTTCAAACTTGAACATCCATTCGCCCTGATAATATCCGGCTAAAAAACCAATTGCAAACAGTAAACCATACCATCTAACAGAAAATGGTCCTAGACTAAAAATTTCGGGATTAACATTCCAGTGAATAAAAGCCAATAAATCCATAAGCATATTTTAAACCTCCCCTTTTCCGTGGCAACTCTTGTATTTTTTGCCACTGCCACAAGGACATGGGTCATTACGTCCAACTTTCTTTTCAACTCTTACAGGCTGCAATTTTTGAGGTTCTTTTCGCTCACGTTGTCCTCCACTAACTTCAGGCATGTCCGATTTTTGAGTTGAATATTTACTCATATCGGTCCTTTTAGTCGTTTCAGCTTCACGAACCTGACTTGGATCTGAAATTGGTATATGACCTTTGATCAAGGTAGATACAACATCTTTATTTACTTTCTGAACCATTATTTTAAATAAGTTGAATGATTCAAACTTATAAATCAACAATGGATCTTTCTGCTCATAAGTAGCATTCTGAACGGATTGTTTCAAATCATCCATTTCACGTAATTGCTCTTTCCACGCATCATCAATAGTCATCAGCATGATCTGCTTCTGATATGATTTAACCAGCTCTTTTCCTTTATTATTATAGGCTTTTTCAAGATTGGTTATGATTTGGAAAACACGTTTCCCATCGGAAATCGGAACAACAATATTTTGATACAAATGAGATTTATGCTCAAACACATCTTTAACAACAGGGAAGGCTTGTTTTGAAATCGCTTCAACCTTACGGGTGTATGTTTCAATCATGAACTGATAAATCTGATCAATGATTTCTTCAGGTTTTAGTTTAATGAAATCTTCATAATGGACAGGTGATTCAATTGACATCAAACGCATCAATTCCAGATTGAAATCCTCGAACATATCACTTCCATAATATTCGTTCACCAGGTTTTCAAGTGAATCATACATCATGTTTAAGATGTCTACTTCAAGTCTTTCACCAAATAAGGCATGCTTACGTTTTTTATAGATCACCTCACGTTGTGAGTTCATCACATCATCATATTCCAGCAGTCGCTTCCTAATACCAAAGTTATTCTCTTCTACTTTTCGTTGAGCACGCTCAATCGATTTTGTAATCATAGAATGTTGAATCACTTCTCCTTCTTTCAGCCCCAAACGATCCATTACACCAGTAATACGATCAGAATTAAACAAGCGCATCAAGTCGTCTTCCAGCGAAACAAAGAACTGTGAGCTACCAGGGTCTCCCTGACGTCCTGCACGACCACGCAACTGTCTGTCAACTCGTCGGGAATCGTGACGTTCTGTTCCAATAATTGCTAAACCACCAGCTTTTTTAACTTCTTTGGTAAGCTTGATATCCGTACCGCGACCAGCCATGTTGGTGGCAATAGTAACCATTCCAGCTAAACCGGCATCAGCCACAATATCAGCTTCCCTGGCATGAAGTTTCGCATTCAATACATTGTGCTTAATACCACGAATCTTAAGCATTCGGCTTAACAATTCTGAAATTTCAACAGAAGTAGTACCTACCAATACAGGTCGGCCAGCTTCATGAAGTTCAACAATTTCCAGAATTACAGCATTATATTTTTCGCGTTTCGTTTTATAAACCAAATCATCTCTGTCTGCTCTAACAATTGGACGGTTTGTTGGGATAACAACAACTTCCAATTCATAGATATCCCAGAATTCTCCAGCTTCCGTTTCCGCAGTACCAGTCATACCGGCAAGCTTGTGATACATTCTAAAGTAATTCTGCAAAGTAACAGTTGCAAAAGTTTGCGTAGCAGCTTCCACTTTTACGCGTTCTTTGGCTTCAATAGCCTGATGCAAGCCATCTGAATAGCGACGCCCTTCCATGATGCGGCCGGTTTGTTCATCAACAATCTTTACTTTATTGTCCATCACCACATACTCCACATCTTTTTCAAACATGGCATAGGCTTTCAACAATTGGTTGATTGTATGAACGCGCTCAGACTTTACTGCATAATTTTGCAACAACTCATCTTTCTGTTCAAGGATTTCTTTTTGAGACAGGTTCTCACTATTTTCAATTTCAGCAATCATGGAACCAACATCCGGCAATACAAAGAATTCCGGATCATCCACATCATCAGAAATCAAATCGATACCTTTATCTGTAAGTTCTACTGAGTTTTGTTTCTCTTCGATAATAAAGAACAATGGGTCTGTAACCTTGTGCATGTTCTTATTATTATCCTGCATGTAGTAATTTTCGGTCTTAAGCATGGCTGCTTTAATACCTTCTTCACTCAGGAATTTAATAATTGCTTTGGTTTTTGGCATCCCTTTGTGGGCGCGAAGCAATTGGATAGCTCCTTCCTCTTTTTCTTCTTTAGTTGCATCAGCCTTTGTTAACAGTCTTTTGGCATCACTTAAACACTGAGTAACATAGTTCTTTTGAGCTGCAACTAGTTTTTCAACCTTTGGCTTTAATTCTTCAAACTTCTGGTTGTCCCCTTTCGGAACAGGACCTGAAATAATCAAAGGTGTACGAGCATCGTCAATTAATACCGAGTCAACCTCATCGACAATTGAATAGTGGTGCTTGCGTTGAACTAAATCTTTTGGATTAATAGCCATATTATCACGCAAGTAATCAAAACCAAATTCATTATTTGTACCATAGGTGATATCGGCATTATATGCTTTTCGACGTGAATCTGAGTTTGGCTGGTGTTTGTCGATACAATCAACACTCAATCCATGAAATTCAAAGATTGGTCCCATCCATTCGGAGTCACGTTTCGATAAGTAGTCGTTAACAGTAACCACATGCACACCACGTCCGGCGAGGGCATTTAAGAATACAGGAAGCGTTGCCACCAGCGTTTTACCTTCACCAGTTGCCATCTCGGAAATTTTCCCCTGATGAAGTACAATACCACCAATCAGCTGAACATCGTAGTGAACCATGTCCCAGGTAATTTCATTTCCCCCGGCTATCCACTTATTGTACCAGATGGCTTTATCTCCGTCAATTTCAATACTGGTTCTGCCAGCTGCCAAGTCACGATCAAAATCAGATGCCTGAACAACCACTTTTTCATTGTCAAAAAAGCGTTTTGCTGTCTCCTTAACCAAAGCAAAAGCAGTAGGCAATATTTCATTAAGAACAACTTCGATTTTTTCATTGATCAGCTCTTCTAATTTGTCAATTTCCTGGTAAATCTTCTCACTTTCCTGAATTTCAACTTCTTCAACCTGTTCTTTTAAAGCGATTATTCGATCCTCTTCAGGTTTGATTCGTTCCTTAATTACATCTTTCAATCGTTGAGATTCACTTCTCAACTCATCGTGAGTAAAATTGACAATTCTAGAATATTCTGTTTTGATTGATTCAACAATTGGAGCAATTTCTTTAATATCTCGATCAGACTTATTTCCTAGAAATTTTCCTAAAATCTTATTAACAAATGCCATTATCTGAGTATTTTCTTATTTTATTTAACTCGCACACAAAAGTAACTATATTGTAGAAGTATCTTCAAATGCGTACGTATTTTTTTCAATAATAATCATGCCATCAAGGATAAAACAAAAAATGCAGCCACAATTACAGGTTCAATGACAAATGAGCATGAATATTGCTTAAATTATCTGTTATCTATTAATTTTGGCCCATGAATTTCATGCAATGGAAAAAATAAACTCAACATGTTTTGTTTGTGGAAAAGAAGTTGATCCAAAAACAACATCAAAAAATTTAATGGTAAACTTGCCTATTTGCAAAGAATGCAAAGGTTCCGATAAGGAAAAAGTTAAAGTTGATGAACTATTGGAAGGAATGGCAGATGGATTTGTTTGCGGATGTATTTAAATAATACAAAAAGTAAAAAGTCGTTTCTGGGGGGGAAACGACTTTTTGATGCTGTTTAATTATTAAAATAACCAGTAAACGTTACTAGTTTAACAGGTGCTTGTAACTAGGATTTACCAAGTCTGGCAAATAAGAAGCAATTAAACCTAATGCAAAATCATCATCAACACTATTGGGAGTGATAATTTTTTGCTTTGCCAATTCTTCGGCATTGATTACACTGCTTGTAAATTCGTAAGGAACAGTACTCTGTGAGTAGCTAACATTGCGGGCTCCAAATCCATTTTTCCCTGAAACATATGCGACCTCAAAATGATCAGCTTTCACTAAATAGGTTCTGCCATGTTTTGTTTCGCATAATGTAATTACAATAGGAGATTCATTTGCATCGTATGATAAAACCCACGCTTTATCAGCTTTTACATCTAGATTCTGCACTGCTACCGGACTAATTTCGTATTCATCGAACACACGGTCGTCTGAAACCGCACTTGCTGTAAGAGTTACAACTGCTAATGCAAAAATTGCGATTCCCTGGATAATTCTTTTTTTCATGACTTAAGCTTTAATAGTTTACTTTTTCTGTTTTCTAATTGTTTTCTAAAATGGAGGCTTTAATTTCTTTTATACCATTCTAAATAAAGAACCTTGTTTTACCTAATAGACGATGATAATTACAAGAAATTACACCTCATAAACCCCAATAATGGGACTTATCGATGAACGACGAATTTCTTTGGGTAAACACAATAAATACGTCTACAAATACAAGTAAAAAAAATACAGAAAAGGGATGTCAATTTGTTTATCAGGTAATTAACCAGGAAGATTTAGACTTTTCAAATAATTTTCCAGACGATCCATTCCTTCTTTCAAATTCTCCAACGAGTTTGCGTATGAAAAACGAAGGAATCCCTCACCACCAGGTCCGAAGTCAATTCCGGGGGTCACTCCCACTTTTGCTTTTTTCAAAATATCAAAAGCAAGTTCATACGAATTATTTGAAAGATGTGTGGCATTCACAAATATATAGAACGCTCCTGTTGGTTCCTTACGGATGGTAAAACCAAGTTGTCGAAGTCGTGCAATAAGATATTTTCGTCTATCATTATAAATGCTTCGCATTTTTTCCACATCCTCAGTTGCACTATTAAGCGCGGCAATACCGGCACGCTGAGCCAATGAACTGGCACAAATAAAAAGGTTCTGCTGAAGTTTCTGCATTGGCCTTACATATTGCTTTGGAGCTATTACATACCCAAGACGCAAGCCCGTCATTGCATACAATTTTGAAAAGCCATTCAACACAAAAGCATCTTTATTAAACTCCAGTATAGAATGGGCAGTATCCTCATAAACTAACCCATGATATATTTCATCAGAAATAAGTTGAACAGGAAGTTCAGCAAGTGATTTTAATGTTTCTACAGTCAACAAATTCCCACTGGGATTCATTGGACTATTAATAATCAATGCTTTTGTTTTGTCTGTTATTTTATCAAAAATAGCCTCTGGATGAATCTGGAAACCATCTACTTCAGACACTGGAACTCGCACAATATTTGCACCAATGTAACGGATGAAATTTGGATAACATGCATATCCGGGATCAGAAATGATCACTTCATCACCGGCAGAACAAAGAACAGAAAGTGTGAGCAAAATTGCCGGACTGCTTCCTGAAGTTGCAATAACCTGATCGGGATCGACTTCAACTCCATACTTTGCTTTATACTGCAGACAAATTTGCTCCCGCAATTCAGGATCGCCAAGACTGTGTGTATAATGAGTTCGACCTTCCTTTAGCGCTTCCAAAGTTGCTTCGTGAATGCATTGGGGAACATCAAAATCTGGTTCTCCAACTTCCATATGAATAACATTGAAACCTGCCTTTTCCATTTCAGCAGCTTTTTCAAGCACTTCCATTACAATGAATGGAGAAATATCCTTCAGTCTTGATGAGGTCATTTGATTCTCGGTTTGATGTCGAATTTAATCAAGTTTAACGCATAAAACAAAGCAATATCTCAGTTTATTATTGTCAAAAAATCAAATCAAGTAAAAGAAAAAGTAAGCGAAAATCTAGTATGGGAAAAGTGGATTGTTTTGATTACTGATACTAAAACTTCCTCCTATTTTAACTTTATCGGAAACTTTGTATTGAAGAAACATGGAAGCTCCGCGAATACTCATATCCTTAATATTGGGGTTTAATGGTAAAGGATTAAATATTGAATTTGCAGAAAAACTATTACCACCAAGTATAAGCTTATCATTTAGTTTATAATGAGCTTGATTGGTTAAAGAGAATGAATCGATAAATGGAGAAAAAACGGGCAATGAATTAGTAAGACTTAATGTGGAAAACGATTTGAATTGAGAGAAATCGATCACTAATGGCGTTGTTGGTTTGTAATTTGAAATGCCCGGACTTGCCTCATCAAGCCGCAAAGCTCCAAAGATTGAATTCGGGCTAAAATTAAATAACTCCCTATAAATGAAATCATATTCAGGTTTTACAGTACTTACCTGAACTGAATCATTTTGGGCATAGCCACATAAAACAACCAAGCTTAAAACCAAACCAGTAGTGATCGATTTTATCATCTTACAATAACTTTATTCCCAAACTGACAACAAACATATTATTTTTTGTATCCTGAAAAACTTCGCTACTGTTTTCCATTCTCACATCGAGCGAAAGAAACAAAAAGTCTGCGCCCACACCATACTGCCATCCAAAGAAATTATCCTTAATATCATCTGGATCAATGCTAAAACCACTTCCATCAACATTTTTATCAGTGATAAAGGACATTAGCGGGCCGGCATTTGCACGTAAGTTAAAAGGACCTTTGTCAATCACTTTTACTCCAAGTAATATAGGAACATCAACAGTTTTAAAATCAAAATTTTTAACCACAGTACCACTGGTAACTTCCTTCAAATCTCCACCTTTTGAATTAAAATATGCTTCGGGCTGAATATAGATTTTACCCAGGTTTAAACGAAGAAAAGCACCTGCTAAAAAGTTATTGATACTCCCTTCATTAAATTGATCAGAATCAATGGAAAGTTTGGAACTATTATAACCAGCTTTGATACCTAAATTAATAGGAGACTGTGCACTTACAACTGTAACAGCTGCAGATAAAAACAATAATAATGCAATTTTTTTCATGACTTAGCTCATTTGGTTGGTAATAATAACGAATTCAAATTACAAAAATTATTGGCAATAAAACAATAATAAATTACGTGACGAATATTTAAAGAATCAAATCACAAGCCTCCGGTGGCATCCAATGCTTATCTTTTCCTTCCCATTTTACATTGCACCCAATCGGGTTAGTTACAGGCACAGATATAGTTTTTCCACTTGTCAATTCATCCAATGCCCTGTCCAAATCATTGACTGTTATGCGCGAGGCATCTTTCGGACTATCAACAGCTCTTCCTGTGTACACCAGCTTTCGGTCCTCGTCAAACACATAAAAATGCGGAGTACGCAATGCACCATAATCTTCTGCTGTTTTCTGACTTTCATCTCTTAGGTAAATCCACGGAAAACGATGTTCATTCATTCGATCTACCATATGCTCAAAGTCGTCTTCCTGATAAGTATTTTCGCTATTGGGGTTTATTGCAATAAATTGCACCCCCTTTGATTTAAATTTTGTCGCAGTTTCACGGGTTATTTCATCGCTGCCAATAACATACGGACAATGGTTGCAGGTAAAAAAAATGACCAAATATTTAGAATTATTGAAATCACTCAATTTATAATTTCTTCCATCTGTTGCGGGAAGGTTAAAGTCGATTGCTCTCTCTCCTATCTCAAGTGTAAATGCCATATTATAAAAGTTTTATATTCATTTGGTATAAACAAGAAAGCTTTATACTTGTTTGTTTATTGAAGTATATCAGTAGATCAATAAATAGTGGAATCACCTCATAAAGTGTGCTTTGTATAACTTTTTTTCATAAAAAGCAGTACAAGCATTTGGAAATAATAAAAAAAATGCTCTAGTTTACATCTCTAATTAAATGTCTAATTTTTCGTTATTAAAGTATTGTTTTTTAAGTTTTTAGGAATTATTACAAAATGAAATCAAAGAAAGACTCAAAAAAAGTTTTCAAGCGTTCAGATATAGAGAAAAACGACATCGACAGCCAAAAAGCGAAAAGTGTTAAGAAAGATAAAGGTTCGAAACGAAGATTGTCTATTTATGATGATTTTGAAGATGAATCTTTTGATGACAATTATGATCTTAGTAAGATCGATGATTACGACGAAGATTAGTCTTCCGATTGGAATTGCGACAATTCGCTAATTCACCACATTTATTGGCTTCCCATTCATAAATGCTTTCAAATTTGAAACAGCAATGTTCATCAACCGTTGCCTGGCTTCCAAGGTTGCCCATGCAATGTGTGGTGTAATGTAGCAATTCTTAGCAGTTATCAATGGATTGTCTGGCTTGGGTGGCTCTTGCGAGAGCACATCTAACCCAGCGGCTGCAATTTTGCCACTGTTTAAGGCATCTGCAAGATCTTGTTCATTTATTAATGGGCCGCGACCAGAGTTAATTAGAATAGCTGTGGGCTTCATTATTGATAGGCTCGACCTATTAATAAATTCCTTATTTTCATTGGTTAGCGGGCAGTTTATACTGACAATATCTGCACCTTTAAGCAACACGTCTATGTCAACTTGCTTGTAACCATCGGGTAAGTCTTTCTTTACGGATCTATTCTGAAAAATAATTTTCATACCAAATGCCTTAGCCAACTCAGCTACTCGTTGGCCAATTTTTCCAAACCCAATGATTCCTATAGTTTTGCCTGCTAATTCCATTTGGGTTGTCGACCAATATGAAAAATCAATGCTTTTAGACCATTCTCCTTGTGAAACCTGTTCTGCATGAAAACTTACACGATGTGTAATATTTAAAATATGAGCGAAAACCATTTGAGCTACTGAATCAGTGCTATACGCGGGAATATTGGTCACCACAATGCCCAACTGTCTTGCCAGCTCCAAATCAACTACATTATAACCGGTTGCCAATACACCTATATACTTTAGCTTTGAGCAAGCATCAAGAACATCTTTATCAATAATTACTTTATTTGTGAAAATAATCTCGGCATCCCCAATTCTACTAATCGTATCTTCTGCTTTTGTTCTATCATAAATCGCACAATCGCCAAGATTCTTTAAATCATCCCAATTCAAATCACCTGGATTTAGCGTGTATCCATCTAAAACAACAATCTTCATAACTTTATAATTTGACATGAAATTAAGTAAACAGCAGACATAAAAAAACTGCTCCCAAATCTGAAAGCAGCCAATATAAAGAGTTACAATTTATAATTCTAATAATATCGATTCTAAATTTTTCCCTTCAGTCAATAGCAATGTAGGATTTTCAATCAACTCTTTCACTTTCACCAAAAAGCCAACAGAATCTTTCCCGTCAATAATGCGATGGTCGTATGATAATGCCACATACATCATTGGACGTATTTCAACTCTTCCATTCACGGCCACCGGACGATCAACAATATTATGCATCCCTAAAATAGCAGATTGTGGCGGATTAATTATTGGTGTTGAAAGTAAGGACCCAAAAGTTCCTCCATTCGTAATGGTAAAAGTTCCACCCGTTAACTCCTCTACAGAAATCTTTTTACTGCGAGCTTTCTCTGCTAATTCCTTAATCTCCAATTCTATTGCTGGTACTGATTTACTTTCGGCATTTCTTACAATCGGAACCATCAATCCTTTTGGAGTTTGAACAGCAATGCCAACATCAACAAATTCAGGTTGAATGATTTCTTCACCATCTAACATTGAATTGACTGCAGGATGAAAATTCATAGCAGTCGCCACCGCTTTGGTGAAAAATGACATAAAACCCAATTTGAAACCATGCGTCTCGATGAATTGATTTTGATATTGCTTCCGCATACTCATTACAGGGCTCATATCAATTTCATTAAAAGTAGTAAGCATAGCCGTTTCATTCTTCACCGCGACTAAGCGTTGGCTCAGTTTTCTACGAAGCATGCTCATTTTCTCCCGATTTTCTTCTCGTGAGAATGTAGCTTTTGAAGCTTCTGCAAGCACACCACTTCCTTTTGGAGCTTCCAAAACGGCTTCAACGTCTTTCTTTGAAATCCGCTTGAGCCCATTAATTATATCGTCGACAGAAAGATTATTTTCTTCCATCATTTTCTTCGCAACGGCAGTGGTTTTCACATGCTCATGATCAACACTTGCTTTCTCAGGTTTTACTAAAGGCACTTCCTTTTTAATATCAGAATCAGCTATCGAAGGGCTCTTCGCATTTTCTCTGACAACTTCTTCTTTTTTAGCACCAGTTTCTGCAGGTTGTTTTTCCGTATCAATTGTGCAGGCTACACTTCCAACTTCAACTGTATCACCTTCCTCTAATTTCAATGAAACCTGGCCAGCTTCGTCAGCCACTAAAGTCAAGGTTGCTTTGTCCGATTCTATTTCTGCAATCTCCTGATCTTTTTCCACAATATCCCCGTCTTCAACCAACCATTTACCAAGCTCAACTTCAGTAATTGATTCCCCGGGTGTAGGTACTTTTATTTCGATGATCATATTTGGTTTTTTATTTTTTGTTAAGCTAATACTTTTTCATTAAAGATAGATTGAAGCAATTTTTCTAATCGCAAATTATGCTGTTTCATCAATCCTCCTGCCGGACTGCCACTTTCAGACCGAGCCACAACTTCAAAAGGAATGTCACTCAGTTTTCTGGAAATAAATGGCCATGCCCCCATATTTTCGGGTTCATCTTGTGCCCAGACTATTCTTTCAGCCTTTTTATATTTCTTTAAAATAAATTGGATTTGCTTTTTCGGTAATGGATATAATTGTTCTACCCGCACGATAGCTGTTGAATTATCACCAACATCTACTCTCTTTTTAATCAAGTCATAATAGAGTCGTCCTGATGTAAAAACCAGCTGTTTTACACTAGCAGGAGTCACTCGATTATCATCAATAACTTCCCGAAAATGCTCCTCAGCAAGTTCTTCTAACGTACAACTAACCAATGGGTGTCTCAGCAAACTTTTCGGTGTAAATACAATCAATGGAAGCCGTACTTCCCATTTGAGATGCCTGCGCAATAAATGGAACATATTAGCGGGCGTAGTTGGAACAATGACCTGAATATTGCTATTTGCTGCCAGCGATAGAAAACGTTCGATTCGCGCACTGGAATGCTCTGGCCCCTGCCCTTCATAACCATGAGGAAGAAACAGAACCAGGTTATTCATTAATCCCCACTTCTCATCAGCCGAAGTAATATACTGGTCAATAATCACTTGAGCAACATTATTAAAATCGCCAAACTGAGCTTCCCATACAGTTAGCGCATTTGGTTGCGCCATTGCATAACCATATTCAAATCCCATTACCCCATATTCAGAAAGTAAAGAGTTGTATATATGAAATGGAGCCTGCGATTTCGAAATGTTCTTCAGCGGAAAATATTTCTCTGCAGCATCTTCAACAACAAAAGAGGCATGCCTGTGTGCAAAAGTTCCCCGTTCACTATCTTGACCACTAATTCGCACAGGATGGCCTTCTTCCAATAAGGTGCCATATGCCAATAATTCGGCCATAGCCCAATCCAAACGGTCATCCAGAATCATCATTCGTCTATCAGAAATAATCCTGTTTATTTTATTAAAAAACTTTTGATCTTCCGGGACATAGTTAATTTTAGCTGCAATCTCAATTAACTTTTCTCGAACAACTCCTGTTTTAATCGACTTTGAAAAATCAGTTTTTTGCGCAACTTGAAAGTCTTTATATTCTTCAATTAAGAACTTCTTAATTTTAAGTTTTTCGATCTTTTCAGATTCCTTATACTTAGAGGAAAGAAACTCGTCAAAAGTTTTAATTTCACTTTTTGTATCAACCTTCGAGAAAATTCCTTTTTCAACCAGTTTCTCCGCATAAATATCGCGTGGATTCTTATGTGATGAAATGGATTTATATAGTAAAGGTTGGGTAAAGCGGGGTTCATCCCCTTCATTATGCCCATATTTTCGATAGCAAAGAATATCTATAAAAACATCCGAGTGAAATTTCTGTCTAAACTCCATTGCCAGCTCAATCGTGTATATCATTGCTTCCACGTCATCCCCATTTACATGAAATACGGGAGAACGAGTCACTTTTGCAACATCGGTACAATAAGTACTTGAACGGGCATCCAGGTAATTAGTAGTAAAACCAACTTGATTATTAATCACCAAATGGATAGTTCCACCTGTTTTATAGCCATTTAACTGTGACATTTGAATCACCTCATAAACAACTCCCTGTGCAGCAATAGCAGCATCACCGTGTATAACAATTGGCGCTAACTTCCCATACTCTCCATCATACAACGATTCAATTCGGGAGCGTGACATCCCCTGCACAAGCGTAGAAACAGCCTCTAAATGAGATGGGTTTGGCATCAAACTTAGTTTGATTTTCTTCCCAGTATCTGAAGTCACTTCATTTTCAAATCCCAGGTGATACTTCACATCGCCCAAAGAAATATCTTCTTCATACTCGGTACCATAAAATTCCTTGAATATATATTCGTAAGGCTTTTTCATAATATTTGCCAGGACATTCAATCGTCCACGGTGAGCCATTCCAATCACAAATTCTTCAATTCCCAATTTCGCACCTTGTTCGATCACAGCATCCAATGCGGGAATCAACGTTTCAGCTCCTTCAAGAGAAAAACGTTTTTGCCCAACAAATTTTTTATGAATGAAATTTTCAAATCCAACAGCCAACTTAAGATGATAAAAGATATGCTTCCGGTCTTCAATGGTAAATTCCTGCGAATTTTTAGAGCTTTCCATTTTTTCCTGCAACCAATGAATCACATCAGGGTTACGCATAAAAACGTACTCAACTCCAATTGAATTACAATAAGTTGCTTCTAAGTGAGCAACAATATCTTTCAATTTTGCTGGTCCAATTCCGATATTGTTACCAGCTTGAAAAACAGTTTCAAGATCACTCTTTTGCAATCCGAAGTTTTCAATATCCAAGGTTGGAGAATATTGTCTGCGCGCGCGAACCGGGTTTGTTTTGGTAAACAAATGACCGCGCTGACGATACCCATGTATAAGGTTTAAAATAGCGAATTCTTTATCTATTTTACTTCCGTCAATTGCACTTTCAGTTGATTTAAAATTTGCACGCGCTAATTCAAAACCTTTAAAAAAGGCTCTCCAGCTCTCATCAAGATTTTCGGGATTTTTAAGATATTCCTGATAAAGTGACTCTACAACAGCAATTTCCTGATTGCCTACCTGCGAAAATTTGTCCATAGCATATTGGTCGGTTAATCCATTTTTTATGTTGAAATATCTAACAAATAGTTTATTTGAATGTTTATAAAAGCCTGCTGTTTCATTCAGTTTTATTGAATTATACTGGTTTTTTCAATTCTTCTTTAATTTTCTATTATATGGCAAGAACAAACCAGTTTATTTTATTTCATTTGACTGTGTATCTTTAGGCTCATTTTAAGTGCTTAATTTATTACATTATTGAATAAAATTATACGCAGTGAAAAAGTTATATAGCATACCATTAATCCTTCTACTAATAATTATTGTGTTTTACTTGTCTGGGCCAAAGCCTGACACACCACTAATGTCAAACGAACTTCCTTTGGTGGAGCTTTCAACAAACCAACTTGATTCGTTTTTGATAGAAAAAGAGATCAGCTTTCCAGTGAAGCCAGAAAATGAATCGGTTATTTTATGGAACAATGACAGTATACATCAACAAATGGAATATTGTGTCCTTTATTTGCACGGTTTTTCAGCATCTGGCTACGAAGGATTTCCAACCCACCATAATTTTGCAAATGAGTTTTCTGCGAATCTGTATGTTCCACGATTGGCTTCGCATGGATTGGCAGTGCCGGAACCATTATTGGACATGACTCCCGACCGACTTTATGAATCAGCAAAAGAAGCATTGGTAATTGCTCAGATTCTAGGGCAGAAAGTAATTATCGTGGGAACTTCTACCGGCGGAACACTTGCCTTAAAACTCGCTGCCGAGTTTCCAGTAAAAGTACATTCGTTAATCCTGCTTTCCCCAAATATTGAAATCAACAATCCTGCAGCCTTTTTATTATCAAAACCATGGGGATTGCAGATTGCCCGTAAAGTTACCGGAGGTAAATACCGATTCACCAATGATGATCTAAATGCTGATGAATGTAAATACTGGAATTGTTTCTATCGTTTAGAAGCAACTGTTTACCTGCAACAACTAATCGAGAGCACCATGTCGCCTGATATATTTGAGCGAGTAAAACAACCGCTATTTCTTGGTTATTATTATCAAGATGAAGAGCATCAGGATGATGTGGTAGTTGTTGATGCCATGCTAAAAATGTTTGATCAACTTGGAACTCCAGACGAGTTAAAAGAAAAACATGCTTTTAATGCAGGAACTCACGTAATTGGTTGTCAGATGTTTTCAAAAGTACAACCAGAGGTTGAACAGGCATGTATTGATTTTGCAAAGAACACTCTAAAAATGAAGTAATAATTCGGATTCTTAAATAATTAAATTTATAGTATTTACAATTCAACCTATTTCCTCGTACATTTGTTAGAAATACTGAACCACTAAAATCATTTACCATGAGCTCAATCAATTTTGATCGTAGGAAATTTTTAGCTGCATTATCATTAGGAACTGCTCATTTGCTATTTGGAAACGTTGTGTTGGCATCATGCAGTCGGGCTCGATCGATCGACCCACTTCAATTAGTTACACTCGGAAATTCGGGGATTAAAACGACATTGCTTGGGATAGGAACTGGAGTTCATGGCGGCAACAGATCTTCATTTTTAACACGGCAAGATCACAAAAAAAGCATTGCAACTATTAGACATGCCTATGAAAGAGGCATTCGATTCTTTGACTGTGCGGATACTTATGGAACCCACCCTTTGGTAAAGGAAGCTTTATCCGGAATGGATAGAGATAAAATAACACTTGGCTCAAAAATTTGGGAACGCTCTGGTGGAATTCCGGAAGATGAACGCCCAAATGCAGATATCGTAGTTGATCGTTTCAGGAAGGAACTGGACACGGAATATCTTGATCTGGTGCAGCTTCATTGCATGGTTGATTCAAAATGGACAGACGGTGAAAAGAGACAAATGGATATCATGGAAAATCTCAAAGCCAAAGGCATTATCCGTGCTCATGGTGTTTCAGTGCATTCTCTTGATGCCATGAAAGATGCACTCGAAAGCCCTTGGGTAGACGTAATTCACGTACGGATAAATCCATACGGAATAGCCATGGATAAACCTGATCCACAAGAAGTGGTTGAAGTGATCAACAAACTGCATGAGTCCGGCAAAGGAGTGATTGGAATGAAATTAATTGGCGATGGTAAATACCAGAATGACAGTGAAAAAATTGATAATGCACTTAGATTTGTACTTGGTCTCGGCTCTGTAGATATGATGATTGTTGGGTTCGAAGAAAGAGAGCAAATCGACAACTATATCAGCAGAATGGAGAATGCCTTAAAAGAAGTTTAAATAAAAATAGGTATCAAGAAAATCCCGTTTAAGCGGGATTTTCTTTTTGTAATATTTTGAAATAGCATACTATAAAACCTGACCAATCAAATCAAATTCCGTTGAATCTGAAATTTTAACTGAATAAAACTCTCCCACCTTAATCTGATCTGATTTATCTACCAATACTTCACCATCAACTTCTGGTGAATCAAATTCAGTACGCCCAACAAAAAAATCATTCTCTTCCCGATCAATCAACACTTTCAAAGTCTTACCCACCCTTTGTTGGTTGAGCTTTTCTGAAATACCTTGCTGCAATTCCATTAATTCAGCTGCACGTTCTTGCTTAAGATCCTCGGGGACATCATCATCATACATTTTAAAAGCGTAGGTATCGTCTTCATTTGAATAAGGAAAAACCCCAACTCGATCAAACTGAAATTCTGTAATAAATTCTTTCAATTCATCAAAATCCTCATTGGTCTCACCAGGGTGACCGACCAGAAAAGTCGTTCTCAAACCAATTCCAGGCACTTCTTCCCGAATTTTCCGTACCAGTGAAATTGTTTCTTCCTTGGTGATTTTTCGACGCATACGCCCTAGCATACTGTCTGAGATATGTTGCAGCGGAATATCCAGGTAATTCGCCACATTATCACGCTCTCTGATCACTTTCAGCAAGTCCAGTGGAAACTTCGAAGGATAGGCATAATGCAGCCTAATCCATTCCAATCCCTTGATATCTGCAAGCTTGTCTATCAATTCGGCCAATTTGCTTTCCCCATACATATCAATTCCATAGTATGACAAATCCTGTGCTATAATGAGCAATTCTTTCACACCACTCTCAACCAGTCCCTGTGCTTCTTCCAATAGACTTTCAATACTTCTAGACTTATGAATTCCTGTAAATTGAGGTATGGCACAAAACGAGCAATGGCGATTGCAGCCTTCGCTAATTTTCAAATAGGAAAAATGACTTGGGGTTGTTTTTAACCGATGATACATCTTCTTTTCAAAGAAGTTAGCATTCAAATCCTGAATGATTTGTTTATAATCAAATTTCCCATAGAACTTATCCACCTCAGGAATTTCCTTTTCCAAATCTTCTTTGTAGCGGGCAGACAAGCACCCCATCACCATCAATTTATCAATCTTTCCTTTTTTACGATCATCCACATAGCTTAAAATAGAATTGACTGATTCTTCCTTGGCATCCATTATGAAGCCACAAGTATTTAAAATAACAATGTCGGCATCATCATCCAAACTGTCATGAACAACCTCAAAACCATTTAAATCCAACTGATTTAAAAGCATTTCAGAATCAACCAGATTTTTTGAGCACCCTAATGTTGTTATATTGACTTTCCCTCTTTTCATTAATTGTAATTTTATTTTCACCCACTATAACAAGCAAAGCCGTTTGTGGTTTCTTCTAATTTCAACATCGTGTCGTGCTAAACCTTTTTCAGCACCTTGTATAAAAAACAGATCCCGAATCGTCAATTGACGGACGGGATAATATATTTCTACAATGAATATTGTTGCTTAAGAAAATAAGGAATCGATGAATTCCTTACGACGGAAAATCTGTAAATCTTCCATTCGTTCGCCAATTCCAATATACTTTACCGGAATTTTAAACTGATCAGAAATTCCAAGAACAACTCCACCTTTGGCAGTTCCATCTAACTTGGTAAGAGCCAATGACGTCACTTCCGTTGCTTTTGTAAATTGTTTCGCTTGTTCAAATGCATTTTGCCCTGTTGATCCATCTAAAATCAATAAAACTTCATGAGGAGCACCAGGCACTACTTTATTCATGACATTTTTGATTTTAGTAAGCTCGTTCATTAAGTTGATTTTATTGTGCAACCTACCCGCTGTATCAATAATCGCAACGTCAGCTCCATTAGCTTTGGCAGAGGCCAGGGTGTCATAAGCAACAGATGCAGGATCGGAACCCATGCTTTGTTTAACAATCGGTACATCTACCCGACCTGCCCAAATTTCAAGTTGATCGATCGCAGCAGCACGAAATGTATCTGCGGCACCTAGAACTACTTTTTTACCGGCTTTCTTAAAATTATATGCCAACTTTCCGATAGTCGTTGTTTTGCCAACCCCATTCACTCCTACCACCATTATCACGTATGGTTCGTCACTCTTAGGCAGATCAAAATCAGCAACATCTTCAGTATTATTTTCTTCGAGCATTTCGGCAATCTCATCCCGAAGAATACCATTAAGCTCACTCGTTCCTAAATATTTATCTTTTGAAACCCGAGCTTCAATTCTTTCGATAATTTTTATGGTTGTATCTACACCAACATCTGATGTAATCAGCACTTCCTCCAGGTTATCTAAAACTTCATCATCAACTTTTGTTTTACCAACAACCGCTCTACCAAGTTTTTTAAAAACGCTTTCCTTGGTTTTGCTCAAACCCTGTTCAAGACTATCTTTCTTTGATTTAGTAAATGATCCGAAAAGACCCATAATGTTCAAATTTTAGGACGCGCAATTTACAAAAAATAGACAATAAATAGTGCTATAAAACACTTATTTAGATAAAAAGAGCTGAATGGTTTTTTAGAGTTTTTGAACAGGACTAAAATACCTACCTTTTCAACTGTTTAATCTCATCTTTCACTTCAGCTAAAAGATTTGTAATGCTCCGAAGATCGGCTGTTCCCGGCTCCGGTAATTCAAAACTTAGAATGCCTTTAGCTTTCCATATTTCCACAACAGATGTTGTTGCAATTTCATAGGGAGTATATTCAGAATTATCTGACTTTAACAGAACATTCTTAACTTTTTTGAAAACACGCTTATACACCAAGCCTTCATCTAAGGTAATTAATACATATGTTTGACCATCTATAATATCCTGAGCATGTTCTACAAATTCGCAAAAAATGTAAGCTCCGGAATTAACCGGAAGCATGCTATCACCCTTTATCTGAAAAACCCGGTAGGTCCTTTCTTTCGACAATTCCGGAATTGGTATCGAAAAACGAGGCAGCTTCTCAATAAATTCAGGATCAGCTAAACCATTTAGATAACCAGCAGATGCCTTTACAGGAACAATCGGTATTCGTTCGTTATTATCCTGATCTACAAGAATTGGTAAAATCTGGAGGTCCTTTTTATACGTATTTTGATCTATCCCAGCGGAAAGATCATTTCCAATAATATCATCCACTGAGCGCGAAAAGACTTCAGCTAGCTTCTGCAGTACAAAAAGTTTCGGCGTAGCCCTACCCTCTTCATAGGCTCCAACGAGAGCTCTCTTTACGCCCAATTTATCAGCAAGGTGTTGCTGTGTCCACCCCCTGATCTTCCGTAAATATTTGATATTCTGTGATAAATATATCATTTCAACAAATCTATCTAATAATATTAGCAAATACTAATTTTATTAGTATTTTTAATTGTCAATACGATTTTTCCCAACTAATTGATTCCGAGATAAAGATAGAAAGCTATGAATGAAAAAGTCCAGGAAAAACTAAAAATATTAGCAGGTGCAGCAAAATACGATGTTTCTTGTGCCTCAAGTGGTAATAATCGCAGCAACACATCCGGAGGAATTGGAAATGCCGTTGCCTGTGGAATTTGCCATAGTTTTACCGATGACGGACGCTGTGTCAGCCTCTTTAAAATATTGATGACCAATCAATGCATCTATGATTGTGCTTATTGCATTAATCGCAGAAGCAATGATCGCCCACGGGCAACCTTCACCGTTCAGGAAATTGTTGACTTGACTATTAATTTTTATAGACGAAATTACATTGAAGGGCTTTTTCTTAGCTCGGGTGTCATAAAGAATCCTGACTATACCATGGAACGCTTAATGTTGGTTACCAAGAAACTTAGAACGGAAGAACGATATTATGGATACATTCATCTGAAAGCCATTCCTGGAGCCAGTCAGGAGCTAATCAGAGAAGCTGGCTTGTACGCAGACCGCCTGAGTGTAAATATCGAAATACCGACAGAGCAACAATTAAAAAGATTGGCTCCAGAGAAAGATTATTCAGGAGTTTTACAGCCAATGAACCAGATTGCTGAAGGAATTCAGCTTTACAAAGAGGAACGCAAGAAGTATCGTAAAGCTCAAATCTTCACACCTGCAGGCCAAAGTACACAGCTGATAGTTGGCGCCTCTCCAGAAAGTGACCGGCAAATATTGCAACTGTCTTCCAATTTCTACCATCAGCAACAACTAAAGCGAGTTTATTATTCCGGATATCTCCCAGTAAATGAATACGACAAACGTCTTCCAGCAATTCAATCGCCGCCATTGGTTCGTGAAAACAGGCTATATCAAAGTGATTGGCTGATGCGTTTTTACCACTTTGACGCTGACGAAATTTTAACTCCCAACCAGCCGTTTCTGGATCTCGAAATTGATCCGAAACTTGCTTATGCCATCCGTAATCTGCACCTTTTTCCCATCGACATTAATAAAGCGGATTACGAGATGATTCTACGAGTTCCGGGCATCGGTGTGCAATCTGCAAAAATGATTGTTGATGCCCGGAGGTTTCGTCGCCTGACAAGCTACCATCTAAAAAAGATTGGTGTCGTACTGAAAAGGGCACAATATTTTATCACCTGCAATGAGCTGCCTTCACACTTGAAATATTGGGAACCTGACCGGCTAAGACGCCATATTATTTCAGAAAGCTATTCCAAAAGAAAAAAGGTTGGCGACACACAACTCAGCTTATTCACCTATACACCTGCCCCAAAGAAAGCTTTACCCGAAATGCATTTTCAAAGATAAATTATGCCTATCCTCATATACGATAGCACATTTGAAGGTTTTCTAACAGTTGTTTTTGAATGTTATGCCCGGAAAATAATCCCGATTGATATACGAAAGGATCGTGATTTTCAAAATACACTTTTTGCTGAATGTTTAAACATACAAACTGATCAAAAAAAAGCAGAACGTGTATGGAATGGAGTGCAAAAGAAACTCCATCAGCGAAACAAAGATCTCCCTTTTGTTACTTTTTTATCAGAGGATGATGGCATTGAAATGAAGCTCTTCCGTTTTATAAAACGCGTGTTTGATTCTGAAAGGATGATAGACACTGACTATGGTGATCGTGATGTACTTGAATTAAGAAAGATAAAACGAAAGGTTATGCAGGAATCTATGAGAATGCTTCAGTTTGTGCGATTCCAGAAAACAAAAGATGGCTTGTATTTCTCGCCGATTGAACCGCAATACGACGTTCTCCCCTTTACGATAAAACATTTCAAGGATCGATTTGCCGACCAGCCCTGGCTGATCTATGATTTGAAGCGAGACTATGGAATTCATTACAATTTGAAAACAACCGAAGAAGTTGTTCTAACGGAAAAAACATTTTCAGAATTAAATGGAAAACTTGATGAGTTTCTTTTGCAAGAAGAGGAATTGAGCTATCAGACACTTTGGAAAAACTACTTTGACAGCATCAACATAAAAGAACGTAAAAACCTGAAACTTCAACGCCAACAGATGCCCCAGCGCTATTGGAAGTTTTTACCAGAGAAGGCGATGTTGTGATCCCCATTGATCTATAGTGTCGTCATCCGGAACTGGTTTCAGGATCTTTTTCTGGAATTAAAATGCGTTGATTTTTAGATTCCGAAACTAGTTCGGAATGACTTATCATGAAGAGCAAGTTCAGGGACATAAAAAAAGCAGATAACATAACTGCTATCCGCTTTTTTCTATGCAAAAATATCTTACTTTTTAAAATAGTCTTTAACCATTTCGTTAGGAACTACGCCTTCTTGAAATGTGTAAGCACCGGTTTTATCAGATTTGACCATTTTGATCACTTTTGAATAACCTTTACCGGCTCCTTTTTGTAATGATGCAACTGCTTTCTTAGCCATATCGTATATTATTTAATTTCTCTGTGAACAGTTACTTTTTTCAAAACTGAATTGTATTTTTTCAACTCCAAACGATCAGGAGTATTCTTCCTGTTCTTAGTTGAAATATACCTTGATGTTCCAGGTACACCGCTATCTTTATGCTCGGTGCATTCTAATATAACCTGAACTCTATTACCTTTCTTAGCCATTTTTTACGCTTTTAAATATTCGTTACGAGTCCTTTTTCCTTTGCTTCTTTTAAGGCTACGCTCAATCCTTTTTTATTGATTGTGCGGATGCCAGCAGCAGAAACAGTCAGTGAAATCCAACGATCTTCCTCTGGAAGATAGAATTTCTTCTTGAACAAGTTCGGTAAAAACCGACGCTTAGTCCTTCTTTTTGAGTGAGAAACATTATTTCCCACCATCATTTTTTTTCCGGTAACTTGACAAACTCTTGACATTGTCTTTATTTTTTATTCAGAATCACACGTTTTTCAAACAGATCGCAAAATAAGTACATTATTTTCAAAATATCAAATCATCGAACAAGTTTTTTCTTTAGATTTCAACAACTTAATGTTTATAACCTCGCTCTTTTAAACTTTTCCATCTACGGAATTTTAAAGTTGTACAACTTTTGATAAAATATTCTAGCAATCAAGGCAATATATTTCATTAGTTTCTGTCTTATAAAACAGGATACACATTCCCATATTAATCAAACAAATGTTCTTTATTAAAAATTCTTAAATAGCTTGAATTTTTCATTAAGATCGTGAACATCTGGACGCCTCAATAGTTATAGATGGTGCGAATAATAACAAATAATCTAAATTTTAAATATTTATGGACGAACAAATCAACCAAATGCCGAGAATTGGCGACATGGCTCCGGATTTTGAAGCCAACACAACGTATGGCCCATTAAAATTTTCTGAATACAATAAAGGAAGTTGGGTTATTCTATTTTCACATCCTGCCGATTTCACCCCTGTTTGTACAACAGAAATGAGTGGATTCGCGCTCAGAAGTGATGAATTCAAAGCGTTAAACACCAAATTAATTGGTTTAAGTATCGACAGTATTCATGCGCATGTTGCGTGGGTAAACAATGTTAAAAAGAACTCTGGCGTACTTTTTAATTTTCCTATTATTGCTGACATTGATATGAAAGTTTCCAAATTGTATGGAATGCTTCAGCCAAATGAAAGCCTAACAGCAGCTGTGCGTGCTGTATTTATTATTGATCCAACAGGTAAAGTACGATTGATTATGTACTATCCATTAAATGTGGGTCGTAATATGGACGAAATCGTTCGTACTCTAAAAGCCTTACAGACTTCTGACAAGCACGGAGTTGCCCTACCACTGAACTGGGTTCCTGGTGAAAAGGTTATTGTACCTCCACCAAAAACAGTTGAAGAAATGGAAGAAAGGGAAAAATCTGATTATGAAATGATGGATTTCTACCTGGCTAAGAAAGATTTATAGCAATTAAAATTACCACATAAAAAACAGGAGGCGCAATTCATTTACGTCTCCTGTTTTTTTTAATTAAAAGTCATTATTTTAGGGACAAAATAACCAATATGAACAATCGACAGGAAAAATATTATCCAACCATTCTGGGAGCAGCTCATTTGGTCATCTTGTATATTTTTATTCAAACGATTATTGATTTTCCATTGGCCATTTGGGATTATTACCATGGTACAGAATTTTTATACAACCCATTCAAAAAAATTGCACTGGGAGTTGGTTCTTTTGCTTTCATCTTGTTCTTTGCCTATCGAAAAGCAAAAACAAAGATCAGCACCTTAATTCCTGCTCGCTGGTTCAATCCACTTATTTTTATTCCAGTGATCCTTTTTTTATGGGCCGCACACATTTTCCTTGCAAAAATCAACATTGCCATTAATGAAGTGATTCCTCCGCCGGTGTGGTTTTGGGAACTTTTCAACAGAGTTTTTGAAAGTGATTATGGCATTTACGGCGCATTTTTGAAGATTGTGATTATCGCCCCTATTTTCGAAGAATTTATCTTCAGGGGAATCATTATGCATGGATTTATGCGTAACTACCCGAAAATCATTGCCATTTTTGTTTCTGCCCTATTCTTTGCTTTGTTCCATTTAAATCCGTGGCAGTTTCCGGCAACTTTTCTACTGGGTTTACTTTTGGGATGGGTAATGGTTATCACTCGAAATATTTTTGCCTGCATCATCGGACATTCAATTAACAACTTGATGGTGCTTCTGGAGATTGAATATGCTGATCGTATTAGCGAGTTTTCCATTTACCTGATTGATGAAAAATCCTTGCTATACCTAAGTTACCTCGTAGCTGGATTTAGTGTGGTTTTAATTGGAATATTGGCAACGCTCTCAAAGAGAAAAACTTAATCAAACTATAATGGACTACGTTTTAATTGGACTCGGAATACTATTTATTTTGCTCGGCATTGCTGGTGGTATAATCCCCATTCTTCCTGGTCCGCCCTTAAGTTATGTTGGTTTGTTGTTTCTGCATTTTACTGAAAAATATCAGTTTACCTCCAACTTTCTAATTCTTTGGGGAATAATTACCGTCGTGGTTTACGTATTGGATTACATTATTCCCGCCTGGGGAACCAAGAAATTCGGTGGAAGTCGCAGAGGTGTTTGGGGAAGTATTTTTGGTTTATTGATTGGGATATTCCTGTTTCCACCTCTGGGAATCATCATTGGCCCATTTGCTGGAGCAGTGATTGCTGAACTTTCCGGAGGGAAAGACCGCAAGGAGGCTATAAAAGCGGGCTTTGGTTCTTTCGTTGGATTCTTACTGGGAACCATGCTAAAACTTATTGTTTCCGGTATGATGGCCTGGTATTTCTTTGCTGAGATGGTGTAAAGGAGTTACGGGTTGCGGGTTAAAAATCGTGAGAACGAAGGGCGAACTCAATCAGATACAAGTAAAAAAAGAGAAGAGGAAAACTAGACAATGGATGCTGGACATCCACAATTTTAAACATTGTACATTGATCATTGAAAATTGCCCATTGACCATTTTTCTGTAGTCATTCCCTTTCTTAGTTCTCGTTTACTGGTGCTTACCACAATAATTCCATGGTACGATTTCATATTTGCAATAGCGAACTTATCAGGCAATCCTTTGCTGAATGATTTCCAATTATCAGCAGTAATATCCTTCCGATAAACACCATCCCATTGACCTGCAAAAACAAAATGATCATTTTCAATTACGTTGAAAGTATACAATTCCGAAGGCAAGCCCTTTTGAATATGCTGCCAATTCTGTCCTTTGTCAGTCGACGAAAGCAGCTCATTGTATATCATCGCGTAAATCGCTTGGTCGCCGGAACTAATATTATGCACGGAACAATTATCCAGAGTTTGTGTCCACTCATTTCTGTCTTTGGGAGATGTAAAAACACCTTGATTGGTGCCAATATAAATACTTTCATCAAAGGCAGTAATACCATTTACCTGCAGCGCATTGTTACCGTATTCTAAATTCCACGTTTTATCATTTTCATTATAGGAATATAGTCCGGCATTTGTTCCCGCATACAGGGAATTTTCAATTTCAAACAATCTTCGAATCGTCAAACTGGAAAGGCCGGCAGCTATTTGTGCCCATGACTTTCCTTTGTCATCAGTCGAAAAAACACCTCCCGACCTGGTTCCAACAAAGATCTGATCATGATAAAAGGCCATAGCTCCCAAATCGCTATCGATAATGCGCTTATCGGTGGGGACAGAAACCCAACGATTGTTTTCAAAATCATACAGAAAGACTCCCGCTTCTTTGGTAGCAATCCCCAGCGAGTTGTCTGAAACGGCTATTCCTCCCAATCCAACAGAAACAGTATCCGGTAGTCCGGCACTTTTGTTTTGCCAACTCAAGCCATTATCGTTGGAAAAATAAACAATCCCAGCCTTCTCTTCCAGATTTAAATTTAGAACAGCCTCCCGTTTATTAGTACCTTTCAACGCCGTTTCGGCTTTGTTTTTGGACTGCTCGCTACAAGAATAGGCAGTAACGATTAATAGTATGATGAATAAATTTCGCATTCAAGCTTTTAATTTTCAAACACAAACAGCATGCTCAAGTTTGCTTTAGATGATTTCAATTGATTTCATATATTAATTCTGATCAATCACTTTTACTAACCGTTTTTCCTCATTCAGTTCTACGCCTTATTAATCAGACTATCAAGCTCCAAATATTTATCTTTCATGAGACCCAATGCAAAAGCTCCTGCAGCGGCACTATAAACCGAGTAATCAAAAGCACCTTTAATACCAGTTGAAAAAGTCATTGATAGCGCGAAGATTAGCAACAAAACACCACTTAACTTCGCGAACAGTTCCGTTTTAAAACCAATTATCAGGAAACCAGCAAATATAATTTCTGCGGCAGTTGCTAAAATTCCAACTATTGAAATTAGTGAACTTGGAATCCATGGATTTATCAGTTCTGTGTAGCTTAAGAAATTATCCCAATTACCCCAAACCGATACTTCTTCGCTCCATATTCCAAATCTGTCGGCTACTGCAGATAAAAATCCGGCCGATATCGCCAGTCTTAAAAACAGCTTAATTATTTTATTATTCATATCTATAAATTGATTATTTTATTGATTCGCACATGTAATATAAATTTGAACTCAATCTTTATCTCCATTTTGGTTCTACAGGAATCCGTTCACCATCATCTGTTGTATGCTCTTCCAAAGAATTTTGTTTTGCCTGAATTACCAGGTATGTCATTGTTTCTTTAGACGAATTACGGATACCACGCTTCCCTTGTGGAGCCACTCGTATTACGCTGCCTTCCTTTATATTAAAACAATCGTCATCTACCTGAAAAAAACCAGAACCGCTTAGTATTATATAGGTTTCTTCGTTCTTCCAGTGGATATGAAAATAAGGTTGTTCTGTTTCGGGTGGAAGCGAATTAAACGAAATCTGTGTTCCTGTTGCATTTAAAGCATCTTTCAAAAACACTTTGCCTTCAACCATGCTCTTATTTTTTGGATGAATTAGAGAATAATCTTTCAAATCCTTCAGTTCACCTATGTCTATAGCACTGTAATGCGTATTTTCTGATAGTTTCTTAATTTCTTTCATTACTAATTACGGATTATAGAAATTCTCATATTGTAACAATCTAAAACAGCTTTGTTTTATTCTAAAACGTAAATATATTATCAAATACTGAATTCCGAATATTCTTTAACCTCTCAAGAATCTCTATACCTAATTTGCAAAAATCAATGAACAGGTTATTATTCTAACTAATCCAAATAGAGAAACTGCAAACTCACAAATAGAGCTTGCAGTTTTATTGTTTTGAATTCCTTAGTCTAGCTATTAATTCTCCAGTCAGGATTCCATCCAAAAGTGCTTAACGCTTTTTCAGTTGAGAGTGACTCATGAGCTTCGGCTACATTATAGATGCCGGTTTCTCCTTTTATGACTGCAATTGCTGCCGCCTTTGCTGCTGCTTCCACATGTACAGAAGCCGGAGCGATAGGAGCATCAAAGCCTGATCCAGAACCATATAACAGTCCAAAACGAAGAACAAGGGCTTCAAGACCAGATTCAATCACTTGTTTTTCCAAACCACGAACACCATCAGCAGTACCGCCATAAGGCTCATGAGAAGAGGGTAATAAAGGATCACTCTCTACGTGAGGAAGAGGACCTTCATCATAAATAAAAGAAATACTCTGTGCAATGTAACGTTTCACACCTGCTGCCTTAGCCGCTTCAATCATATTTTTAGTGCCTTCGGTGCGGATGCGCGCCGTGCGAATCAATGCTTCTGCCATTTTATCGGCATCCAAACCATATGGCAGATCCGTAAGCTGATTGATCACTATTTCCGGTTTAATTTCTGCCAGGATTTCCTTTAATCTCTCAGCTTCGTACACATTCATAACAACGGGCTCCACACCCATTTCTTTAAGGATAGGAACTTTAGCCTCGTCCAAAGTTGATCCGTAAACTTTGTAACCTGCGCTTACAAGAATACGTGAAAGTGGCTGACCAATGGCACCTGAGGCCCCTGCTAAAAAAATTGTTTTTGACATCGTTTAACTATTTGAATTTTGAATAATAAATAATGAATTTTCACTTTAAATTTTACTTCTACCAATCACTTAAAGCCCTACTTTGGCTGCCAGTAGCAACGTTTAGGCGAAACAATTGCTTCTTCCTTTTTAAGTTGAGCCATGGCTTTATCAACAACCTTACGATCCAATCCGGTTAGTTCAACTATTTTGCCGGCATTCAACGGAGTACCATCCTTTTTCATCGCTTCTAAAACTTGATCTTTTGCTTCCATACTGTTCTATTTTAATTGGTTATTAATTTACTGTTGCAAATGTATTGATGTCAGAAATCAAAAAAATTAAGCTGGTTTAAGAAATCTCAAAAAGCAGCTATTTGTGCCCAAGAATGCCCAGATACGATACAACCATTATTAAAGGAACCCGCTCAATAAATTCCGGAAACGACTTACAAAAAAGTTGAAGCAACTCTTCCTTAGTCATAGAGTTCATGTATTTATTTTTGGTTTGAGTTGCAGCCAGATTTATCTGCATAATTTGGTTGAAATACGCCAGTAGCTGCGGAATTTCCCGGATCAAAATCTCGTAGTTGTTCTTATCCAATATAATGATCTCAGCCTTCTCAGTTGCTTGAATGTAATAATCCGATGGAAGGTTTTTTATAAAACTGGTGTAGTCGGTGATCCACCATCCTTCAATGGCAAATTGAATGGTCTGCTCCTGACACAAGCCGTCAGTGAAATACATGCGCAAACAGCCTGACTTCACAAAAAAAAGCGAATCGCATGCTTGGCCTTTTTCAAGCAGAAAATCAGATTCATCCAGAAACGCATGTTTACTATGCTTTTGAAGTTTCTGTTCCTCTACTGGATTTAGTCCTACAAATCTCTTTATGTGCTCCGCCAAATGTATACTTTTCATACTGACTGTTTATGGATGTCTGGATTTTACAATCACATCCGTAATGGAATACAAAAGTATGTGCTGGAGAATTCAATAAACTTAAACCAGATTAAGAAAAAACCTGGGGGTTCTTCCCTTCCCAATTTAGAGCAAGGACTTTATTCTATCTAATTGGGGGCAAAAAAAACTGCAAACTCAATGTATGAATTTGCAGTTTTTTGCATAGAAAATCCAGATAACCCGGTACTCTATTTTTGCACTTGAGTTTGTACTTGTACTTTCCTTTTCAGTGATTTTCGCATGGGTGTTTCCATATACTTCATCACCAAATAAGCCATAACAATTAAAAAGGCGGTTGCATTTGGTGTAATAATTTTCATAAGCAGCAACGATGGCTGACAGGCCTCCATATAGCTTAAAAAGAGCCATAAAAATGGATAGTGAATGATATACAATGGATAGGAAATATCACCCAAAAACTTACAACTGTTGTTTAAAGTCGGAGCAAGTTTGGCACCCGCTCCCAACGCTACCAATAAAGGAAACAATGCAATTACAATTGTTGTATCCACAAACCAGTTTACCTGATCGGAGAATGGAATCATAAATACAACTAACAGCAAAGCTGAAAGAGCAACAAAACCTAAGCGTGATTTGATAATCCAATTCGACCGATAAATCAGCATCCCTGCAATAAATGAATAAAATATGCGAGCGCCTCCGCCCCAAAAGTTATCTCCCCCCCAGCCTACGGCGAGGTTTTTAAAGTAAAATGAAGTGAAAACCAAAATAACTGCTGCAACAGCAGCCAGCAGCCACAATCGCTTATTCCTTAATTTGAAAAGCAGCAATACATAGAATACATTGGCAAGATACTCCCAAAACAACGACCAGGTGGGTGGATTTAGATGAAAGATATTGAAATATCGCTCGTACACCACTGGGAAAGGTGCCATAAAGGTTGCACTTAAAAACATAAGAAAAGTACTGCCTCCCCCATACTGAGCAAATAAATTACTAAACGGGTCAAAAACAAAAGTAAGCAAACCCAAAATAGCTCCCCATACAACCATTGGATGTAATCGGATAAGTCTCAATTTTAGAAATGAAATAATTCCAATTTTTTCGACCCGGTGGTCGTATGCGTAGGCAATTACAAAGCCTGACAAACAAAAGAAAAAATCGACTGCGAGATAACCATGCGCAATAAAATTATCCCGATAGTCTGGAAATATGAATTCCATAAAATGAAAAATAACTACTGCGATTGCAGCAATCCCCCTCAATCCGTCAAGGATTTCAAAATGTTGTCTGGTCTTTAAAAGACTAGCATTAGTTGGCATTAATCTAATTTTAGTTGGTTTATAGGTTCTGATACAAGTAAAATCTTTGTTTTACTCATAACGGGCGGCAAAACTATTATTTTACCATGAATCTGCAAATGTATGGATACTCGAAATCAGAAAAGTTAAGCTGGTTGAAGAAATTCACAAAGACACTTAATGTGTAACCTGCACCTAAAACACACTATTCAGACTGACTGTCTTTTATTGTGTGTGTGTGTGCTTGTAATAAGTTATAATAATATTTCTTACTTTATCTTAGCTTTATCATTGGCCTGTTAACGCTTCACGTTCATTTTTATACTCGGATACTTTTCCTTCCATCTTTCCATTAAACTTTTAAACTCCTCATATTGATTCTCCTTGTCAAAGTATAATTGAAGCTTATATCTATTCAGTTTATAATTAAATCGGATATAATTCCCTAAACCATTAACAAGCTTTTTCATATCCATATCTCGTGGGCGTAGATGATCCATGTGTTTATACATTGGCTGGCCATCATAACCTGTAAGTCTTATTTTCAGATTCATTAGGTTCGAAATCTCATATGACGCCTTTCTTCGATATCGTTCAATATCAATACGTTCATCTTCAACAATCAAGTATCCATATTTTTTATGCCTTTTCAGCCGCATAACAGGAATAAGGCGTAATGAGGCAAGCACGATTAACAGTATTATAATGAATGTTTGGTGTGAAATATACTCGTAATTAAAAGTTAGTGATATTAAAACAGCGATTGCTAAAACGTATAATGAATACACGTAAACTTCTGCAAATGTTCTTCTTACAAGTTCAACTTTTATCATTTTTTTGTGGAGATTATCTCGATTAGAGGTTCTTCAATTAATTGCGACGGCAAATTATAAGTTTAGTAGTGGATTAACGGCTCTTTTCCTTTCCGAATACACTATAAACAAGTGCGAGTTAAGGCACTTGGATTAGGAAGAAAAGCCACAATTGAATTTATAAATTGTTGATTGCCGTTTCTATAATTCATCATTACTATAAAATCGTTTAGAATTCCTAATAGCTTTATTGGTTTGAATATTTACAAGTTTTCTTAATTCATCTGTATGTTTCATATAAGGGAAATTGCCAATCCTATCTAAATAAATGTTCTCGATTGAACTTAAATAATCTATAAAGCAATGAATTCGTTCTTTTCTTTTTTCCATTCTTTCAACAATTGAATCAGAGTATTCTATTTCTTGGGATAAAACAGAAATTTGCTCCCATTTGTCATCTGAAAATATATTTGAATCATACAATACAGACTCTAAGTAACTAAAGCGCTTTGATAAAATATTTATATAATATCCTCCTGAAAGAGTTATAAAAATAGTCGAATCTAAATTAAGCTCATCCCCATCTTTATTCCTTATTAATTCATTCTTTATCATTGATTTTAGAACATTAAATATTCCTTCATCAGAAATTCCAATTTCAGAAAATATATTAACAATCGTCGCAACTGAAGTTTCAACTGAACTTTTATCCTGGGAATTGTAAAATAGATACTTAATTATATAAAGTCTAAGCAGTTGCAGATTATAGGAATTCAAATACGAATCATACAAGTTGTAACATTCAGAACGATTTTCTTTATAATATTTCCATTGACCTAACATTGACCCTTTGAAAACTTCATGATAAGGGAATTTAAATTTTGCGTCACCTTGGATGTAATTTTTAATTGCTTTATCTGCCTGAATATGTCCAGATGTTAAAAAGTTACGGACAAGAGAAATACCTTTACGTGGGTTTCGATCACTTAATGATTCTAAAAATTTCCCATTTTTTTCATTTAAGAGACTTGAGCGTACAATATCAAAAAATATACTTAAGTCTGGAACATTTAATTTTGCACCTGAACTTAATGGAATATATGCCTGCTTATTTTCTAGTAGTTCTTTCGAATAGTTAAGTCTCTTTGATAAAATATCTTTGAAAGGTGGTGGGTCAATCCACAGTTTTTTTAACTCGTAAGCATTAAAAATTGAATCAGTTCTGTGTTTAATAAATGTTGAGTCCCTTATTGATACAATTGTATGACATTTTACTTTTTTTGATAATGCTACGCCTTCCGAGAATACTTTTGTTTCTAATTTCATATCCTCATATAAATCAATATTGTCTAAAATAATTACACAAAGCTTTTTTTGAGTCAGATATTTCAACACTTTTTCAACGTATGGCTCAACGTTTCCGAAGTCTTTAGCAATTAAATCATTTACTTTGTCTTTAAACTTTTCTTTGTCACTTTTATAATAACCAGAATAGGGTCCTCTTGCAAGCGCTCTTATCTCTTCATCGTATGCTGGTTCTATTGCATTTTTGTAGTCAGTTGGGTTTTGAGGATGATCAGCTAATAAATATTCTTTTAACTTATTATACAAAAAGGACCTAGGATTGCCGTCAATACCCATTTCTTCAAAGTCGATATAAATCCAATGACATTGACAATTTGCTAAAATGTCTTTTGCTTTTACTAATTCAAAATGTTTTAGGTAAGTTGATTTGCCTGATCCTACGGTTCCTATAATTAACGTTACAGGGGGTGCAATGCTTGGACGAGTCGCCTGAATAAAACTTCCTAATTCATCTATACTTTTGTCTTTTTTTATTCTGCGAGCAGGAGATACAAGTTCTGGTTTTGCATCTTGGAGGTGAATTTGAAGTGTTGAATCAAATTTTGTTCTTGCTTCAGTTGACACAAAACATTTTTCAAGCTTTTCTGAATCAGTATATAGTGTTTCTGCATAGAGAGCATTGTCTAAAGCAAGTGAAATAAAATCAGCAATATTGTTTCTGTCAATTCTTGAATCTTTATCTCTTAAGATGCTAATAACCTTTCTTTCTTGCACATATGGAGTATCGGTAGTAATCTCTAGTAGACTGTTATTCTCAACGTTTTGACAAGCAAATACATTAAAGAGTTGTTCTGCATCTTCTGGATTATCAAAAGGAAATAAAAGATTTGCATATATATCTTCCTTCTTATAAAATCCAGTTATTGGATAAAAAACCCAACATCTTCCATTAGTTGCAACAACTAAATGAGATTTTTCTTTTATAGCATAATTTTCAGCTTGTTGTAAAGCTTTTGATATTTCACCATTGCCTAGTATTTGACCAGTTAATTTTAATTTTTTGTTTCTAGTAGGAGAAGGGAAAGATGCACCTATTTTTTTTGCTTCAATAATTATTTTGAAATCAGCTGCAGTAAGTGTATAATCAATGTAGCCAGTATCTTCTACAAAAGATTCTACATGAATTTGACCATATTTCCATTGAAGTATCTCACGGATAATGCGATCAATAACATCAAATCTGGTTTGAGCTTCAGATTCTTTTGATAAGTCTTTGTTAAATGTTAGATTCTGTATTTCTTCAAAAATAACGGAGACTTCTCCCCAATCTTTAAAATTACTCATGTTTATCTATTTTTTGTAGTAGGCGATTTAAATAGCAGCCGGCGTATATCTAATGACAGTGTGTAATAAATGAGATGTTAACTATTCTATTTATTATTTTATCAATTGGATCAATTACTCTCTGAATTTCCAATTTTGAATCAGAAGTGTAAATTCCATATGGATTGCTTAGGGGCATTTATCGGTTTTAAAATTCAGCACATAAGTTAACAAAATTAATCAGAAAGAATTGAAGTTGTTTTCTGTTTTTTATCAACATTTGTTTACTATCTCCTACTCCAACGCGCTCCGCTCACTAAAAAACAGGCTCTGCGAGCATAGAAACGCAGTCCCTTCAAGCGCAAACTGGTTTTACTTGTAAATCAACTCATTTTATTTGCTCTCCGACTGATTTTTTTTAGGCAAAAACGTGCTCCGCTCACATTCCGACGACGTTTTCATGAGAAAAAAACTAGTTTTTGTGCTCGTAAAACCGATTTTCATCAGAAAAAAATGGGTCGCAGACCACGCTAAACAGTTTATCATATACGCTAAACCGTCCGATATACAAACAATACAGCAGATTGCCCCATCCAGAGTAATTTTAATTAACAAAAAAATGGTCTTTATTATTGACAATTTTATTCTCATGGGTTAAATTGAGTAATCATAATTATTCACCCCCAATCAATAAATTTTAAAAACATGATTACAAAAAAATTCAATTTAAGCTATGGAGAGCTAACACAGCGTTGCGACCGTGTAGCAGATTTAATGACCAGAGATGCGTCTGAATTCGAAGAAATCGGGTATGAAGCCGGATTCATTGACGAGTTTAAAACAAAGACAAGCGCGTTTAAAACACAGGAGTCTGACACCTATTGGCAAGGGCAACAGATGATGAAAACAGAAAGCAAGAACAATGCCCGTCGCTATTTATCGAACCTGATCAGCGAGTTTCGGTTTCGTGCAAAACTGGCACTTGGCGAAGAGTCGGTTGAATACCGGAGCTTCCGTTTCTCCCGTTTGGCCAACCTCGACGAGAATCAACTCATTATTTATGCCAACCACTGTTAGATAAATTGGCGCTGCGTCGGATTGATGAAACCAGCCTTCAGGAAATTAATCAATATGCCGGGGAACTGGATCAAACAATTGACCAACAAAAGGAAGCCATCTCGATAAGGGAACTGAAAGCATTTGAGCGAATTACCAATGCCAACGAATTGTACAAGATAATGTCTGAAATTTGTGAGGTGGGTAAACGTATCTGGGACGGCAACAACCAGGCATACTATGACGACTACCTCATTTACGGTTCTCAAACACCGCTGTTGGAAGAAAACGAAGAAGTACCGGAAGAAGAAAATCCCGGGGCAGTTGCACCTTAACCCTTCAGCAATATAAAAATGAAATAGGTTGCTTAAAAGGTTGAGAGCCCTCCAATCTTTTTAGGCAACCTATTTATATCTACAACAAAGCAAGTGTATTTGCTACCTTCTGTATGAACGTTTGGTACCAGTTCGTTGCTGCTGTTTATTTCGCGAAGCATAGAACTCTTGTTTCCGCTGGTTTTTCTCCTTTTCGAATGCTTTCTTTTCTTTTAGGGTCATTGGCTTCTCCGTTTGTGGAAAAGGGTGTTTCTCCACCTTTTGAATTTTTTGCTTAATCAAACGCTCAATATCCCGTACATATGCGTTTTCTTCGGGCTCACATATCGAGATAGCAATCCCATCTTCTCCTGCTCTACCCGACCGCCCAATGCGGTGAACATAGGTTTCTGCAATATTCGGAATATCGTAATTAATCACGTATTTCAGCTTGTCGATATCAATTCCCCGGGCAGCAATATCGGTCGCCACCATCACCCGTATTTCACGGTTCTTAAACTTGGCCAGTGCTTTCTGACGTTGGTTCTGCTGCTTGTCGCCATGAATAGCCACCGAGCTAATATTCTTCTTTTTGAGGTTACGAACAATTTTATCGGCTCCATGCTTGGTGCGCGAAAACAACAGTACCTGATCCAGCTTCGGATCTTTCAGAATATGAATAATCAAGTCCTTTTTACTGTCTTTATTCGTGTAATACAAATACTGCTGAATCGTTTCGGCGGTAGACGAAACAGGGCTTACTTCCACCTTCTTAGGGTTGCTCAATATCTTATTCGATAGCTCCACGATATTCTTAGGCATGGTTGCCGAAAAGAATAATGATTGCCGTTTAGCCGGCAGTTTGGCAATAATCTTTTTGATTTCATGAACGAAACCCATGTCGAGCATGCGGTCAGCTTCATCCAGCACAAAATATTCAATGTGGTCGAGGGAAATATACCCCTGATCCATCAAGTCGAGCAAACGCCCGGGAGTGGCCACCAGAATATCAATACCACTCTGCAGCGCTTTAACTTGCACACCTTGCTTTACCCCACCAAAAATGACGGTATTCTTCAACCCGGTAAATTTCCCATAGGTTGAAAAACTATCACCAATCTGGATTGCCAGCTCTCGTGTTGGCGTAATAATCAGGGATTTTAACTGTCGCGGGCGCCGCCCCTGTCTTCTATCCAAAAAGAGATGTTGCAAAATGGGAATAGCAAAAGCAGCCGTTTTACCGGTTCCTGTTTGCGCACTTCCTAGAACATCATTGCGCTTTAAAATTAATGGGATCGCTTTTTCTTGTATCGTGGTTGGTTCTGTATACTTCTCTTCTTTCAGAGCCTTCAATATAGGCTCTATTAAATCTAACTCTTCAAACTTCATATATTAATTTTTGTTCCCATCCGGAAATTGGCGAGAAACTTCTCGGGAGGTCAATAAAAGACACAAAGGTAGTATTTAATTTGATAGTGAGTAAATTATGCACGGAAGGAGTGCGATAATTAATAAAATATTAATTGGATATATTCCTGTAAATGACTGGTAGTCTTGAATCAATTTATTTTTTTGGTGAAGAAAAATTAGGAATATTCATGCGGTACATACCAACAATTATTCTTTTAGAAACCCAAGCTGTGCCTGTCCTGGTTCCCACCTAACGAAAAATGTGTCAAGAAAACCCATGAAATAAACGTTAAAAAATCGAACCTGTATGACCCTGAGCATTCGGGGGAGTTTGTTCGATTTTAGTGAATGGAAATGGTTTTTAGTAGTTTTTCATCAAGCGGCGGCTCTTTTTGATTCCTTTTTCCAGCTGTTGGGAAAAAGGAATAACCAGTCTGGTTTAGGACAACCTACCTTTTGGTTCTGAAAGATTGCTCAAGGGTAACCCTGAGTTACAAATCTTTCAAACTACTGGTGTCATTGTTTTTCCGAACGGGATTTCATTTTTTGGCTTGACCCAAAAAACGGAAACAAAAAAGGTCAAGGCTGACGGGCCTTGTGAATGAAAACTACGGATTGAAAATGCCTCGCAATCCAAACTCTCCGTCAGCTGACGGATCAAACAGGATTGCTGACCACTACCGTCCCTGATTTTCGCCCTTGTTTTCTAATCCAAAACCTCCGTAGGCCACTTGTTTCACCTTACGGTGAAATTAAGGACTTGATCACAGAAGGCTTTAGCGGTCCTCGTTTTCGCCTAATGAAAAATGCGTTAAGAAAATCAATGGAATAAACGTTAAAAAATCGAACCTGTATGACGACCAGCGAGAGGAGTTTGTTCGATTTTAGTGAATGGAAATGGTTTTTAGTAGTTTTTCATCAAGCGGCGGCTCTTTTTGATTCCTTTTTCCAGCTGTTGGGAAAAAGGAATAACCGGTCCGGTTTAAGACACCATACCTTTTTGTTTTGAAAGAGTCAAAAATTATTACAGTACAACCCTTATTCAAAAATCTTTCACACAAATGAAGTGATTGTTCTTCCGAACCAGATTTCATTTTTTGGCTTGACCCAAAAAACCGAAACAAAAAAGGTCAAGACTGATGTAACTTTTGAATGAAAACTACGGATTGAAAATGCCACACAATCCAACTCTCCGTCAGATGACGGATCAAACATGAATGCTGACCACTACCGTCCCTGATTTTCGCCCTTGTTTTCTAATCCAAAACCTCCGTAGGCCACTTGTTTCTCCTTACGGTGAAATTAAGGACTTGATCACAGAAGGCTTTAGCGGTCCTCGTTTCCGCCTAATGAAAAATGCGTTAAGAAAACCAATGGAATAAACGTTAAAAAATCGAACCTGTTTGACCCCGAGTGATCGGGGGAGTTTGTTCGATTTTAGTGAATGGAATTGGGTTTTAGTAATTTTTCATCAAGCGGCGGCTCTTTTTGATTCCTTTTTCCAGCTGAAGGGAAAAAGGAATAACCAGTCCGGTTTAGGACAAGCTGCTTTTTACAGCGACCCTCGTAAAATAAGCCTGGTTGGCAGGGTTTCAAATATTTTTTCCTTGGATTGAATAAATTGGGCCACCTTCTCTCCCATCTCACAAAAATCAACAGACAGCGTTGTAATTCCGGAACCGACAATTTCTTTCATTGGACTGTCATTATAAGAAATTAAGCCCACATCTTTACCCAGTTTAAGTCCACTGGATTTGCAGCTTTTAACCACATGCACCAAATCATCTTCCTTAATAACAAAGTACGCCTGCCCTGCTTTTATGGTTTGGTGCTGAATATTGGTAATTACAGAATGACTGATCTGATTTTGCTCACAGAAAGTCGCAAAGGCTTCTACCGTTTCGTGCGGATGTGGCGTAACTTTCGGGTAAACCAGGTGAAATTCATTGTATTTCTTAATCAACTCCAATCCTTCCGTCAGGCAATTAATCACAGCCTCACTAAAGTTTTGAGTGAGATAGGCTATTTCATCGGTATCGGGTTTCCCCATATCTAAAATCAGCAGCTTATTTGGATCAATCTTCTTCAACACCTTCTCCATCCGCTCATTGTTGATATTCATGACCACATACATGCTGTACCGTCCCTGGCTATTCAGAATCAGCTGCTCAAACACATCAGAATTGTAATGGTGAAACAATAAATCAACGGAATAATTCTCAGGCAGGTTATTTCGAAAGCTACTGTATAATTGCTCTTTAAAGGAACTAAAATCGTCCAGCAACATGAAAACCTTAAAAGATTTGCTACTTACAAAATATCCTTTTGTAGGAGTTGATTCAATGATGCTGCGTTGTTTCAGTTGGGTATAAGCCTTAAAAACGGTATCCCTGGACACTCCACTTTGCCGACTTAGCGTGTTTACTGAAGGAAGAAAATCACCTTCCTGCAATACATCATTACTAATAGCTTCAGTTACTGCATGGATTATTTGCTGAAGTTTAGTTTGTGTTGATGTATTATCCAATTCAAATTTAAAGGCCATATTTCATTTTCTACGGTAAAAGCCTGGATTATTAATAAAATCCAGGCTTACACATCAATTTACTATCTGATTATTACAGAAAATATCTTTGTATTTAAACGTATTCTCTCTGTATTTTTCCGTTTCAAATTTAACAAAATTGCTTATAAATGCCATTGCTAAAGTCATTCGATTTCGGTTATTAATGACGATCCTTACTGCGAAAGATGTAGTTTAACAGTTCTGTAAGCATATATCCCAATAACAATAAATGATACGAATGTGATTATAAACGATACATTCTCTGCTGGCATTGACCAAACGGTTCCCAAATCGATAATTGATGCCTGCGCCTTAGGCAAAAATGTACCACCAACAATGGCCATTATCAGCCCGGCAGCACCAAACTTGGCATCTTCACCCATTCCATGTAAGGCAATTCCATAAATCGTTGGGAACATTAACGACATACAGGCCGATACGCCCACCAAACAGTATAGTCCCCAAATGTCTTGAAACAGAATAGTTCCCGCCGTTAAAACGCCGCCGCCAATAGCGAGAATCAATAACAATGATCCGGGTTTAATATATTTCAACAGGAAGGTGAAAATAAATCGGGAAACCAGGAAAATACTCATGGCAATAATGTTATAAAACTGTGCTTTCTGCGCGGCTTCTCCCGCACTCATACCAAAATCTTCCATGAATATTCGCTGACCATATTGCACAATAAATGTCCAGCACATAATTTGTGCGCCCACATAAAACAACTGAGCAATGACTCCTTCGCGATAACGTGTCACTCCCAACAAGTGCTTTACTGCGCCAAAGAAGTTTAGTCGGTGATCTGAATCTTCATTTTTAGGCATTTTCACCAGGTAAATAATAACCAACATCACCAATATAACAACTCCGATAGCAATGTATGGAGAACTTAGAACCTCCAGATCGCTGTTTTTAACTGCTTCAAATTCCTGTGGTGATAACAAAGCACGTTCATCCGCACCACGCGTATCCAGTCGGGCTTGAATCAGGTTTTTTGCAACCAACATCCCTGTTAGAGACCCCATTGGATTAAAAGACTGTGCAAAGTTTAAACGACGGGTGGCTGTGCTATCAGGCCCCATAAATAAGATGTAGGGATTTGCACTCGTTTCAAGAAACGACAAACCACAGGTCATTACAAAATAAGCAATCAAAAAGGGGTAATACATACCGATCGCGCTGGCCGGAATAAAAAGTAAAGCACCGGAGGCATACAAGCCCAGACCTAAAAGAATCCCAGCTTTATAGGTATATCTTCGAATAAAAAATGCCGCAGGAAATGCCATTGCACCATATCCACCATAGAACACCACCTGTACCCAGGTTCCCCCACCAACTCCCATATTAAAGATACGGGAAAAAGCCTCCACCATTGGGTTTGTAATATCATTGGCAAAGCCCCATAATGCAAAACAACTGGTAATTAAAATAAACGGCACCAGGTACTCCGTTGGTATTACTCTGTCTTTTGATTTCACGTTTTAAGTTTTAGTTAGATTATCGTCTGTCTAAGTTAAAGCATTTGTTAGTTGATCAATAGAAACGCCCAGTAACTTTTCAGCAATTGGGCTCAAAGCCTCTTCGCTTCCTTCAAAATGAAAGGTGCGCTGAATATGAGTTTTAATTTCTCCCATTTTCAATTCCGCCGCTGATGAAGAAGATTCCAATTCGTAAAATGGTCCAAGTTGCCCTCCGTTCTCAAGGGGGCCATCATTGTAAGCATTGATTGCATCACCCTTAAATGGTGCTTCCTGAACTTCCTCCCATGACGAATTTACATACTTGTTCGACGCCATATCCAATAAGCAAATCAGAATCGTTAATGCCTTGTTGACCGGGTCATAACTTCCAAGCACGGGAATTGCCCGTTCTGGTGAAACTCCTATTTTACTTCGCAGCTTTCCATCAGCCTTAAAGTAGATAAATCCATCTTCAGATTTTATTCGTTCGGCAGGCACCTTACCGAAATAATCATCAGTAACCACGGGGCCTTCGCTATCTTTTTTATAGGGAACAACTATGGTTACTTCCGGCGATGGCTGATACATGGATAACATCCAAATGGAAGGCATTCCAGTCTGTTCATTCCAGTCAGTCGAGCCTGAATTCTTCAATTGATTGAGTGATTCGTAGGCAACCGCTTTGATTGATTTATCCAATTCGATGGGTAAAAAATCACTTATCTCAATCGGATCAATAATGGTGACTCTGCGTGTAACTTCCATCTGGAAATTGGTTCCTGAATAGTTATCCAAATTGAACGCTTTCTGAAAAGTCGCCGTCTCCTGATTTGCTTCAATTACCTCCCAAGGCATGGTGTCAATCGCTGCCGGAACCCTCCAGTTTTCCATTTGCATCGGCTTTCCATAATCAAAATAATAGGAAAACTGTCCACCTTCCGGACCAATCCAAAAGCGTTCCTCCCCGCCAAACGGATTAAACTGCTTCGATAATTTTTGAGATTGAAAGATTTCGTGATTAACCCAACCAAAGGAAAATCCATCACTTCCATTCGTTGTACTGGTCATCACCCGTCCCTGTAGTTCGGGGATCATCACAATACGTGATGCCCCCGCTACTAGTTCAATTGTTGAATAATGTTTTTGAAGTATCTCTAAGTCATAGCCATACTGGCCTTTTTCAAAATCCATGTTTATGTATTTTTCCTGTTTCGAATGAAGCAATAGATGATAAACATTCCAATAAATGAAAATCAACCTAATTGCAATTCTGAAACATCTAATTGAAATAAAGTAAGTTTAGAACAAAATAATTCAATTATTCCAATTAGCCATACATTGGTCCATAGTTTTCACATGCTTTATAATCTGAAGCCTCTTTATCCATTCCGAATGAAGCCCAGGCGCTTGGACGGAAAATATCTTTCTCATCCACATTATGCATACAAACAGGGATTCTTAAGATAGATGCTAAAGTGATTAAATCGGCTCCAATATGTCCGTAAGAAATTGCACCGTGATTGGCTCCCCAGTTTGCCATCACGCTGTAAACGTCTTTAAAGGCATCATTATCTGCCAATCGTGGTACGAACCAGGTTGTTGGCCATGTTGGATCAGTGCGCTGATCCAGTGCTTTATGAACATCATCAGGAAGTTCAACAGTCCAGCCTTCAGCAATCTGCAATACAGGCCCCTGTCCTTTCACTAAATTTACGCGTGACATGGTCACCGGCATCTGTCCAGCCGTTTTAAATTGTGATGAAAAGCCGCCACCACGGAAATAACCTAAATTAGCAGGGCACCAGCGGGTATTATCCAAACAGGCTTGCGCTTCGCCTTCCGTAATGTCCCAGTAAGGTTTCATAATTGGATTTCCATCTGCATCTTTCTGCTGTGCAGTAGCATCCAAGGTTGTTGAACCTGAATTAATTAAGTGGATGATACCATCTTTAGCCAAGCCGGTCAATTCTTTTCCAGTCACACGCTTAACAGCCTCAGGGCTCCAGAATGTACGTACATCTGAAAATATCTGTGCTGTATTGGTTAACAAGTGCCCAAATAACATTGGTACAGCATTTAAACTATCATTTTCTGTCGCAAACACAAACGCTTCGCGCAACCCATTCCAGTCAAAGGATGAGTTCAATATAGCTTCTGGAAAGTCAGCATTCGGATAGTAATCGGTCCACTGACGTTGTCCCTGAAAACCCCCGGTTATCGCATTGTGACCTTTCGCTTCTTCGCCATACCCCATTTCAGCCAGCTTTGGGTTGCCGATCATCAAATCACGACAGATCAGGGTCATTTTAACCACGGTCTCCCATTCCCAAACTTTTCGCTCACGACTCGACTGCTTTTCATTCTCATTGGGATCAATGCCTTCCTCGCAGTTGTCTTTAACCCAGTTCAAAGCTTTGTTATATTCTTCTTTGTCGTAAATACCCTCTTCCATTCTGCGTATGAGCTCAACAGACTCTACAAATTCGGTACGCATTCCCAAATAATCCTGGAAGAAATTAGCATCCACCATTGAACCCGCAATCCCCATGGAAGTATAACCAATTGACAAATAGGACTTACCTTTCATTTGAGCAGAAGCTAGTGCAGCTTTCACAAAACGAAGTACTTTTTCTTTCACATCATCTGGAATGCTGGTGTCTCCAGCATCCTGCACATCGCGCCCATAGATACCAAATGCAGGAAGTCCCTTCTGCGTGTAACCAGCCAATGCAGCAGCCAAATAAACAGCTCCCGGACGCTCAGTACCATTAAATCCCCACACTGCTTTTGGCAATAGCGGGTCGCTATCCATTACTTCCGTACCATAACACCAACAAGGAGTAACCGTTAATGAAACACCTACTCCTTCTTTATTAAATTTATCGGCACATTTAGCCGCATCAGCAACTCCACCAATTGTTGTATCAGCAATTACACACTCCACTTTCTCACCTGATGGAAAGCGTAAGTTTTCTTCAATTAATTGAGCTGCAGCTTTCGCCATGTTCATGGTTTGTACTTCCAATGATTCACGCACACCACGCTCGCGACCGTCTATAACTGGCCTGATTCCTACTTTAGGTAATCTTCCGATTAATCGATTTTTCATTCGTAAAAGTTTTAATTATTTAGTTTGATGTCTTTTAAAAATATGTGACAGAATAGCTTATTTGATGTATTGTCCTGTACTGTGCTGCTAATATAAAACTTTAAATCTTTATTTCTGCCAATTGATAAACTTTTTTTTTAAAGTTACATTTGCGTATAATCAAATCCCAATCAATGCAATTACTGAAAATAAAACTCCACTGGCAAATCCTGATCGCTTTGATTTTTTCCGTTTTATTCGGCTATTACTTCCAGGAACAGGTACATTGGGTTTCGTGGATGGGTGACATCTTTTTAAGAGCACTAAAGATGATAATCATCCCACTTATTCTGAGTTCAATTATCAGTGGAGTGACCAGCATGGGCAGCAGCAAGAATTTGGGGAGACTTGGACTTAAAACTATCTCCTACTATATAACCACTTCCCTTCTGGCCATTGTTACCGGTTTAATCCTGGTAAATCTCGTAAAGCCGGGCATTGGTGTTGATTTGGGTTTTGCCTCTGAAGTGGATGGTCTGGTGGAGCAAACCGGATCTGTGAAAGATATTTTTGTACGAATGATCCCTGAAAACATTATCCAGGCAATGGTTGAAGGAAATATCCTTTCGATCATTTTCTTTTCCATCTTGTTCGGATACTTTATAACACGGGTAAAAACGTCATACAAGGAAAAGCTAACCAATTTCTTTGATGCAATTTTTGAGGTCATGATGAAACTGACGATGTTCATTATACGCTTTACACCGCTTGGTATATTTGGAATCGTATCAAAAGAAGTGGCAAAAAACTCAGATCAGTTATTAAGCATTGCCGGAAGTATGGGCTTGTATATGTTAACAGTGATTTTAGCTTTGAGCATCCATGCATTCATCACTTTACCAACACTGGTTAAAACGGTTGGAAAAGCAAAACCATTTATGCACTTGAAAAATATGGTTTCCCCTTTGCTAACCGCGTTTTCAACCTCTTCGTCAAGCGCAACTTTACCATTAACTATTGATGCCGTTGAAAACAACAGTGGTGTATCCAATAAAATAACAAGTTTTACCCTCCCGCTCGGAGCAACCATCAATATGGATGGAACCGCCCTTTACGAGTGTGTTGCAGCCATGTTTATTGCACAGGTATATGGAGTTGATTTAAGTATTACAGAGCAGGCATTGGTTGTAATTACAGCCTTGTTGGCGTCCATTGGTGCTGCTGGAATACCAATGGCTGGTTTAGTGATGATAACAGTGATTTTATCCGCTGTTCATTTACCATTGGAAGGAGTAGGATTAATACTGGCTGTAGACCGGATATTAGACATGTACCGCACCTCCGTAAACGTTTGGAGTGACAGTTGCGGGGCTGTCATTATCGCTAAAAGTGAAGGAGAAAAATTAAGTGTTTAGCTGTTTGTTTCGTCTGAATAAAATTCGTTCAACGAAATAAAATCATCAGAGCTGCAAACCGGACATTTCTCTTCGCCACCTTTCAAAATATTGAACTTTGCTTTACATGAGTTACAGCAAAACCAGTTTTCATCAAATTGAAAGTTTCCACCTCGAATTAACAAATCACGACCTTCGACCATCGCTTTTGCCACCTTATTACGTGCGGCTTCATAAATACGGGTTAGTGTCGGACGGGAAACATCCATGTAAACTGCTGCCTCTTCCTGGGTAAGGTTGTCATAATCGAGCAGCTTAATAACTTCATATTCCTCAAAATGCAGGATTACCTCTTCCACCCTCTTCTTCGGGCCAAACACCGAAAATCCTTTTATAGATGGGGGTGCTAATAACCGTCTTTGTCTTTTTCTCCTGGGCATTTTAACGCTGATTTGTTTTATTTAACAGATAATGATCAGCAATTACCATTGCGGCCATTGCTTCAACAATTGGAACAGCTCTTGGCAATACACAAGGATCGTGTCGACCTTTTGGATTGATGGTTGTTTGCTCTTCCTGTTTATTAACCGTCTGTTGCTCTTTTAAAAGCGTTGCAATCGGTTTAAAAGCTACATTGAAGTAGATGTCTTCACCATTGGAAATACCGCCTTGAATACCACCTGAATGATTGGTTTTGGTACGAATGCCATTTTCTGTTTTTACAAAAACATCATTGTGCTCCGAACCTGAAAGCCTTGTTCCCTGAAATCCAGAACCATATTCAAAGCCTTTAACAGCATTAATTCCCAACATAGCATGACCTAAATCAGCATGCAACTTATTGAAAACTGGTTCTCCCAATCCTACAGGTACTCCTTGAATAACGCATTGAATAACTCCACCAACAGTATCACGGTCTCTTCCAGCTTCTTCAATTCGCGCAATCATTTTCTCAGCAATATCTGCGTCCGGACATCGTACGATATTGGTATCAGTTTTGCTTAAATCCAGTTCCTGATAACTTTTATTCAAAGCAATATCACCGACCCGATAAACAAATGCATTAATATTAACTCCTATTTCTTTCAGCAGCAATTTGGCAATTGCACCAGCAACAACACGGGCTATCGTTTCTCTGGCTGATGAACGTCCACCTCCCCGGTGATCACGGCTACCATATTTTTGTTGGTAGGTGTAGTCAGCATGCGAAGGACGATAAACATCTTTTAGGGTGTCGTAATCTTTCGAGTGTTGATCTTTATTCCATATTACAAATGCAATTGGTGTTCCCTGAGTCTTTCCTTCAAAAACTCCAGACATAAACTCAACGGAGTCTGATTCTTTACGCTGTGTTGTAATTTTTGACTGACCAGGTTTGCGTCTGTCTAATTCATTTTGAATAAAATCAGTGTCAATAGTAATACCGGCAGGACATCCATCAATAATGCCACCAATACCTTTACCATGAGACTCACCAAAAGAAGTTAACCTAAAAAGTTGTCCGAAGGTATTCATAAGTTATAGTATATGATGCTGCCAGGGAAATTCCCCAGCAACATTAAAGAGTTTGTATTATTTAGCAACCACAGCCGCAGCCCTGGCCTTCTGTACTACATTTTTCGTCACTGCAACCTTCATCATCACAGTCACAGCTTCCACCGCAACCGCAGCTACCTTGAACTGTTGCAGCAATTTCTTCATCTGTAGCATCACGAACTTCCAATACATCTCCTTGAAAGAATAAATCTTCACCAGCTAACGGATGGTTAAAGTCCATTTTTACATGCTCATCATTAATTTCAAGCACCAATCCGTTCATACGCTGACCGCTTGTGCTCATCATTGGCACGCTATTACCAACTTTAACAATATCATCATCAAACTTACCATCAATCAGGAATAGATGTTTAGGTAGATCAATAATAGCATTTTCGTCTACTTCACCATAAGCATCCTGGCTGCTGAGATTTATTTCGAATGACTTTCCTTGTTCTAATCCTTCTATAAGTGACTCAAACTTTGGAAGCATAATTCCTGCGCCATAAACAAACTTCAACGGTTTCTCAGCTGTAGCCTGTTCTATCAATTCTCCTTCTTTTCCATCGATTCTTAAATCGTAAGTCAAAGAAACCATTTTGTTTTTAGTAATTGCCATAGCAAATTATTTAGATTGATTTTTAATAATTAATCTGCAAAGAAATAAAAAACACCCGTATTTTAAAACTTTGCTATATACTAGAAATATTATTTAAGGATAACATCACAATTGTTAATTGGTTTAATGGTTTGATAAACAATCAAACATTAAACTCATCCCCAACGATATCACGCAAAAATAAATTTTACGAAATCAATTAAAATTCGTGTTGGATGCCTTTGAAAGTGCAAGTTTTATTGAAATGCCAAGGATTTCTACATGCTTAGCGATACACACAAGCGGATGGTACCAATATCAAGCATCTCACCAATTTAAAATCCAATTTAGCTGATTAATTATTATCGAACCAACTACGCTGTTTATTAACCTTCAAATCTTTCAACATCGCTGATGAAGCATTGATCGTGAAGCTGTAACTTTTACGTTGACCAAAAGGAACAAAATTAAACGCCATGCTCCAACAATGAAGTGTTCGGTTTACATTGAAAGTGGTAAATGAGAATTTTTTTGCCTGTACATCAAAGTTCGTGGTAAGCTGCATATTCCACTGTTGTGTCAACTTCAAACTTCCACTAAAATTCAAACTTTGATTGATTCGAGCTTTTTGAAATGGATTGGACTTATTATATGAGAAGCTATAATCAAACCTGAAATCCCAAGGGATATCAAATTCAGCGTATTGAACGAAACCTGTTCCCGGGATGATCGGTTCATCTACAACTTCGGTTTCTTCGTCTTCTGCTCCTTTTTCCTTGACTTCATCTCTCTTTGATTTAAAAGACATGCCAAAAGATAAATTTGCATTGGTCAAACGTCCCAATTTCGCAAGGCCTGTTTTATGATTCCAAACGTATTCATTAATCTTTCTTGAACCAGTATTATCTGTCATGTAAGGATCGAGAGTACCTCCAAAATTTATGCTTATTCCTTTTACTGAAGTTCTGCCGCGAATACTAATATTACTCAAATTTAAAGAGTCAGCAACCAGATTATAAGAAGCATTCATACTCAGATTATCCAGTATTTTAATCTTTTCAAACTTCTCTTCTTTTGAGGTGGTATCATTTTTCGCTGCGATCTTCGCCTCTAAATTATTTGCCAAAGAGAAATTTATAGAACCACTTTCCCCTCTCCCTGTGGAACCAAAAATTCCACTTGCGAACCGGTTATAATACACTTCCCGACCTTCTTCATCAATATACCTGTCCCAAAATCCATATCTTGGATCACCAAAATCAGGTCGATAGCTAAAGCTAACAGACGGAGTCATTTTATGGCGAATTGCTTTCAAACGTGAATTTGGATTCTTCATCTGAAACATTCCATAAATATTGGTTGAAGAACTTACACTGAATGAATATTCATAATTTCGCTTAAAACCATAAAGCGTATCTAAACGCATGTGCGGCTCACCAGTGATGTCATTATAGGTTTTATCAAAATCATAGGTGCGTTGAAGGTAATTGGTATACCAACGTTCTGAATAACTAAAAGAAGGGCTAAAATTGATGTATTTAAGCAAGTTGAAATTCGGCAATGAAATTGGAATACTATGCTTCCAACCATTTTTCCAATCTTTAATTAGTGATTGATCCAGTAATTCATCTTCTCGGGATTTAATCGAGTTTTTAATATTACCGGTATAACTAAATCCAATTTTTTCATACCATTTTGGAGAACCTGCTCTTCCCTTTTTTCTAAAAGGATAAATTTTCGCCATCGAGAATGTCAACTCAGGAAAACTTAGGGTTATGGTTGAATCCGTTGAGTTTTGCGAATGCCTGAAGTTAGCAGACATGTTGAAGGGCGTGTTTTCCCATTTTTTTGAATATGATATACTTGATGATTTTGTCGTACTCAAATAACTATTTAAATCTCGGGAATTCCTCAAATAGGTATTTTGCTTGTCATAACTACTTGAACTCAGATTTACACTGGCAGAAAAGGTTTGAAATGGATTGGCTTTTGAATCCTGCGAATGAGACCATGTTAGTGAGAACCCAGGAGATCGACTATAATCAGGTAACCCTACATCACTATACTTGTTCACATTGTATCTAAAATTGAAATTACCTGAAAATTTATACCGCTTTCTATAATTCGTTTGTACACTTGATCCCCATGAACCTTTTGAATAAATATCTCCCTTTAATGTCAAATCAAAGTACTGACTTGCTGCCCAGTAATAACCACCTTCTCGTAAAAAGAATCCACGGTTTTGTTCTTCCCCATAAGTTGGAATAATAATACCCGAAGAATACGTGGGTGAATTTGGAAAGAATCCGAATGGAATCATCGGAAAATAAATCGGAAAATCTTCCAAAACAAGGTAAGCTGGACCAGTAATAATCTTTTTATTTGAAATTACCTTTGCCTTCGTCATCCGAAGATAAAAGTGCGGATGATCAGCATCACAGGTAGTATATTTCCCCTTTTTCAATATAAAAGCGTCTTTACTAATTTTCTTTGTTCGCTCACTATGCACGTATCCGTCTCCCTGCTGAGTTTTCACATTCTCGATAATACCTTTCTGAGTTTCGAAACTATACCGAAGTGTCTGACATTCGAACTCTTCCTGCCCATCTTTAAAAATCGGTTCACCTTGCATTACATCTGCAGTATCCGGTAGCCCTTCGGCATAAACTTCATTTGTTTCCAAATTAAGCTCAATGTAATCAGCTTTCAATTCTATCGACTGATAATTTACCACACCGGATTTATAAAGGAATACTTTTTGCCCATCCAAGGAAATTACAATGGAATCTTTTGCATTATAGGTAATTGGAGCCTCCAACATAGTGGTTTGCACAGTATCCTGCCCATTTAAAGTATCGATGGCATTAATCGCTTCCTTTTCAAGTGCAATAACAGTATCCTGATTTAATTCAATAGATGGGACAACAGCCCTATCTTCAAGCGGAATATCCTGAGCAAGGCTGAAAAAGCCAATAAACAAGAAAATGTATGTTAGTATAGTTCGAATCAACGCAGATTTTTATTTGCATTCATAGCTCTTGGACTGCAAAAATATAAATTCAAGACAGACAAAAACGTGAACAAGTGCAAAATAATTCTAATATTTCTATTTTTGTTCAATCTAAGAAATTTGAATATGAACATCTCCTATAAATTGAATATCGTTGTTGTTATTCTTATTTTTCTGTATTCCTGTGCGTTACATGCAAATAATATTCCAAAAGAATCATTTATTGTTGTAATCGACCCGGGACATGGAGGGAAAGATCCTGGAGCAGTTTTTAAAAATATTCGAGAAAAAGATGTCGTTTTAAGCATCGGATTGAAACTGGGAAGCTATATAAAGCAAAATATTCCGGATGCGAACATAATTTTCACGCGTCAATCAGATGTATTTGTCCCGTTGCATGAACGTGCTGAAATTGCCAATAAAAATAAAGCTGATTTATTTATTTCGCTGCATGCAAATTATTGCGGAACACCATCGATTACCGGAACAGAAACATTTGTTCTTGGACTGCACCGTTCGGAGGAAAACCTGGAAGTCGCAAAAAAAGAGAATGCGGTTATTTTATTGGAAGACGACTACAACAATCGATACGAAGGTTTTGATCCAAACTCACCTGAATCATATATCATGTTCGAAATTGTTCAGGATGATTATATAGAGCAGAGTATTAATCTGGCATCATCCATTCAAGATCAATTCAAAAACAGGGCTGGAAGAAAAGATCGAAGTGTAAAGCAAGCAGGTTTTTTGGTTTTAAGAAGAACCAGTATGCCAAGTGTACTTGTTGAAGCTGGATTTTTGAGCAATGCAACTGAAGCAAAATACATGGATAGTGAAAATGGGCAAGCTATTCTGGCATCAGCGATCTATCGGGCTGTTAAAGATTACAAGTTAGGGATCGATGCCAAAAGCGATTATAAAATCACAAACACAATCAGCAATGAAACTGTGGAAGAAGTTGCTTCTCCCGCACCAAAGCCGAAACAACCAGTACAGGAATCAAAAAGGATTCATTTTAGCATTCAGGTAGCGGCATCATCAACATTAATCGATCTTAATCCTGCTAATTTTGGAGGATTAAGCCCATTATTCATTCAATCAACAGGGAAAACTCACAAATACCTTTTTGGAAAAGAATATACTTTAGAGAAAATTCAGGCCTTAAAAGCGAAAGCGCAAAAAATCTACCCCGATGCATTTATCGTTGCATTTGAAAATGGGGAGCAAATAGCTTTAAAAAAGGCAATTAAAAAATTGGAATAACAGAATGGCCTTTATAGCTTGCTTTGTAACGGAATGCTTCTTAATATTGCAAAAGAAAGCGTAACGAAAACATCACCTATGAAACTGTCCAGATATACCAAATTAGGAATACTCGTTGTTTTAAGCATTGCCATCTTTATATGGGGGCTTAACTACTTAAAGGGCATAGACTTTTTCAACAACAACACTAGTTATGTAGTCGTGTACGATCATGTTGACGGTTTGTTGGAATCAAGTGCAGTAACATTGAATGGCTATCAGGTAGGACAAGTGAAAGATATTGATTTCTCTGAAAAAAAAGACGGCAGCCTTGCTGTTGTATTTTCACTTGAGGGAGATTTTAGAATTCCGAGAGGAAGTACCGCTAGAATTGTTTCCAGTGATATCATGGGGACAAAATCAATCAAATTACAAATTGAACAGTCAGACCAATACTATGAATCATATGACACCATACCTGGAAGTATTGAAAGTGACTTAAAGGAACAAGTGAGCATGCAGGTTTTACCGCTAAAAAATAAAGCGGAACAATTATTGGCATCACTCGACTCAGCAATTACTGTTGTTACCTATGTTTTCAATGCTGAAGCACGTAAAAATCTCTCGGAAAGTTTTGAACGTATTAATAATACCATCTTAAATTTAGAATTGACCTCCAATGAACTCAAAGATATCTTGAGCTCCGAAAATGGCAATATCAAATCAACGATTGGTAATTTAAATGCCATTACAACTAACCTCGCTGATAATTCAGATGAAATATCAACGGTAATTGAAAACTTTGCATCCGTTAGTGACAGCATTGCCGCCATCAATTTTAAAACGATGTTGGAACAAATTGCAGAGTCTGCTGAAGGCATGAATAACATTATTACAAAACTCACCAATGGTGAAGGTTCTGCAGGTTTATTGCTCAATGACGAAGAATTGTATAATAATTTAAATAGTCTTAGCGCCAGTTTAGATAACCTGATGAAAGATATCAGACAGAATCCAAAGAGATATGTGCAGTTTTCGGCATTTGACCTTGGAAAAGATATCTATATTACCTCTCGGGAACCAGTGGCACCATCAAAAGATGATCAATACAAATTCAAAGTGCATCTAATCTCAAGTCCTACTCGCCTTGATACTTCAAATATCATTTTTGACGGATTGGATGAAATTGAAGAAGTATCCGTTGGTGGACTATATAATTATATGGTTGGTAGCACTTCAGACTTTCAAGAGATAACAAAAATTCATAGCGTCGCAAAATTGAAATTTCCTGAAGCAAGCATCGTAGCTTTCAAAAATGACAGAAAGATTAAGCTGGAAAAGGCTTTGAGAAGAATTTCAAATAATTAGACACTATAATAATATTATTGATCAACAATCTCAATTAGCTTTGTTTTCGGGGGTTACAGCCGCTCTGTATTTCATCTATCTGATTTACAAGTAATTACACAACACAAAAAAATATATTTTTTTAATGTCCTGACTTCTAAATACGTTAGAATTATTTTTAAAAAGTCAATAGCATTTCAATTTTTTTTATACTTTTTTTTTCGACAAATTTGTTTTCGGGAAAAAAAATAAGGGAAATTTTTGTCGAATATATAATCCTACTTGTCAAAATGAGTAATAGTCATCTTGCTGTATGGAACCGCTGTCTTTCTGTGATAAAGGATAACGTTCCTACGATAAGTTTTAAAACCTGGTTTGAACCAATTGTACCACTAAGAATTGAAGAGCAAGTGCTAACTATTCAGGTACCAAGTCCGTTTTTTTACGAGTACCTGGAAGAACAATACATTGATTTATTAAGGAAAACACTTCGGAAAGAAGTTGGTGTGGAAGCAAAACTGGAGTATGTTGTTGTAATGGGAAACAACCAAAACAACTCACAACCTTACACCGTTAAGTATCCAACCAACAACAATGGCAAATTGCAAAATAAGCCATTAAATATTCCATTAAAAACAGAGGCTAAGGCAAGTATTAAAAACCCTTTCATTATTCCAGGGATTCAAAAGCTTCAGGTTGATCCACAGCTTAAAGCGGATAATACGTTTGAAAACTTTGTTGAAGGTGAATGTAACCGTCTGGCTCGCAGCGCTGGTTATGCTGTGGCGCAAAATCCTGGAGGAACGGCATTTAATCCTTTGATGATTTACGGAAACTCCGGGTTAGGAAAAACACATTTAGCTCACGCTATCGGCATCGAGGTAAAGGAAAAATTTCCGGACAAGATTGTCCTCTATGTCAATGCTAATAAATTTCAGACTCAATATACCGAGGCGATAAGAAATAATAACCGGAATGACTTTTTGCATTTCTACCAAATGATTGATGTCTTAATTCTGGATGATGTTCATGAGTTTGCTGGCAAAGAAAAAACACAGGAAACATTCTTCCACATTTTCAATCACTTACACCAAAGCGGAAAGCAACTGATTTTAACATCAGATAAGCCACCTATCGAATTGAAAGGAATGGAGCAACGCTTACTTTCCCGCTTTAAATGGGGACTTACAGCTGATCTTCAAGTACCTGATTTCGAAACCAGAATGGAAATTCTGAAAAGAAAGACTTACAAAGATGGTATTGAAATTAGCAACGAAGTTCTTGAATATATTGCTTCGCACATTGGTAATAATGTAAGAGAGCTTGAAGGCGCATTGGTCTCCTTGCTTGCTCAATCTACATTGAACCGTAAAGAAGTCACACTGGAGCTGGCGAGCGACATGGTCAACAAATTGGTAAAAAGCGCTCGTCGTGAATTATCTATTGACTACATTTCAAAAGTAGTTTGTGATTACTTCAACATGCCTGTTGATTCACTACAGGCAAAAACACGGAAACGTGAAATAGTACAGGCACGCCAGTTAGCGATGTATTTTTCCAAAAGCTTGACAAAATCATCACTAGCATCGATTGGAGCACAAATAGGTAACAAGGATCACGCAACTGTGCTACACGCTTGCAAAACGGTTAATAATTTGAAAGATACCGATAAAAATTTCCGCCATTTTGTGGATGAAATAGAAAAAAAATTAAAAATGTAATATTGAAAAGCAGGTCATACGATCTGCTTTTTTATTGACCTATGAATGATTCTTATCTAACCATTGTAAATCCGGTAGAAGGCCTCTTTAAGGACAAAGGCAGTAAATTTATTGCTTATGCATTTCCTGTTTCCAATGAAGAAGAAATCAAAGAACACATTCAACTTTTAAAAAAAGAACATTACTCCGCACGCCATCACTGCTATGCGTGGCGGTTGGGAGCCAGCAAAGACCGTTTCCGTGCAAATGATGATGGAGAGCCCTCCTCCACTGCAGGAAAACCAATTCTTGGGCAAATTCAAAAATTTGATCTCACCAATGTTTTAATTGTTGTTGTTCGATATTTTGGTGGAACGTTATTGGGAGTTAGTGGATTAATCAATGCTTACCGGGAGGCAGCAGCAGATAGTATTGCTAATGCCACCATTGTTGAACGATTAGTTGAAACAACCTTTTGGGTAGAGTATGAATATGCACTAATGAACGATGTAATGAAACTTTTCAAAGACAATGAGCTTCCTCAATTGGAAACTCATTTCGACTTGAATTGCAAAATAAAAACTGCAATCAGACTAACTGATAGCGAACGAATAATTAGCTCTTTTAAAGAAATAGAAGGTTTAAAGATCGTAATTGTTGAATAGTGACTATTCTTGTTAATAAGTAGCTAATAAAACATGTATTATATCATAAGATACGCATTCAAAGAACTATTAACTTTGTATTTTGATGAGACGTTTTACCGTTCTATATTACTTTTCGGATGGTGACCAGGTTCACCCGACAAAATTTTTCCCAAAGATTGAATGTTTCATCAAACAATTAAAAAATAATATTCACTCTTTATTTTTTAACCGGTATTTATTCCGGATAAAAAGGCCAACAGAAAATACAATTCCTGTTGGCTTTTTTTTGCAAACTATTGAATTCAAAAACAACGCATACCTATGAAAAAGAAAGATCTTATCTCCATTATGGATTATTCGAAGGAAGAATACCTCCGAATAATGGATTTGGCAGCTGACTTTGAAAAGAATCCCAACCAAAAGCTGCTGGAGGGAAAAGTTGTAGCTTCGCTTTTCTTTGAGCCTTCCACCAGGACCCGGTTAAGTTTTGAAACAGCAATTAATCGTATGGGAGGACGCATTATTGGTTTTTCTGATGCTGGATCTTCGAGTGTTACCAAAGGCGAAACCTTACACGACACAATTAGGATGGTCTCTCAGTATGCTGATTTGATTGTTATGAGACACCCACTGGAAGGAAGTGCCCGGTATGCCGCTGAAGTATCAAACGTTCCGATAATCAATGCCGGCGATGGTGCAAATCAACATCCAACTCAGACATTGCTTGACATGTACTCAATTATAAAGACACAAAAATCTTTTGACGACCTAAATATTTTCATGGTTGGAGACTTGAAATATGGACGGACGGTGCATTCCCTTCTCATGGCTATGTCTCAATTTAATAACCCCATCTTCAATTTTATTGCACCTGAAGATCTCCAAATGCCCGAAGAGTATAAAATCTATCTCCGCGAAAAAGGCATCCGCTACTTCGAACATGATGAATTTACTGATATTATCTCAGAGGCGGACATCGTTTATATGACCCGTGTTCAAAAAGAACGCTTTTCTGATCCGATTGAATACGAGCGGGTGAAAAACGTCTATATTTTGCGAAATAGCATGCTAAAAAATACGAAAGACAACATGCGCATCCTACACCCTCTTCCAAGAGTAAATGAGATCCATACTGATGTTGATAAAAATGAGAAAGCATATTACTTTACGCAAGCTTTAAATGGAGTATTTGCCCGTGAAGCAATTATTGCCCATACATTAAATTTAAAATAAGACACCATGAGTGACTCGATAAAAAAGAAATTAAAACTAAAAGTTAGTGCCATTAGTGAAGGTACTGTAATCGACCATATTCCATCTGAGAATCTATTTAATGTCATTTCGATCCTAGAACTTGATAAAGTCACTGAAATGATCACGTTTGGTGCAAACCTAGACAGCGGGAAGCTGGGGAGCAAAGCGATCATAAAAATTTCGAAGCACTTTTTTGAAAATGATGATATTAATCGAATTGCACTAATTGCACCACACGCAAAGCTCAATATTATTCGCGATTATGAAGTGGTTGAAAAGAAAGTTGTTGAAGTTCCTGACAATGTAGTTGGAATTGTAAAGTGTTTCAATCCCAAATGCATAACCAATAACGAAGCAATAACGACAAAATTCGCGGTTATTTCAAAAGAGCCCATTACTTTAAAATGCCAATATTGCGAGAAAATAACCAGCGAAGAGCAGATGGTTATAAAATAAGTTGGAACACCTGTAACTGATTTACTTGCTATATTTGAATAAATTTTTCAAACATATACTGAATGATGAAGCCAGATTATGAAGGACTGCTGATTGAGTTGAATCAACTAATTGAAAAGAATGAAGATGATGTTCTTCTAAAGATTTGTCAGTTTTTAAAGGAACAAGTCTATCATTACGACTGGGTTGGATTTTATATTTTCAAAAACGATCAGCTCGAATTAGGCCCTTACATAGGGAAACATACAGATCACACTCAGATAGCCATTGGAAAGGGTGTTTGCGGACAAGTTGCAGAGAGTGGTAAAACGATCGTAGTTCAGGATGTAAGTCAAGAAGACAACTACATTGCATGTAGCCTCGATGTGCAGTCAGAAATAGTAGTCCCTGTACTAAAGGAAGGTAAGTTTATCGCTGAACTGGATATTGATAGTCATTCTCCAGCCCCATTCACGAATGAAGACATCAAATTTCTGGAAAAAATTTGCAACTCAATCATTCATCTTTTCTAAAAAAAAATGGTTCGCCCGAGAATTCAGACGAACCAGTCCTGTAATCAGTTATCGGCTTTACTTCTTAATGACGATCCCTGCTTTGAAATCTTCGGTCCGGTCTTTCAGGTCTTGGACGGGCTTTGTTAACTTTCATGTTGCGGCCACGAACCTCTGCTCCATCAAGTTCTTCAACAGCAGTTTCGCCTTCATTATCATTTGCCATTTCAACAAAAGCAAATCCTTTTGCTCTTCCAGTCTCTCTGTCTTTTACGATTTTAACGGAAACTACTTCTCCGTATTCACTGAAAACCTCATTTAACTCTGCCTCAGTAAGATTGTAATCTAAATTACCTACGTAAATGTTCATAATAAAAAGATAAAAATTAAAATTAAAAACACACCTGGCAGGATGCCAAAAAATACGGACCGGAAAAATTACTCAGGAAATGAAATAATCTCAGAAATCTATAAACCTAGCCCCTACCGAATAAAACATTAAATTCAAAGAATAGTGACCCGAAAATGATTTCACATGAAAGGTAGGTTTCTCAACGTGAAAAAGTTTTACAGATCAACACTATACAAAAATAAGTATTGTTTTGAATCTGCAAATTAATTAATGATTTTTTTTGTGTGAAGAAAACGTGCTCAGCGTCTGTTAATCAACATATAAGACCAACCCTTTCAAATACTCTCCCTCTGGATGATATATATCTATAGGATGATCTGCTGGCTGCGTGAGTTGATGCAGAATCTTAACCTGCCTTCCGGAAATAGCAGCTCCAGAAAAGACAGCCTCTCTGAATTGATCTTTACTCACCACCTGTGAACAGCTGAAAGTAAACACGATACCTCCTGAACGTATCTGCTCAAAAGCCTTTGCATTCAACCTTTTATACGCTTGCAAAGCTGGTCTTAACGCACCTCGATGTTTTGCGAAGGCTGGCGGATCCAATATAATTAGATCATAGCGATTTTTAATATCCCGCATAAAATCAAATGCATCAGCAACATATGCTTCGTGCCTCGAATCATTTTTAAAATTGAGCTCTACATTTTGTCGGGTTAACTCAATTGCTTTGGATGATGCATCAACCGAGTGTACTAATCGTGCATTTCCCTGCATAGCGCAAAAAGAAAATCCACCGCTGTAACAAAACATGTTTAAAACATCCCGATTATTGGAAAAATCGCTTACAAGCTTTCTGTTCTCTCGCTGATCAACAAAGAAACCAGTTTTTTGACCTTCAACCCAATCAACCTTAAATTGATTGCCATGCTCTCGAACAACTTTCTCAATGGATTTTCCCCACAGATATCCATTCTGAGGTTCAATATCAGCCTTAAAAGGCAGTGTTTTATCACTTTTATCGTAAACAGCTACTAATCCTTTTCCAAGAACATCATGCAGTAATCTTGCTAATTTCTCGCGAATTAGATACATGCCAATTGAATGGGCCTGATAAACAGCCGTTCCATTGTAATAATCGATGATTAATCCGGGCAATCCATCTCCTTCTCCGTGCACCAGACGATAGACATTCGTTTGAGGATCATCCAACAAACCAATATTTTTTCGCAAAATAACTGCCGATTGAAGCTTCCTGAACCAGAAATCATCATCAATCTCAATATCTTGAAAGGATACAATCCTTATTGCAATAGAGCCAATCTGAAAATGTCCTATTCCTAAAAATTCATTTTGCGATGAAATAACTCTAACTAACTCCCCTTCCTCAGGTTCCTTGTCAAATGAATGTATGGCACCGGAAAACACCCAGGGATGGAATCGTTTTAACGACTGTTCCTTTTTAGGCTTCAGCCAGACAATTGGAAATAGTTGATTGTTCATGATTGTGCAGCCACTAATGATTGATAAATTTCAAGAGCTACCCAGGCATCTGTTGCTGCATAATTTTGTTGGGCTTCCGAAAGAGTAGCTTCCCAGTTTGTCAGACGCTGTGATTTCGATATTCTCACACCCAAAACGATACCGGCCATTTTTTTCAAACTGAAATTTTGAATACCAAAGTCTTTAACTTCATCTTGTAATTCAACAAAACCTCCAGCTTCAAAATAATTCAGTTTTTGCAATGCTTTAACATCATCGCGAATGGCAACGCCAACTTTCTGAATGGAAGAATCAACCATCAATTCTTTTAGTTCATTTGGCAAACCAAGCTTTTTAAGCCTAAACAAAAAGGCTTTATCATTAGTAGAGAGTTGCAACAATGCTACCTGGTTAACTTGCCCCCGCTTAAACGATGGTTTTGTTTCTGTATCAAAACCAATCGCTGAAAAAGTTCTTAAATACTTCACAGCGTCCATCATTACATCGTAATCTTCAACTAAAATGATCTCTCCCTCAAAAGAACTCAATGGTAGTTCTGCTAAATCTTCTTTACTAATATTTTCTTTAAACATCTTTAAATCAGTCGTCCTCGTTATTAAATAAATGTGTCAACCAATCTGGCTTATTACTTTGGATTTCATCATCTTTTATGTCCTCTAAATTCACTTGATCTTCAAAATCAATATCACTAAAGACTAAAGAATGTACAGCACGCAAACAATTTACAAGTTTCTGTCCCCAAAAGCTTTTAAAGTTATTTATACATTCCCACAAGGCTTCCTGCATAATCAACTCATTGCCAATTTGGTATGACATTATAAAATCTTTCAAATCCTGGTAGATATCCGCTAAACCTTCTGATATACTTTCAGTTAATGGTTGCTCACTAAACTGCATTCCTTGATCGAACACTTCTTTATAATCGTCATGCTCACCCAGTAAATTTCTTATTTTTTCTTGCAAAAAATTGTAATCAACCTCACTAACATATTTCTCAAGTGTCATCTCTTCCTCACTATCAAACTCAGGAAGTACGCTTGTCTTAAGATACAAAAGTGGAAGTATCTTTTGAGTTTTTGCCAAAAAATCACGAGTAGCTTCTCCCCCTGCAGTTTCAACAAACCGACAAAACTCATTGGCAACGGTAACAAACTCAATGGTATTTTTTGAAAAAACAATCGGATTTATTTGCTCCTCTTCCATCGTTATAAAAAGATTTTGATGCAAAAGTAATAAGATTTTTGTTTATGAATAATTTGAGAGGCATTGATTACTTTCCATCTGCCCATTCGAGACGGTTGTCTATGCGGTAGATAATTTTATGGTTGTCAATTAACCATCGAATAACTTTCATTTTGTCATCTTCCGGAGCATCAACCTTTTCAACCAGTTCTTCCAGGAAACAAGGCTCCAGTAATTCGTCCTTTATCTGACTGGCAACCTGATCAAATTCCAACTTGCTCAAAGCCAATTCATTTCGTTCAATACAAACATCGCATTTTCCACAACGCACTGGTTCTTTTTCACCAAAGTATTGCAATAGCGACTGACTTCTGCATTTCAAATTATTAGTGGTATAATGAATCATTGCATCAATTCGCTCCTGATATTCCTTTTTGCGATCTCCATAGTTTTCCTTCGTTATCTTCAATCGCTCAATTTCAACTCGTTCTCTCGTAAAAATTACGTAGGGAGCTTTTTTTCTGGGAATATAGTGAATGACCTTAAAGGAATTCAAATGATTTAAAAAGCGATAAACGACTTCGATATTCACCCCTGCACGATTGGCCAGCATTTCTTCATCAATTCCAATATAGTTGGTGAATAAGCCGGAATACGAACGAAGCAGTAATTTGATAAATCCATCAAAAGATGAGTTCGCAACTTGAAAGCGATACAATTCATCTCTTTTTACAATAAAATGAACCCGTGATGGATTATCTACTTCTTCAGTCAACTCCAAATACCCTTCTCGCTGCAGAATCTTTAAACTGTTAAAAACGGTTGTGATTGCTATTTTATACTTTGATGCAAAATCGCCAATATGAAAATCATAACTTTGATTCTTACCATATCCAATAGCCAACTGAAGCGAGTTGCAAAGTGCCTGGTAAACTCTTTTTATCACATCTACGGTTGGAAATGATTTTTCCACCTGATTTTTTAAAGCAAGAACGTCTGCCTTGGAATAGATCAAAACGGCAAAAGCTTTTTTCTCATCCCTGCCGGCCCGGCCCGCCTCCTGAAAATATGCTTCCGGAGAATCGGGTATTCCAAAGTGAACAACAAATCGAACATCAGACTTGTCAATCCCCATTCCAAAAGCATTTGTTGAAACAATCACCCTTGTTTTTCCCTGCTTCCAATCTTCCTGCTTTTTCGATCGGTTCACTCCACTTAATCCTGCATGATAGTAATCAGCAGATATTTTATTCTTTCTTAAAAAATCGCACAATTCACGGGTCTTCTTTCTACTGCGCACATATATTATTCCACTACCTTTCACCTTTTGCACCGACTGCAATAAATAATTAAGCTTGTCTTCCCGCTCTCGAACAACATAGACCAGGTTATCCCGATAAAAACTCTTTTGGATAACATTTTCCTTCTTGAATTGAAGTCTTTGCTGGATATCTTTTACAACTTTTGTCGTTGCTGTAGCTGTGAGTGCAAGCAATGGCACATCAGGTAAAAGTTCCCTTAACTCAACAATTCGCAAATACGATGGACGGAAATCATATCCCCATTGAGAAATACAGTGAGCTTCATCGATGGCAATTAAATTAATATTCATTTGCAGCAAACGCTCCCGAAAACGTTCAGTTGCTATGCGTTCAGGTGAAATATATAAAAATTTGTAGTCACCCCAGGTTGCACTATTAAATGTGACATTTACTTCCTGCATGGTCATTCCTGAGTGAATTGCTAACGCTTTAATTCCTTTCCTTGAAAGATTTTCAACCTGGTCTTTCATCAATGAAATGAGTGGAGTAATTACTATACACATCCCCGGCTTGGAAAGAGAATAAACTTGAAAAGTAATTGACTTGCCACCACCAGTTGGCATCAATCCAAGTGTGTCATTCCCTTCTGCAACAGAATTAATGATTTCCTCCTGCATCGATCGAAATTCAGGATATCCCCAGTATCTGGTCAATATGGATTTAAATTCACTCAAATCATCAATAAAACTTAGACATTAAACTATCAGATTCAACTTAACAAATTTTAATGAAAATTATATTTTTTAATGGAGACTTGCAATGCAAAAGTAAAACCTTAATCCGGTTATTTTTTGTAGTTTTGGCATTTAAGTAATTGAATAAATACATCTGCAATGAGTTTTTATCATGACAAGGTAGTATCTGAAGGTTTGACATTTGACGATGTCCTTCTAATCCCTTCTTATTCAGAAGTATTGCCACGCAGTGTGGATCTCAGCTCCTATTTCACCCGAAATATTAAAATAAATACGCCAGTTGTTACTGCCGCAATGGATACAGTTACCGAATCCACGATGGCAATTGCAATAGCCAGGGAAGGTGGCATTGGAGTTATTCACAAAAATATGTCCATCGAAGAACAGGCCAAGCAAGTTACGATGGTAAAAAGGGCTGAAAATGGAATGATATACGATCCAATTACGATTCTGAGAGAAAAAAATGTTGGTGATGCCCTTGAAATTATGCAGAGTTACAAAATTGGTGGAATCCCTGTCGTAGATGACAATCGGAAGTTAGTGGGAATCGTAACAAACCGGGATCTACGTTTTGAGCACAATATGGACAAACCAATTTCGGAAGTGATGACTTCTGAAAATCTCGTGTATACCACAGAATCAACCAATTTAGAAAAAGCAGCCGAAATATTACAAATTCACAAAATAGAGAAACTTCCAGTGGTTGACAAATTCAATCAACTAATTGGATTGGTTACTTATAAGGACATCACTAAGGCAAAAGATAAGCCACACGCCTGTAAAGATGAAAAAGGACGATTACGCGTTGCTGCGGGAGTTGGCGTCTCTTCTGATACGTTCGACAGAATTGATGAACTTGTAAAAGCACAAGTCGATGCAATTGTTATTGATACGGCCCATGGACACTCAAAAGGAGTTCTGGAAACCTTGAGAAAAGCAAAATCCAAATATCCTGAAATGGAATTTGTGGTTGGTAATATTGCAACTGCTGAAGCAGCAACAGACCTAGTATTAGCAGGTGCTGATGCTGTAAAAGTAGGTATCGGCCCAGGTTCTATATGTACAACTCGAGTTGTGGCAGGAGTAGGAATTCCTCAATTATCTGCCATCTATGCTGTTGCAAAAGCATTGAAAGACTCAGACGTACCAATAATTGCTGATGGTGGAATCCGTTACTCAGGAGACATTGTAAAAGCGATCGCAGCAGGAGCAAATTCAATTATGGCAGGTTCACTTTTTGCCGGAGTTGAAGAATCGCCGGGAGAAACGATCATCTTTCAGGGAAGAAAATTCAAGTCTTACAGAGGAATGGGTTCTGTAGAAGCGATGCAAGCTGGATCTAAAGACCGATATTTCCAGGATATTGAAGATGATATTAAAAAGTTGGTTCCGGAAGGTATCGCAGCTCGTGTTCCATATAAAGGAAGTCTTTATGAAGTACTCTATCAAATGATTGGAGGACTGCGAGCCGGAATGGGATATTGCGGAGCAAAAAACATAGAAGAATTAATGCATGCCAAGTTTACCCGCATAACAGCATCCGGGGTCCAGGAAAGCCATCCTCATGATGTTTCCATAACCCGTGAGGCGCCAAACTACAGCACACGTTAAATCGATTTTTATTTTTTAAACAGATTATTGAGCTATAGAGATATGTTTCGAAGTGCTATTTTATTGCTGGTAACAGCTATTTCATTAAATACATATAGTCAGAACAAAAACGAAGTTGTTGCTTCGATTGATGGCAACAAGATTCTTATGGACGAATTCGTTCGACTGTATCAAAAAAACAATCAAAACTTATTAAATGAAGATGAGAAAAAAACTCCTCTTGAGTATATTGATCTTTTTATAAACTACAAATTGAAAGTTCATGAAGCTGAGCAATTGGGACTTGACACCGTTGCCTCATTTGTGAATGAACTAAAAACATACCGACAAGAATTAGCCCGTCCTTATCTTACAGATGTGCAATTTTCTGATCAAATGGTAAAAGAAGCTTATGAACGCACAAAAATAGAAGTTAAGGCAAGTCACATATTGCTTAGATTGAATGAAAATGCCAGCCCTGCTGATACATTGGCAAGATATAATGAAATACTAAAATTGAGAGACCAGGTACTGCAAGGTGCCAACTTTGAAGATTTAGCTTTTCAATATTCAGAAGATCCATCAGCTAAAAACAATAAAGGAGTGTTGGGATATTTTACGGCTTTTCAAATGGTTTTTCCTTTCGAGAATGCTGCATACAAAATTCCGGTTGGCGAAGTCTCAATGCCTGTCCGAACACGCTTTGGTTACCATTTAATTCATGTAATGGATAAACGCCCAGCCTCGGGTCAAATTAAAGTTGCCCACATCATGAAAAGAATACCGGCCAATGCAAGCGAAGAGACCGCCAGTCAACTAAAACAGCAAATGGACAGTATTGCCGAATTGATAAAAAAAGGCGGTGATTTTGCAAAACTCGCTAAAGAATTTTCGGATGACAGGCGCTCCGCTGCGCAAGGAGGTGAAATGCCTTGGTTCTCGTCTGCGGGGATGCTCCCAGAGTTTGCACAACCTGCTTTTGATTTAAAAAATAATGGTGATTACTCGCCAGTAATAAAAACGCCCTATGGATGGCATATTATTAAGCGAATTGCGTTTAAACCAATTCCAACTTTTGACGAGATTGAACAACAGCTAATCGATAAAATCAGGAAGAACCCGGAGATTAGCAAACATAGCAAACAGCAATTCATTAAAAAGCTAAAAGACGAGTATCACTTCAAACTCAATGAAGAAGCACTTAGTAAATATTTCAATTTCATTTCCGAAAATGATCAGGATCAAATAAATGCCAATTCAGAAGTATGCCTTTTTAATTATGCGGAAAATGAAGTAACATTTAGTGATTTTAATAAGTATCTGCAAAAAGTAACAACAGATAAGCATAATCTTAAAAATTCATTAGAGACTCATTTTCAAGATTTTGTTGAACAGACACTTGTGAATTACGAGGACAGCCAATTGGAGCAAAAACATCCGGATTTTAAATATTTAATGAAAGAATACCATGATGGTATCTTGCTTTTCAATATTTCGGAGGATAAAATATGGTCTGCTGCCTCAAATGACACCCTTGGACTGGAAGCATTTTATCAAAAAAATAAGGGCAAATACCTTTGGGAAGACAGATTTAAAGGGTGGGTTATTAAATGTCCAAATCAAGAGATAAAAGATTTTGTTGACGAAATTTTATCAGCTGACAGCCAAATTTCTATTGAAGAGCTGACAGATCAAATTTCTCAGCATTCGGAAGATCGCATTCAAGTGGAGAAAGGAGCTTTTGAACAAGGAGACAATCCGCTCGTGGATTATCTGGTATGGAATGATATTGAACCCAAAGGCTATAAAGATGGCTTACATTTTGTTCGGGGAAATAAAATAGCTCCTGAAGCAAAAACGCTGGAGGAAGCTCGTGGTCTTTACATTTCAGACTATCAAAATTATCTGGAAGAATTGTGGATAAAAGATCTTCGAAAAAAATACAAAGTGAAAATCAATAAGAAACTTATAAAATCAGTCGACCCGGTTTAATGCATAAAAACGCATTCTATATTGTCATTTTATTGCTCATTCTTGTTGGTTGTAATCAGCAGGAAGAAAGAACACCAATTGCTCAAGTTCATGATGAGATCCTTTATTTAGATGAAGTTGATCTTGTCATTCCAAATGAGCTTGGAGAGGCTGACAGCACGCTGTGGGCAGATGATTTTATAAAAAATTGGGTGCGAAGAAAATTACTTATTTGGGCGGCAGAACAAAACCTGAATGCTGACCAGAAAAACGTGGAAAAGGAACTGGAAGAATATCGAAATTCATTGATTACCTATCGATATAAAAAAGAATTGATGGCTCAAAAAATGGACACTATTGTGTCTGATAGAGAAGCGGAACAATATTATCAGCAGCATGAGCAGCAATTTATTTTGTCGAAGAATATTGTGAAGGCTATCTATCTTAAAACCCCATTAGAAGTATCAGATCCCGAAACCATCAAGAATTTATCTACGGATGAATCTCCTGAGAAACTAGCTGAATTAGATGATTACGGTATTCGTTATGCTAAAACATATGACCGTTTTAACGATAAATGGATTGAAATGGAGAATATCCTGAATCAAATTCCGTCAGATATTCCCGACCAGGAAAGATTTTTAAGGAGAAACAAGTTTGTTGAAAGCGACGATACAGATTATTATTACTTTATTTGTATTCGCGATTTTCGACTGGCTGGAGAACCAGCACCTTTGGAATATGTAGAGTCTCAAATTAAGAACCTCTTGCTTAATCAACGAAAAGTAAAGTTTCTGAAACAAGTAGAAGATGATATTTACAAAGAGGGCACAGTCAGTAATAAATATAAAATATTCAATGTTCAAAAATAGAATGATATGCTTAAGAAAGTATTAGCAGGTTTAATGTTTTGTGTGATGTTTGTAAATGTAAACATCCTGTTTGCACAAGATAAAATTATCGATCAGGTGGTTGCTGTTGTTGGAGGAAACATCATCATGAAATCTGATATAGAAAACATGTATATTCAGCAACAGGCACAAGGGATAACTTCAGATGGAGATATGAAATGTGAAATCCTTGAGAATTTTCTGGTTGAAAAGTTATTGCTTGCTGAAGCAGAGTTAGATACAACAATAGAAGTTACTGATAGTCAGATCAACCAAAGTCTTGATCAGCGAATTCAATACTTTGTACAACATTTGGGATCTGAAAAAGCAGTTGAAGATTATTTCAAAAAGCCAATTATTCAGATTAAGTCTGAATTGGAAGAAGTAATTCGGAATCAATCGTTAACCGGGCAAATGCAGGGAAAGATTGTTGATGAAGCAACAGTTACTCCTGCTGAAGTTAGATACCACTTCAGAAATCTGGGAAAGGATGAAATTCCAATGATTGAGCCGCAAGTAGAATACGCTCAAATTACAGTGTACCCAACAATTTCACTTGAGGAAGAGAATCGAATTAAATCAACGCTGCGTGATTTCAAAAAGCGGGTTGAAGATGGTGAAAACTTCTCAATGCTCGCGGTAATGTATTCAGAAGGACCTTCTGCCGGACAAGGTGGAGAACTTGGATACATGGGACGTGCAGAATTGGACCCTACGTATGCTGCTGCAGCTTTTAACTTAAAAGGAGATCGTGTTTCCAATGTTGTAAAAAGTGAATTTGGATATCACATCATTCAATTGGTTGATCGCAAAGGTGAGAAAGTAAATACTCGTCATATTATCCTGAAACCAAAACCAACTCCCGAATCAATGCAATTAGCATTTGACCGATTGGATAGTTTGGCAAATTTCATCAGAACTGGAGACATTACGTTTGACGGGGCTGCAATGCATTATTCAGGAGATAAAAACTCAAGAAATAGCGGTGGTATTGCAATTAACCCTATGACAATGTCTTCAAAATGGAAGAAAGAGGATTTAGATCCAGATGTAAGTAAAGTACTGGACGGGTTGAAAATAAACGAAATCTCTGATCCATTCAAAACCTTAGATGATAAGCAAAGAACGGTTTATAAAGTCGTCAAATTAATCAGCCGTACAGAGCAACATCGTGCCAATATGCAAGAAGACTATCAAACACTAAGTGAAATGTATCTTGCATCCAAAAAAGAAAAGCTGATGGATGAATGGATCTCTAAACAACAATCAAGAACCTATATTTCGATTGATGATTCGTATGTGAATTGTAATTTCAAATATGGTGGTTGGATAAAATAAGACACTCTCTTTTGAATTCGATTGTTATCGTTTTCTTCAAAAAAAATAAAACGTACAAAAACTGAGCGTGTGGATTTTAAAAATGATGTTGAAGCAGTTGATGCTCTAAAAAATAGAATTGAACTTCTGCATGCGGAGATCGCTAAAAAGATCTACGGGCAGGATGAAATTATTAAACAGGTTTTAATTTCATTATTTAGCCGGGGACATTGTTTATTAATTGGCGTTCCTGGATTGGCTAAAACATTGCTGGTTAACACCATTGCAGAAGTGCTGGGATTGAAGTACAATCGAATTCAGTTTACACCGGATTTGATGCCTTCAGATATTATTGGAACAGAGATATTAGATAAGGATCGGGAATTCAAGTTCGTTAAAGGTCCTTTATTTGCAAATATCATATTAGCTGACGAGATTAACCGTACTCCTCCAAAAACCCAGGCAGCATTGCTTGAAGCTATGCAGGAAAGAGCGGTAACTGCTGCAGGAGAGCGCCATCAGCTGGATAAACCTTTTTTTGTATTGGCAACACAAAACCCAATAGAACAAGAAGGAACCTATCCCCTGCCTGAAGCACAGCTCGACCGATTTATGTTTTCAATTTGGCTGGACTACCCGCAATTTGAGGATGAATTGACAATAGTAAGAAACACAACATCAGATCATCAAGTACAATTGCAGGAAATCATATCTGCCAAAGAAATCATCTATTTTCAAGATCTGGTTCTTAAGATACCTATAAACGATAATGTTTTGAGATATGCAGTGAACTTGTCATCAAAGACACGCCCTGATACTGAATTGGCAGCTTCTGTAACGAATAAGTACCTTAAATGGGGTGCAGGTCCACGGGCTTCACAATATCTTGTTCTTGGAGCTAAAGCACATGCGGCTTTATCTGGCAAATATTCGCCCGATATCGAAGATGTAAAAGCAGTTGCAAAAACGATTCTTCGGCACAGGATTATTAAAAACTACAAAGCAGAAGCTGAAAACATTTCAGTTGATCAATTAATTGACGAAATTTTATAATTCTTTTCAATGAAGGATTTTAAATTCAAATTACTCCTTATTTTATTGTTTGTTCATTCTGGAATAATTTATGGACAATCCCAGAAAAAGGTCGACATTGAACAAGCTAAATTCCTGGAATTTAATGAACAGATTGTAGCCAATGCACAGCGCCTTATTGGCGATGTGATCCTTCGACATAACAATGTTCGAATGTGGTGCGACAGTGCCTATTCTTACACCAATGCCAATATTGTTGATGCGTTTGGTAACGTACACATTTTAAAGGATGACACCCTCCATTTATATGCTGATTTTATAAACTATGATGGAGATTTAAAATGGGCAAAAGCACGGGGACATGTCAAGCTGATCAATAAAACGACTACGTTAACGACCGACTCCATGGACTTCGATATGGAGCAAAGTATCGGTTACTATGATAATCATGGAACAATTGTAGATAGCACAAATACGCTTACTAGTTTAATTGGCGAATATTATTCCGATTTAGACAAGGCTTATTTTAAAACGGATGTTAAAGCAGTTACTGAAGATTACACACTTACTTCTGACACGTTAATTTATTATACTGAAACAGGTATTGCTTCAATTGTTGGTCCTACCATGATAAATGATGAAGAAAATACATTGTATGCCGAAGATGGATTTTATAATAGTCGTAACGGAGAAGTTGAATTGTATAAGAATCCATTAATAAACACACCCGAACAAAATATCAAAGCAGATTCCATTTTTTACAATCGTGAAACTGGTGACGGATTAGCTATTGGGAATGCCGATATTCATGACATTGAAAACAAAATGATTGTCCGGGGGAACAAAATTGAATACAACGACCAAACCGAAACAGCACTGGTTACGGACTCTGCGCACTTTTTGCTATATAGTGAGAAAGACACATTGTTTCTTCATGCCGACACGTTAAAAACAATTCCAGACACCATTCTGGACGAAAAGTTGATCCTTGCCTACTACAAAGTGAAATTTTTCAGAGAGAGCATGCAAGGCAAATGTGACTCTATGGTTTACTGGTCAAAAGATTCAACAGTTCAATTGTATAAATCGCCGGTCATCTGGTCGGGGAATAATCAAATGACTGCTGATTACATAGAAATGATCACACAAAGCGATGGTCCTGATTTAGTAAAAATGGAGAGCCAGGCTTTTATTGTTGCGATGGAAGATTCTACAAAATTCAACCAAATCAAGGGACGAGACATGCTTGGCTACATCAGAAACAATGAGCTGTTTAAAATTGATGTGGATGGAAATGGACAATCTATATATTATGCTCGCGATAAAAAGGGAATTATTGGTTTAAATAAGGCTGAGAGTAGCAATATTCAGATTTTTCTTGAAGAAAGTAAGGTGAAAAAGATCGCGTTTATAACTTCACCAGAGGGGCAACTTTTACCCTTATTCAGTGTGCTGGATGATGAAACGACATTGCCTGGATTTGTATGGTACGATCAAATAAGACCCAAAAGAGTCGAAGATATATTCAGAGAAATTTCGTTGCCGGTTGAAAAGAAAGCTGAAAATGAACTAACAAAACCTGAAATAAAATCAGAACTTCAATAGTTTTAGTTCGTGTTCCAGGTTTGGAGTAAAAACTCCTTTCCCTATATTTTTTTTAATCTGTGCACTAGTCCAAAAACGCCCCTCCTCCACTTCTTCAGAATGAAGATTGATAGATTGGTAATCATAGCTCACAAAAGTGTAAACAAGCTCCTTTTCCAGCTCGGTTTCCCATACATATTTGCCAAGTAATTTTGCGGAGAAATTCTTTAGCCCAATTTCCTCCCAGGCTTCTCTTTTCAATGAAGTTTCAAGCTCTTCACCAAACGAGATATGGCCACCAACTGCTGTATCCCATTTGCCCGGTTGCACCAGTTTATTCATGGGTCTTTTCTGAAGAAAAATTGCTTTCTTATTGTTAAAAACGTGAAGATGTACGACTGGATGTAAAATCTTTTCTCCCTGATGACAGGCCGAGCGAGCAGCTTTACCAATCACTTTTCCGGTTTCATCAACAACAGGTAGTTGTTCTTCGGGTTCCAAATTCTTTTGAGTTCTTTTTTGCTTAATGAATTCAAAGAGAAACACGACACCAAACAAAATATAAAACAAACCGCCACTAATGAAAGCCCATGCAGCATCGCTCATAAAAAAGGCCGAGTAAAAGACGAGTACGGTATGAAAAAGGAATACAAAAAACATCAGCTTCATACTCCTTCGGAAATGATTCATTTGTGCCTCGGACAAACTCATCCCTTTCATGTATCGTTGAGTCATTGCGCCAATAATATTCAATTTGGAGAATGAAGACATGCCAAGGATTGCACATAAAATAAGTCCTATGAGTCCAGGTTTGAGTTTAAAAAAGATATCATTGTCAAGAAAAATAGAAATGCCACCCAACGCAACCAGTAAAAGGGTATCAAATACCACGAAACGATCGAATCTCTTTTCACGAAGGTAAATCCATACCAATTCAACTGAACCTATAGCAATCGCTGCATACAGTCCAGCCTGGGTTCCCCAGATTTCATCAATTGCAATAAAAACAAACAGGGGAATAAAACCCGGCAATAGTTTCTTTAATAGCTCTATTCGTTGATTTTGCATATAAAAAAAGCCCGCAATCAGCGGGCAATTATTTTATTGATTATCGTATCTTTTATGCTTATATATTTCGACATCAAATATTAAGGTAGAAAACCTTGGAAGGCCAGTCGTACTGGAACTGGATGCACCGTAACCCAAATTTGATGGGATAATAAATCTGGCTTTGCCTCCAAGCCTCATATGAGTAACACCTTCACTCATTCCAGTAATTACCTCATCAGTTCCTACAACAAATTTAAGTGGTTCAAATTGATGACCTAAAGTATCCGAAGTACTATCAAATACTTCTCCCGAAGACAATAAGGTTCCTGTATACCAAATCTGAACTTCGTCTCCTGCTTTAATCAGACTATCACCATAACCTTCTTCTGTTTCAATATAATATAAACCCGATGAAGTGGGCTCTACATCTGCATAATTCTCAGCAATATACTCCTCCAGCAGTCGAACTTCTTCTGCTCTTAATTCATCCAGATTATTATCTTCCTTACAAGATGAAATCGCTGCTATAATTCCGGCAATTGCCAATAAAAAAACTAGGTACCTTTTCATTTTTATTTTTTTAAGCTCAAAACACTTACGTGCTATTTTCTACTTTATTGCTAAAACGTGTTAACTAATTCGCTGGCTGACTATTATAAATATCAACCAGTTCTATTTCAAAAATAAGTGGTGTATATGGAGGTATTGAATAGAAACCACTACTGCCATAAGCTAGAGAAGATGGCAGTAAAAATGCTCCCTTAGCACCTACATTTAACAGAGAAATAGCATCATCAAATCCAGTAACATGGTTTGCTACGCCATATGTAAACTTATACGGCTCTGTTGATGCATCAAAAACTCCACCAGTTAGAAAATATCCGATATAATTAACACCTATTGAATCTCCAACTTGAACGGTAGCCCCTTCTCCCATCTCCAATTCCATAATAAAAACTCCCACTTCAGTGGTATCAATATCGTAACCTCGGTTCACCATTGTATCGATATATTCATCGATCAGTTCGGCCTCATTCTCTGGTGAATAAGTTACTTCGTTCGGGTTTTCCTTATCCAAACAAGATGCAAGGCCTAAAACCAAGCCTACTACTGCAGCAAATTTTATTGATGTAACTAATCTTATCATGGCTTAATAATCTAAATTTGTTTTCACTAATTTATCTTGATATGCAGGTAACAGGGACCTGTATAAATCAAGCGTTTCTTTTAAGGATGTTTTAACCTCTCCTCCGGCTGCGTTTCGATGTCCGCCTCCATTAAAATTTTCTCCGGCAAACTCATTCACAGCAAACTCTCCTTTGGAACGAAATGATGCTTTCACCTGATCATCCTTTTCCGTAAACAATGTGCTAAAATGTACACCTTTGATTGAAAGCGGAAGGTTAACAAAACTTTCACTGTCACCGGGCACAAAGTTAAACTTTTTTTGCACTTCTTTGGTGAGATAAATCATCGCTGCATGATACTCAGGATAAACCTCCATGCATTCACTCAGGCAATATCCCATCAACCTCATTCTATCAGCTGAATAATTGTCATAAACCCTTGAATGAATTGCTTCCTGGTTAATACCAAGTTCAAGCAATTCGCTAATCGTTTGGAATGTTTGAGGATCTGAAACGTTGTAATCAAAAGATCCGGTGTCGGTCATTATTCCACAGAAAAATGCTTCAGCGGCATCCTTATCAACAAATTGCTGTAGCCCAAGCAATTTAACAACCTGAAAAACTAATTCTGCAGTGGAAGAACATTCAGGATGCGAAATCATTAACTCGGTAAAAGCCTGCGGATTCGGATGATGATCAATTAAAACCGAAGGTCCTTTGTAACTTTCAACACTTTCTTTCAAATCACCAGCTCTTGAAAGATGATTAAAATCCAAACAAATTAATAACTTGGTATTCTCTACCGCACTTTTCGCTTTTTTCTTGTGTGAAGAATGAACAATAACATCCTCATTTCCAACTATCCAATTATAAAAATTCGGATAATTTGTCGGTGAAACCACCTGCACATTTGCTCCTGAATTTTTAAGAACTCTTGCCAAACCAAGCGCCGAACCTATTGCATCACCATCGGGATTTACGTGAGGGACAATAACTATTTGTCCGTCAGCCTTCAACAAATGGCTCTTAAGCTTGTTAATTATTTCTGTGTCAATTACTTTCAATACTACTAATTTTTATGAAAGTACAAATATAAAAATAATGCTTCCCGGATTTAATTTTCGGGATTTAATTTTTTAAATTGTTAAGAATTTCAACCCACAAACTAAAACTCCGCTTATGACTGGAAGACAAACACTTACAATGATTAAGCCTAATGCTGTAAAACGTAATCTTATCGGAGCAATTCTCCATAAAATATCCGAAGCTGGCTATGTAATAAAAGCCATGAAATACATGCATCTATCTAAAGCACAGGCTGGTGAGTTTTACGAAATTCATCGTGGAAAGTCTTTTTATGAAGATTTAACAACTTTTATGAGTTCCGGGCCAATTGTCGCAGTCATTCTTGAAAAAGACAATGCAGTAAACGACTATCGTAAATTAATAGGTGCTACCGACCCCAAAGATGCAGAAGAAGGAACCATTCGCAAGTTGTATGCAGAATCAAAATCACATAATGCAGTTCATGGTTCCGACAGTGATGAGAATGCAAAAATAGAATGCGATTTTTTCTTCTCAAAAGTTGAGCGGTTTTAACCACTTACTTAAAAATAATCTGGCGAATTATTTCTGATCCGGCTTTTTGATTTAATCGAGAACGAATTTCCTCTTTCATCATGATTAGTTCATTACGAAAAACCGGTGAACTGGTTTTTACAAATAAAGTACCATTCGATATTCTTAATGAAAGAGTATACCGGGCAGCGGTTGGGCCCAGCAATTCTTCCCAGAAACTAATGATATCCATTTCGCTCAGCTTCCTCTCAAGGCTATTTTCCTTGATATAATCTTTCAGAACATCACTTATTTTCTGTGTATTACTTTTTCTCATAACTAGTCTCACTTACTTTTCCGTCACTCACCTGAAAAATTCTGTAATCAGCTTCCACTTCAGTAATTATCTGATCTAAATGCTCACGATTAGTATCTGTAATAAAAATTTGTCCAAAATGGTCATCTGCGACCAATTTGACAATTTGTTCTACCCTATTTTTATCCAGCTTATCAAAAATATCGTCCAACAATAATATTGGAGTCATTCCTGCCATTTGCTTGATAAAATCAAACTGGGCGAGTTTTAATGCAACCAAATAAGTTTTCTTTTGCCCTTGAGATCCCAACTTTCTAATTGGATAATCCCCCAGCATAAATAGAATATCATCTTTATGGATTCCTGTCGATGTATATTGAAGCGCCCGATCCTTTGCAATCGAATTCTTTAATAAGCTGGAAAAATCATCATCATATAATTGCGACTGGTGCTGAAGCTGAATAGGCTCTTTACCCGAAGAAATCAATTCATAGTATTGCTGAAAAACAGGCTGCAATTTTTGAATATACTCCACTCGCTTTTGATGAATCTGCTCTGCATACAAAACTAGCTGGTCATTCCAAACCTCCAGACTTTCCTCTTGAAAATACCTATTGACAGCAAATTCCTTTAACAGTTTATTCCGCTGCAACAAAGCCCTGTTATACCTTAATAATTGATCAAGATATACCTGATCATATTGAGCAATCAAACCATCCAGAAATTTCCGGCGTTCGTCACTTCCTCCCATTATTAGATCAATATCAGATGGAGTGATTATTATTAATGGCAACAAACCAATGTGTTCAGCGAGCTTCTTATATTCTTTTTTATTACGCTTGAAATGCTTTTTCTGGTTCCGTTTTAAGCCGCAATAAATGTTTTCCTCACTTTCAAGTCGATGATATTTCCCCTGAACAACAAAAAAATCTTCTCCGTGACTAATGTTTAATCCATCAATAGAATTCAAAAAACTCTTGCAAAACGATAAATAATAGATGGCGTCCATCAAATTAGTTTTGCCGGCACCATTGTTTCCAATAAAGCAATTCAAGTTCGCTGAGAACTGTAAATCAACCTCCTGCAAGTTTTTATAATTGACTAGTGATAATTGTTCGATGTACATGAATAGTGATTCTTTGATTGAACAAAGCTAAAAATAAAAAAATGCCTGAAGAACCTTTTTCTGTCGAAAGCACAACAATGAACAGCAATGTGTTGATTAATATTTAATTTTATAGGTAATTTCTAACAGTTGTTTTATAAAAAACTATATTTTTGCGTCACAAATTTGGAATAACCTTATTTAAAAATGGCAAAGAATAAAAATATCAAAAACGAAGACAGTTTTTCAGAAGTTGAAAGCGCGTTGACGAAAACAGAACAGTTTATCGAGGACAACCAGAAAGTAATTACGATTGTTGTTGGAGTGGCTGTTGCAATTGTCGCAGCTTATTTGGGATTTACCAAGTTATACATTCAGCCACGCGAAGTAGATGCACAAGAACAAATGTTCATGGCTGAAACGTATTTTGAAAAAGATTCGTTTAACCTGGCCATCAATGGAGATGGAAACTACCTGGGTTTTCTAGACATTATTGAAGACTATGGCATGACAAAAGCAGGAAACCTTGCATTGTATTACACAGGAGTTTCTTACTTAAAAATGGGTCAATACGAAGATGCCATTGAATACTTGAATAGTTTTGAAACAGAAGATATCCTATTAGCTCCCGTTGCTTATGGAGCTATTGGTGATGCATATACTGAACTTGGTGAAACCGATGATGCACTTTCTGCATACCAAAAAGCTTATAGTTATTCTAACAACGATTTTACTACCCCAATTTACATGATGAAAGCCGCAACCTTGCTTGAGGCAGATGGTAAAACAGAAGATGCTTTAGAACTATACAATACGATAAAGGAAGATTATCCTACCACGGCTGAAGGGAGAACAATTGACAAGTACATTGCCCGTGCGGAAATGAAACTTGAAAAGTAGGATTTTGACAAATCATAAATTAAATCCCCTCTTTCGAGGGGATTTTTTATTTTTACAAAAAAATAGATACGATGGCTACAAAAAATTTATCAGCATATGATATTGATTCTGTACCAGCAGCAACTGGGATGAGAGTTGGGATTGTTGTTGCAGAATGGAATTATGAAATTACCGGTGCACTGGCACAGGGAGCTTCTGACACGCTAAAAAAGCATGGCGTAAAAGATGAAGACATCATTGTTAAACATGTTCCAGGAACGTTTGAATTACCATTGGGCGGACAGTTTTTAGCAGAATATTCAAAAGTAGATGCTATTATATTAATTGGTTGCGTTATTCAAGGAGATACCCGTCATTTCGATTTTATTTGTGATGGAGTAACTCAGGGAACTACTGATTTAAACCTGAAATACAATAAGCCTTTTATTTTTGGTGTTTTAACCACAAACAACGAACAGCAAGCTTTGGATCGTGCAGGTGGCAAATTAGGCAATAAAGGTGATGAAGCTGCCATTACTGCCATTAAAATGATTGCTCTTCAGAATGAGCTGAAAAGCTAAAAACAGAATCAAAAATATATTGAAGGTCATTTGTCAGCAGACAGATGACCTTTTTTTTAATCTTTTATTCTACTCCACCCACTTCCGGTTTTTTCTGATTTACCAACTGTACAATAAATTGTCTTTTTTGGAGGCTCATCCCTCCATGCTACCAGTTTATCATGAAATTGATGGTCTTCATAAAATTTTGTATAAATCGTTTTATAGTTAATTATATATAATATATATTGCGTATTTTTTAATTACCCGTAACAAGATGTAAGATTGAGATGACTTACAATGAATGAATATATAATACGGTAAATTACAACAGATAAATTCAGTCATATAATTAACTCTACTTTAACGGACTAAAACGCCATGAACAGAAAGCTGAACTTTTTATTAGCAACATATTTACTTCTATCAATTGTAAGCTATGGACAAAAAGTTAATGGATACATTATTAATAATGATGGTGCAAGAACAGAGTGTATTGTAACCAACACAGGCGTATGGGAAGCTGTAGATAGTTATGAATACCGCATTCCAGATGAAAAAACGTTCAACGCAATGGACCTGGCAAAAATTAAAGAGTTTGGTATTTATAATGAAGTGAAGTGCGTGCGCGAGCTTATTCAAATAGATCGATCTGATGAACGTATTAAAAGAGCAGAAGATGCTCAAAAGGAACCAAAATGGGATGAGGGGCATGCATATCTAAATGTATTGTATGAAGGGGAATTGGCTTCATTATATTCGTTTTATGAGGAAGGGAAAACTTATTTTTATTATCGTACTGGTCCGTCAACCATCGAATTATTATATCATAAAAAATATTTGGTGGAAGTAACTCCAGGGTTGGTTGAGAATACCATTGAAAACAATACATATAAACAACAGTTGATCCAGGCATTTAAGATTGAAGACGAAAGTAAGCTGCGAAAATTAACATACACAAAAAATAGCCTTGTACGTTTTTTCGACAATTATCACAAAGAGCACTTCCAGGTTGGAGAAAATATGGTGGCAAGTAATCCGAAACCTAGAATTACTGTCCGTGCTCTCTTGAATAGAAATAGTTTCAGTTCCAGTATTCAAGATTTTAATGATTCTGAATTAGTTTATTTTAAAGAAGAGAAATCATTGGGGTATGGACTTGAAGTGGAATATAATTTTGCATTTAATCATAATAGACTAGCTGTATTTGCAGGGGCTAATTATGCTTCATATTATAGTGATTATACTGATTACTTGTTAAGAACAACACATGATGGGTACATTTGGGATTATTACTCTATTGATATTCCCTTTGGGGTAAGGTATTACCTGCAACTGTTTCCTAAGGGTCGGATATATGCAGAAATGGGAGCTTCTCCAAATTTCATTCTGGATAAATCAGAATTAATTCTTAATTCAGACTTTTCATATAGCTTCGACTCGGCTATAAAAACTTTTTTTGGAATCGGCCTTAGCTATGGGCGTCTAGCTATAGAAACCCGCCTATTCTCCGATAATAATATTACACAAAATTTGTATAAAAGAGGCTCTAAACAAAAACAATGGACGGTTAGTGTTCAGTACGATATTTTTCGACACACCTTTAAATAGTAAAATAAAGACGCTTATTTAAAACTGTCAAATCATTTAAGATTATCGTTTTGTTTATTCTGACTACTGAAACCTCCACCTCCTGGTGTTTCGATTATAAACTGATCACCAGCTTGCAGGTCTATATTTTGAATAGAATCCAACGTAATTTCATCTCCATTGTAACGAATAACTTTCTGAATCCCTGTCTTTCCGTCTTCAGCACCATTAAGACCATATGGACCAGTCTTTCTCCGCTGAGTTAAAACGGATAAATTCACAGGCTCCAAAAAAGTAATTTTACGCCTGACTCCGTCTCCCCCATTCCATTTTCCTGCACCTCCTGATCCATTCCGAATGCTAAATTCACCAAGGCGAACGGGATAGCGATGTTCCATTATTTCCGGGTCTGTTATTCGTGTATTTGTCATATGATGATGAACAGCGCTGGCGCCATTAAAGCCATTTCCCGCGCCGCAACCTCCACAAACGGTTTCATAGTAGCCAAACTTATCATTACCAAATAAGGTGTTGTTCATTGTTCCCTGACTGGCTCCCATCACACCAAAAGCCTTGAGCAAAGTATCAGTTAATCGCATGCTTATTTCAACATTACCTCCAACAACTGCAGGGCACATGGCAGGATCATCATCAAACTCCGGATTTAACAAACCCGTTGGTATATCAATGGTCACGGGTTCAAGCAGTCCATCATTTAAAGGGATATTTTCTTGTAAAAGAAGCCTTAACACGTATATGGTCACACTGTGAACGATTGCTTTAGTGGCATTCATATTGCCCGAATGTACATCGCTGCTTCCTGAAAAATCAATCTTGCATTTCCCATCGCGCAATTGAATGGAAACTTGTAATTGCGAACCATCATCCAAGGATTCCAAAGCTGAATAATCCCCATTTGGAAAACCTTTGAGTGTCGCCTGCATTTTCGCTGAAGCATGTTTTCGCAACAGATCAAAATAGTTGCACACAGTAATTACGCCATGCTGTTCTACCAAACTGATTACTGCATCGTAACCATTTTTATTGGCAGCAATGGCCGCATTGAGATCCGCCAAGTTCTCTTCAATTGATCGGGTCGGAAAAGGTGCATTCAAAAGTATTGATTTCATCCCATCCCAATCAACTTTTCCCTGTCGAATCAGGTAAAAAGGAGAAATGACAACTCCCTCCTCACTTAAGTTTTGAGCATTTGGCGGCATTGACCCCGGACTGATTCCTCCAATTTCGCTGTGATGAGCACGATTGACAACAAAAGCTATTCTTTGCCCATTATAAAATACGGGTGTAACCAAAGTAACATCAGGTAAATGCGAACCACCATATTTAGGATGATTGGTAACAATTGTATCCCCTTCTTCAAACGTAAAATGTTGCAGTAAACTTCTAACGCATACACCCAATCCGCCCAGGTGAACCGGAATATGCGGGGCATTCGCAACCAAACCACCATTGGCATCTAACAAAGCACAAGAAAAATCCAAACGTTCTTTAATGTTCACGGAAAGAGCTGTTCGTTGAAGCAGTGCTCCCATATTTTCAGCGATTGCCATAAAACGGTTGGCAAATAATTCTAATTCCGTTTCTCTTGTTTGTGATTGGTTTTCTGTTTCGCCAAAAGCTACCTTGGATATAATTGCGGTACCACTGGAATCAATTTTCAAATTCCATCCTGATTTTAGAAATGTGGTTGCATAGTGATCCAGAAAAAGCGCTTCCCCTAAAAATTCAGCGCCCTCATTTAAATCCTCCCGAATATATACAGGAATATCCTTGTTGAGATATGCTGGATCCGGCTTGTACGTTTCTGTTTCTATTTTTTTGCATGGTCCGTCATTTGAATCAACACAGGCAATCACTCGAATTGCTTCAACTTCAATAGAACGATTTTCAACTTGATGTCCATATAACTTTTGGTATTGCTCATGAAAGTTTGAAGCTATGTCTTCTTTGTCTGAATAAGGAATTTCCAGGCTACTATCCTGCCCATTAAAACGCAAAAATGCCATTCGCTGACGAATAGAGATTTGATTTTCAGAAAAACCTTCCTGTAAAAGGAGCGACTTTGCATTCGCTTCAATTTCTACAAAATGATCTTTCAACTTTAAATTGATTTCAGCCAGTCCGGTGAGAATTTGTTTCTCAGCAAACCGCTCAATTCTAGCATTGCCAATTCCAAAAGCACTTAGCAAACCAGCGTCTTTGGGAAGCAAGATCGTTTTCATTCCAAGTATTTCTGCAATATCACAGGCATGCAATCCACCAGCGCCCCCAAAAGCTACCAATGAAAAATTCTTCGGATCGTATCCTTTTGAAATGGAAATTTTACGAATGGCTCCAGCCATTATTTCATTGGCAATATCGATAAAACCATAAAGGATCTGCTCTCGCGATTGTTTTGTGCCAGATTTGTCCTCAATTTGAATCATCAAATCTGTCAAGCACTGCTCTGCTTTTTCCGGAAAAACCGGAATTGAAAATCGGGATGCATCCAACCTACCCAAAAGCAAATTGACATCAGTAATTGTAAGCGGCCCTCCTGCACCATAGCAAGCAGGCCCGGGAAAAGCACTTGCACTTTCTGGCCCAACGAATAATTTGTATCCATCAAATCCGCAAATAGAACCTCCACCTGCAGCAACCGTCTCAATAGAAATCGATGAACTATTAATTTGCGAATCTCCAACCTCCAGCTCAAAACGATAGTCAAAATCCTTGCTATACCGAGAAACATCTGTACTTGTACCTCCCATATCAAAGGTGATCAACTGATCATATCCGCTCTGTTTCCCAATAATTGACGCACCCACAACTCCGCCAGCCGGTCCACTCAATAAACTATCCTTTGGCTGAAAATGACTCGCCGCCAAAACACTTCCGGCGCTGGTCATCACCTGGAATGGACAGTTGCCAATACTTTTGCTGATATTATTGATATAGTTATGAATAATTGGGGCCAAATAGGCATTTGCCACTGTGGTTTCTGCGCGGGGAACGATCTTGATTAGCGGGGACAATTCGGCGGAAACAGAAACATATTTAAATCCTATTGATCGGACAATTTCGCTAACTTGCTTCTCATGCTTGGGATTAATATAGGCATTCATCAATGTGATAGCCACCGAATCAATTTCTTTTTCTGAAATCTCACCTAGTTGATTTTTCAGATCTTCAACATCCAAATCCTCTAGAATCTGCCCTTTTGCATCAATTCGTTCTCTAAGCTCGAGAACTTGCGAAGTCAGTTGCTTTCGCTTGATTACATTCATGGCAAATATATCAGCACGTGCCTGGTTGCCGATTTTCAATAAATCTTTAAAGCCTTTTGTGGCTATAAAAAGCGTTTTCGCTCCTTTGCGTTCCAATAATGCATTGGTGCCTTTGGTTGAGCCCAGTTTCAATATCAAATCCGGGAAAGTTTCATTTAAAGCGGTTTCTGTAATTAAACGGGCTCCTAACACAGGTGCTTCTTCAAATGAAGTGATTTCAAAACTTTGTCCCTTTGTTAATCCTTCGAACGTTAACGAACCTGACAATTGAAGGAGCTTACTTTTTATATCAAAACGTTCAATGGTATAAATGCTTTCAGAACCATCCAGCATTCGAAATGAGAACCCCTGCAATATGTCCCGTTTAAGTTCCCAAGATTCCTCTATTTTGAGGGAATTTTCAGATACTTGGTCGATGATTTTTCCTCGCAGGCTACTACTGCTCAAAACCTTTCTACGATGTTCATTACCATCCTGATCAATGGCAATACAGTCTGTGAACGTTCCTCCGGTATCAACAAATAGCTGAAAATATCTTTTAGTCATTTCAAGAATCAAATAAACTCGTTTGTCGTAATCTGACTAAAATACAACAAATAGCGTTGAAGTGAGGTTCTAGGGGTTATATTGGAATGTCTTTTAGCAAAAATTAAACACCACGCTTTCGTCCGAAAATATGGATATGCAATCGATCTGTGTAGTTAAATCCATACTTTTTACAGATCTCAACCAACCATAGTTGCTTGCTAATTAATTGATCTCTGCTAATCCCCTGAGACATTAAATAAATCCGGTCTGAAGAAATCTTATATTTTTCTGCTAATGACAAAACCTCGTCTAAATCGGATTGCTGGTCAATTACAAATTTAAAATTTGATTTATTGGTGTCAGAATAAAAAGAAATCGCATTATTTACGATTCTTCGCTCCAAATTAACCCCAGAGTTGGCTAGTTTTATTGAAACGTTGTACTGATCCACAAATTCATCAAAATCTTTTGGAGGAATTATTGTCCCGTTAGTTTCAATTTCAATATGAGAATCTGGTGAGCTTGTCTTCAAACTTTTAAATAAGCTTTTTAATTGTTTATGCTGCACCATAGGTTCGCCACCTGTAATGACAATATTTTTGCATCTACAGCTTTTAATCAAATCGACGATTGACTGAACCTGCAAACTAATCTGAAATTCCGATTTGGTGTAGGCCGGATTTTTCCAATCCCAGGTATAGGCAGTATCACACCAGACACAATCCAGGTTACAATTCGAAAGGCGCACAAATACAGAGGGTTTCCCTATATTCTTGCCTTCCCCCTGAATAGAATAGAAAATTTCAGGCTTATTATTAAGTTTTGCAAGCGTAAGCATACTATCTATAAAAACTGAATTCGATTAGTTTCAGCTGCGAAAATACAACTTAATAATTGTAACCCATTGTGTGAAACTATCCAGATTGGTGAAAAATTCTGAATTTATTGATTCTCACACAATGGGCATTTTCTGAATTCTAACTAAAGCCTATTTCTATTTTACAATACTAATTGTGTTTAAATGCAGTGTTATCTAGTTACTTGGAACAATGTTCTGGTTGACTCTGAAAAAGTTATTCGGATCATACTTCTTTTTAATCTTCGCAAGTTTTTCGTAGTTATAACGGTAACTGGCTTTCACCCGCTCCTGTCCTTCATCCATCATGAAATTTGAATAGGCGCCACCTAATGAATAGGGATGCAAAGCATCAAAATAATCTTTACTCCATTTTGTTATAACCTCAGCATTAGCCGGATCCGGATCAATACCAACAATTACTCCGGCATAATTAGCATCTCGGTACGCCCATGGGGTTTCGTCCTTACCCACTCTTGAAGCAGCACCACTTATTGGATATAAATGCATTTGAGACAGAGGTGTAGGAATGCTGGAACCAAATTCCAAATGCTTTTTTCTTGCTTCGGGCCCTAAATCTTTAAAGAAATCAGCTCGCCAATACCATTGCATGCCGGGAGGCAATAAACCGTCAAATAAAGTTTGAATGGCTGGATACGGCATCTCACCAACATGCTCAAAAAGTGGATCCATTTCATGAATCGGTTCAAAAACGTCTTTTGCCTTGTCCATGTCACCTGCAAAACACCATACGATTCCACAAAATTGTTTTCCATGCAGAAAATCTGGGAATGGTGGGCCGGGAATGATGAGTGTTGCAACAAATCCATTCAATTCATCAGGAGCCTGATGGATAAATTCATGGTACCATTGCATGATTTCTTCCGTTTTTTCAATTGGCCACAATGTTGGGCCTCCAAAAACAGTTTTTACAGGATGAGCCTGAAACTTAAAAGACGTAACGATGCCAAAGTTTCCGCCACCACCGCGAATGGCCCAAAACAAGTCTGCATGTTGATTTGCATTTACTGTTACGCACGAACCATCTGCTAAAACCATATCTGCCTCAAGCAGGTTATCGATCGTCAATCCATATTTGCGTGATAAGTGTCCTACTCCTCCACCGAGGGTTAAGCCACCGACTCCGGTAGTTGAAATGATTCCAGCAGGAACAGCCAGACCGAACGGATGGGTAGCATGATCTACTTCACCCCAAACATTTCCGCCTCCAACCCGAACTGTGTTATCATCCGTATTAACACGAACAGACTTCAACCCAGACAAATCTATGACAAATCCATCATCACATAGGCCTAATCCGCCAGCATTGTGACCGCCACCTCTAACGGCTACCAACAAATTGTTTTCTCTGGCAAAATTCACTGAATATATTACATCAGCAACATCAACGCATTTCACAAACATTCCAGGACGTTTATCGATCATCCCATTAAACACTTTTCGTGTTTCATCGTACGTTGGATCGTCGGGAAGAACGATTGCACCTCTTATCCCTGAGGCAAATTCATCAATAGATGAACTATCCAAATCTTTTACATAAGCTACCATTTTGATTGTTTTAAAAATTTAAGGGACTATTGCTCAATGATCATTCCTTTTAATGACCATAAAATTGCCAGCACGTCTTTTTTAGTATCCTCATCAATCTGATGTTTGTCAAGAACTAAAAAGATATCATCCACAACGTGCATATATTCCGTAGGATTTATATTCATTCCACGATGCGTTGTCGGCATATCTCTACCTGCGTATTTTACAGGGCCACCACTTCCTTCGCTGAAAAAATCAACCGTATGGCTTTTAATCTGTGCTAATTTCTCTGGTGTTTCGCTGTAAGGGATGAACCGAGCATTGATAGCAGGATTATTCATATGAGCTTCAACTACATCGTCTACAATTTTGGTAATACCTTCTTTACCACCCAGTCGTTCATAAAGTGATTTTGTCATGATTGATTTATTTGAATTAATAATTATATCAACTTATTTATTATGTATTCGTTACAGAACAATTTCAATTTATCACAGATTAATAGATATTAATATGCGTATTTATTAATTCAAAGTTACGACATATAAATAGCCATGTACTAGCATTTTTAATTCAAACACTAGTAAAAATGGGTCATTTTAGCAGATGTATATCGATTGTTGACTACTCAGTAAGTAAATGCAAATAGTCTGATGGTGTTAATCCAAATTTTTTATGAAAACATTTCGCAAAGTATGATGGGCTATTAAACCCTGTTTCGTAAGCAATTTCAGAAATATTGGAAGTTTGTTTATTAATCAGGGTTAAAGCTTTGTTTAACCTGTATTCTTTGATGAAATTATTGGGTGACAATCCTGTTAAAGAAACCATATTTCTATACAGCTGTGATTTACTATATCCCAAAAACCTACCAAAATCATCAACATGCAGATCCGGATTCTGCCATGTTTCTTCAATGTAGTTCATCATGTTATCTAAAAAATGTTCTTCAGATGGATGTAATGCAACAAATAAGTTATCATCCAGAAATACATCCAAATTATCGTGTTTATATATTTTCTTAACTTCTGCAGAAACCAAAATTTTATCTGTAGCAATATAAAATAATCTTTCAGCCAACTTCTTAGCATCCTCGAAGAATGATTTATTTTCAGTAACCGGATCCCCAGTACTGATACCTGTTTTCAACCTTGTTTTCTTGCAATGTACAGCGTTGCTCCAATCTTCAAATTTGGTATATACCTCCATTGCACACCAAACTGCCTGTGAGACTGATTCAAAAGAAACAATAAAATCATTTCGATGTCTTTGAGCAATTTTACCTTTAAATTGATGAAAAATATTTTCAAGAGAATTCAGGCAATCAGACGGGTTAATATTCTCTCCATTTATTGCCACTTCTTTGAAAGAGGCATTACTAAAACCCGTATACATTATTGCTCTAAAGGCGGGCTCGGTAATAATATTCATTTGGTTGTTATCTTCATTTTCAGGATCTTCAATACGGCCTAAGAAGGATTCCACAACGTCTGCATCAACTTCTATTACCTGATGAGGCACTTCACCATGAGCATTATTGTGCATATCAATAATATGTTGCTCACTGGGAGCTTCAATCAGACAAAATGCAGTTTTCCGGTTTTCATCAAACCAATAGGTTAGTCCTTTGCATCCAAATTTATCCTGGATTTTCAAATCTTGTTGATGTAACTGAGCAACATTTTCTGCAGTTACCATTTCAGAGACATCGTGTCGATCCATATAGATAGGCATAGGACTAAATTTCAGATTAGCGCAAAGTATAAAAGAACTAACGAATAGTCGCCTAAAAGGTTCTATGTCATAGAAATTGGAAAGAATAGGTTTTACTTATCAAACTACTCCTTCATGCTTTTTACAATCATTTATACCCATTTATATACAAAATGGTTTTATTAACGAGCCAAAACCCATTAACAAAAAAACAAGAAGAGGTTCTCTGTTTCAACAAATAAAGAAATGAATATTAAAATCTTGGGGAAATTTCAAAGTAATTTATTGATACATTTTATCTCTTAACGCTGCAATATTTTCGTCAGAAATATAATCATCATAATCCATCAGTTTATCAATCATACCATTTGGAGTGAGTTCAATAATCCTGTTACAAACTGATTGAATAAACTCGTGGTCATGCGACGACATGAATATATTGCCGGGATATTTCTCCAGGTTATTATTAAACGCCTGAATGGATTCCAAATCCAAGTGATTGGTAGGTGTATCCAATACCAAAGCATTCGCGTTAGCCAACATCATTCTTGAAATCATACAACGCATTTTTTCACCACCGGATAATACACTTACTTTCTTGTAAATTTCATCACCGGCAAATAGCATTTTCCCCAAATACCCCCGAATATAAAGCTCTGTAGTATCTGTTGTGAACTGGCATAACCAGTCAAACAAACTCAAATCGCTATTGAAGTATTCTGCATTATCCAACGGCAAATATGCTGAAGTAATCGTCTGTCCCCATTGATATGTACCGGTATCTGCCTGTTTTCTACCATTGATGATTTCAAAGAAGGCAGTCATTGCCCGTGGATCCCTGGAAAGGAACACTATTTTATCACCATTTTGAGTATCAAAGCTTATATCCTTAAATAAAGTATGTCCGTCAACACTGGCACTTAAATCCTCTACATCAAGAATCTTATCACCAGCTTTTCGTTCAGGCTTAAAAATAATTCCAGGATACTTACGTGTTGAAGGCTGAATATCTTCTACATTAAGCTTTTCAATCATCTTCTTACGGCTGGTAGTTTGCTTCGATTTAGATACGTTAGCGCTAAAACGAGCAATAAATTCCTGCAACTCCTTTTTCTTTTCTTCTGCTTTCTTATTCTGTGCCAATTGCTGCCTTAAGGCCAGCTGACTACTTTGATACCAAAAGCTGTAGTTTCCTGCAAAGAGTTGCACTTTTCCAAAATCAATATCAACAGTGTGCGTACTTATTGAATCTAAAAAGTGGCGGTCGTGAGAAACTACTAAAACAGTATTTTCATAATTGGAAAGGTAATTTTCCAGCCACTGCACAGTTTCCAGGTCAAGATCATTGGTCGGCTCATCCAACAGCAAGTTATCAGGTTTACCAAAAAGAGCACGGGCAAGTAACACACGAACCTTTTCCTTTCCACTCATATCCTTCATCAGGGTGTAATGAAACTGCTCCTTGATTCCCAAACCACTTAAAAGTGTAGCCGCATCACTCTCAGCATTCCATCCATCCATGTCAGCAAATTGCTCTTCCAATTCTGCAGCACGAATTCCATCTTTATCAGAGAAATCTGCTTTCGCGTACAACTCATTTTTTTCTTGTATGATGTCCCAAAGCTGTGCGTGACCTTTGAGTACAGTATCAATTACCGTAAATTCATCAAATGCAAAGTGATCCTGACTTAACACGGAAAGACGCTCTCCTGGCTCCATGCGAATATTTCCAGCAGTTGCATCAATTTCACCAGAAATAGTCCTCAGGAAGGTTGATTTTCCTGCGCCATTTGCACCAATTACTCCATAACAATTTCCGGCTGTAAACTTCATGTTTACATCCTGAAACAAGACTCTTTTACCAAATTGAATTCGTAGATTTGAAACTGTAATCATCTTTTTTACGCACTTAAAATTTTTAAAGCCCGCAAACGTAGTTATAAAAATAGATTTTTGTGGGAAATACTTTTTTTATAACTCAATGATAACAGTATTGTAATACTGCAATATTTTAATTGAAATCTAAAGCCGACTTTAATTGTGATTCGTTAAACAAACATACTTACTAATAAAATAAGTGTAAATCCAACAACAGAAATTATTGTTTCCATAACTGTCCAGGAACGAAGTGTATCTTTTTCATCCATTCCCAAATATTTTCCTACCAGCCAAAAACCACTATCATTTACGTGAGATAAAATAGTTGCTCCTGCAGCAATAGAAAGAACCACAAGTGCTTTATCAATTTGAGTAAGATCAAAAACAGTAAGTAGTGGCGCCATAATTCCTGCGGCTGTAATCATTGAAACGGTTGCCGAACCTTGAATCACCCGAACAACTACAGCGATAATATAGGCTAACACAATTGGTGGCATTGACGAATCTGCCAACTTCTCAGCAAGCATAGCACCTACTCCACTATCAATTAGTATTTGTTTGAAAACGCCACCAGCACCGGTTACTAAAATAATTAATCCGGCAGGACCAAGTGCTTTCCCTGAAAGCTTCATTAACTGATCTTTGCTAAATCCCCTTCTGGTTCCCAATACATACAGAGCTAAAAGTGTAGAAATTATCAATGCTGTAAAGGGATGTCCGAACAGCCCAATAACATCATAGACAACTTTATTCGTATAAATTCCCTTATCGAATAAGACTTCGGATACGGAGTTTAAAACAATTAAAAATAATGGTAATGCAATAATTAAAATAATCGTTCTGAAAGAAGGTAAATTATTCTGATCAATATTAGCGTCCTGTTCATCAAAAAAATCAGGAGCCTTTAATTGAATCTTTTTACTAATGTATTTTCCAAATACCGGCCCTGCAATTATAGCTGTTGGAAGTCCAACTATGAAACCCATCATAATTATCCATCCCAATTGCGCATCCAATATTTCAGCAACGGCAACTGGCCCCGGAGTTGGAGGAATAAATGAATGTGTAACTGCCAATCCAGCAAGCAAAGGAATCGCATAGTATAGCATGGACCTTTTTGCTTGTTTCGTCAGCTCATAAATAATTGGAATTAATATGATAAAACCAACATCCAGAAATACCGGGATTGCCACAATAAAACCAGTAATTACCAATGCCCACGATGCACGTTTCTCTCCAAAATGTTTTAGCAAATAATGAGCAATAGATTGTGCACCACCTGAAGACTCCAGCATTTGCCCAAAAATTGCCCCCAAACCTACAACTGTTGCCACAAAGCCAAGCGTATTACCCATTCCGTTTTTCATGCTTTCCATGATGAGCTTGAAATCCATTCCAGTGACAATACCGACCACAATACTAACAATCAACAGAGAAATGAAAGCGTGAATCTTCAACTTCAAGACCAAAAACAACAATAACAAAATGGCAAATCCAATTCCGGCAAGTAATAGAATTTCATTCATGATCGCACAGTTAGGTAATCAATTTAGTTATGCAGTTGCCTAAATTAATACATATCAGCTAAATGCCAAACGGTAGAAGTAAATTACTTATTCATTTTCATAGAAAGTCTGCCGTCAAGGTCTGCCGTATCTTCAGGCTTTAAAGGAAATTGAACTGGCGCATTATCACGGTTTGAACGATAAATAGCAGTAAATAATTCAACTGTTTTTCGCCCTTCTTCGCCTGTTACAAAAGGCTCTCTATTTTCAATAATTGACAAACAGAAATCATCAATCTGCAAACCAATATAATACTCTGCCGCGTCAATAGTATTGAAAAAATCGGAGTCTTCCTTTTTCCAAATTTCCACGGAACTCTCTTCTCCGGGAACCGTCCACAAATCATTTACCGGAGGTTCAAGTACCGACGATTGGCCGGCAATAAACATTGCTCCACCTTCGGTCTGTGCTCCAACAGAAGCGCCATTCGCACCATGGATATGTATTTTACCGTAGATTCCAGGCTTTTGTGAATTGCTTAATAAAATATTCCCAATCGCTTTATCTTTAAATTGTACCACAGCAACAGCAGTATCTTCCACTTCAATGTATGGATGATTCAAATTTCGAGTTAGCGCATAAACCTGTTCAATAGGTCCCATTAACCATTGGAACAAATCAAGTTGATGCGGAGCCTGGTTTACAAGAACTCCTCCTCCTTCAGTATCCCATTTCCCTCGCCACGGATCGCTTTTATAATAATTTTCATCGCGCCATCCGAGCATAATTACATGTCCCAAGGCAGGCTTTCCAATTTTTCCATCCTCAATTGCCTTTTTCATGCGAACTATCGGTTCGTAAAACCGGCGTTGACTAATTACTCCCAAACTTACATTATTCTCAGAAGCTGCTTGTAACATGGCATCACAATCTTCCAACGTGCTGGCCATGGGCTTTTCTATCAAAGAGTGAACCCCTAAGTTTGCCGCGACTACAACCGGATCACGATGATATGGATGCGGAGTACAGACAATCAATGCCTGCACATTCTCCTCTTTTATCATCTGCTCCAGATCAACGTAAGCATTTATCCCATATGTATCTGCGAATTGCTGTGTTCGTTCTTTTGATCGTCCACAGACAGCAACAAACTCTGCATTTTCTGACTCTACGATTCCTTTCGCGTGAAGATGAGCAACCTTACCAGGTCCTATAATAGCAGTACGTATTTTCATTGAAGTTTATTTAGACAACTATTTTTAAGGTTGAAGAATAACCTTAATTAATCCTTTTTCTTTTTTATAAAGACGTTGAAACCAGTCATTCCCTTCAGAAAGTGGAACTTTCGCACTGATTAGTGCCTCCACATTGATTTTACCGGCAGCAATCAGGTCAAGCACTGCAGGATATTCTCCGGCAATAGCACAACTCCCCTGAACTTTAATCTGACGAGTAACAACCGATTGCAAAGGAAAATCTATCTCAGGTGATAAATTTCCAAGCAATGTGACAGTCCCACCCTTTCTAACATTCTGTATAGATAGCTTTACAGTCGGAGCAATGCCAACTGCTTCAAATGCATGATCCGCTCCCCTGTTTTCAGTTAGTGCTTGAATTATATCATACAATTTTTCATCATTGCTATTTATACAATGAGTCGCTCCAAGTTCCTCTGCCAATTTCAATTTATCGTCGTCTAAATCAACGGCGATAATTTTACTACAACCAGCCACTTTTAATAACTGAACTATAAAAAGTCCAATCATCCCCACTCCAACCACAATTGCGCTTTCACCAACTTCAGGCTTGGTTAAATTTAAAGCATGCATTGCTACTGCAACAGGTTCCACCATGGCCGCTTGTTCAAAGCTAACCTCATCTGGAATTTTGTATAGAATATGCTGCGGAATTGTGACATAATCAGCGAATGCCCCATGCCTTCTATAATCTCCACAGGAAACACCTAATACTACTCGATCATCACTTAGATTATACTGCCCTTTTCTGGTGTACCAATCATCCAATTTATAAATAGTGGAATCAAAGGTGACACGATCACCAACTTGCCAATTAGACACGCTACTACCTATTGCAACAATCATACCTGCAGCCTCATGCCCCATAATAAGTGGTGGAATTCGCCTGCCAGTACTTCCATCCATCCCATGCACATCACTACCACAAATTCCAACTGCTTTCACCTCAACCAACACTTCACCGTCAAGGGGTTTCGGCTTTTCAAATTCTGTATACTTAAAATGATTATATTCTTCAAGAACCAGTGCTTTCATATTCGAATTAAGTTTGATGCAATTTCAACATTTTTACAAGGATAATCAACAAAAACTATAAGAATAAGGTTATTTTTAAGCAGATAATTTAGACGTTATAAATTAACGCATATGAAATTTGGACAAGTACAGAATCCTGAAAACATAGATTTCAATCTACCGGATGACCATAAAAGAACGGAAGAAATATTAAAGAACAAAGCAACCAATCATGATCTAAACGTTTATGTTGGATGTGCTAAATGGAATAGACAAGATTTGAAGAATTTTTATCCACGAGGCACAAAAGATGAATTAGCATATTATTCTAATCAATTTAACTCGATTGAGCTAAATGCTACTTTCTATAGAATGTTCAATGCTGATCAAATCATCAGTTGGAGAAACAAAACGCCGGACAACTTCAAATTCTTTCCCAAAATCAACCAAACTATTAGCCATTATCGCCGACTAATTAATGTCAAAGATCTAACCGAGGAGTATTGCGATTACATCAGCAATTTTGAATACAAATTAGGGATGGCGTTTTTGCAGCTCCATGATAATTTTGGTTATAAAAACATTGACCGATTAGTTTCTTATATTGAAGAATTCCCAAAAGCAATTCCCTTGGCTGTTGAAATGCGCAATACAGAATGGTTTAATGATGAAAAAATAGCTGACCAAGTGTGCAATTTGTTGGAAAAACACGATAAAACAAACATAATTGTTGATACAGCAGGCAGAAGAGATTTGCTTCATATGAGATTAACAACTTCAGTCGCCTTCATCAGATATGTTGGAGCAAATAATGCTGAAAGTGACAGATCAAGGCTCGATGACTGGATTAAAAGATTGAAAAAATGGGTTGAACTTGGCCTTCGGGATATCTACTTTTTTGTTCATCAAAATATTGAAAGGGAATCTCCTTTATTATCATCTTATTTTATTGATAATATCAATAGAGAATTAAGTACAAACTTGAAAAAGCCTCAATTGCTTTAAGCTGGAATTTGAATTAATTTCCTTGCGGAATCCATGTGGTAAAACAGTTATTATCCGTATTCTCCCTAATAGCAAAAGAGGGTTGAAAAACCAAGGTTGTATCATTTATTCCGTCAAAAGTAAAAGTAGGAACGTCTCCAGGTGGCGAAACAAATCGAAGATACGGATATGGATCTTTCCCATTAAATGCATTATTTGAAGTAAAAAGGGAATCACACATTGATGTCGCTAAATTCAGTGTTCCATACTTCAGCCCAAAATATTTGTGCCATGCTCCTGAATCGGTTTGTTTTTCGATAACAATTGGACGCATTGGCAAAATTATTTCCACGATATCACCCGTTTTCCATTTTTTCGTTATCTGGGCATATTCTCCGGGAACCGCTTTATATTTTACGCCACCAACTGTCACAGTGGCCCTTTCAGCCCACTCAGGAATGCGAATATGTAGATCAACATAGCGTTTATCATCCACCTCAAATTTCAATTTTACTAATCCATCATATGGAAATTCAGTATCTTGAACAATCCTCACTGAACCTCCCGTTGTATGGTTATACTGCATTGAAGATCGACCAAAAACATTGACATATATTTCATCCAAATACCGGGTATATATAATCGGCACAAGCTCACTTCGTGTTTCAAAATGGCCTTTATCAGTGAGTACCACATTATAGGCAAGGTCCTCGATTTCTGAAGCATATTTGGGGGCTCCTGTAATCTTCAGAAGAATTGAGTTCAACTGAATCCAATCTTTTAATTCACTTTCATTGGAAAATGAATGATTGAATATCGATGATGTTTCACTGCCGACTGTAACATTTTCTTTAATAATATTCCAACCGTTTTCTGCTTTATCCAACAATTCTTCCTGACCTGAATTGGCATACAACTCCGCGAGTTGAATAAGTTGAGTCATCGATTTATCAATGTTATTCTGGTTAATTGTAGAAATATCAAATCCGATGACCGCGCTACTATCCATTATTTCAATATCCGAATTGGAAACTTCACTATTACTATTATGGAAATATTCTCCCAAGATTCCCTCAACCTGCACTTGATCCATAGTTAAACCATCAACCCTAAATAAGGGGAAATCCTTTTTAGAATTACATGAAAAAAGGAGGATGCCACTCATTAAAGCAAGGTAAAATGCATTTATACGCATATCTGTAAAATTTTAATAGAGAGAACAGCGTTTATGGTCTGATGTTCAAATAACTTTTCTACTTTTAAACAAACAAAGCAATATTTCATGAAAAAAATACTTCCACTACTTCTAATTGTTCTATTCTCGTGCAGTGTTCACTCTCAATTAAACAGAACCTTTATGGGAAAAGATATTCAGTATATTGAGAAAAACTTAAAAATGAAGGCAAACAAGGTTCAGAACCTTGACAATGGACTTTCGAGAGTGATTTTTATAAAAGAAAAAGATTTAGGGTCTTCGACAATCGCCAAGGGAGAAGGAACCCTTGATCCGATGACCACTCCTCCTGTAAGCAAAAAAGAATATTATACATTTATATTAGATAATGAAGGCAAAGTAATTCGAACGGATTACCAAAAAGAATACGAAAAGAAATAACTTCTCATAATTTTCAGAATATCATGTCGCCATTTTCATATTTTTTATAAATTCGCACTCACTTTTAGCCCAGTTGGCGGAATTGGTAGACGCGCTAGTTTCAGGGACTAGTGTCCTTTTGGACGTGAAGGTTCGAGTCCTTTACTGGGCACAGATTAAAAACAACAAGCAATAAAAAAGCGCTTAAATCCTGAATTTAAGTGCTTTTTCTATTTTTAGTCACCCGTATTATATCTAAGGTTTCATTTTCTCATTGTTAGCGAAATGCGTTGCTTTTCTCTAAGTTCAAATTAATTTTGAGACAACACCTCTTTCATCTTCATCTTTGCTCGATACAATTGATTATCAACTGTCCTTACGGACAATCCTTTTTCTTTTGCAATTTGTTGCCGGGATAAGCCTTCTTCAATGTGCATTTTATAAATATCCTGCTGCTTTTTCGGAAGCCTGTTTATGATCGTCTTTATGATGGAATCAGTCTCCTTAAATATTAAAATCGAATCGGAAGAATTAAAACCAAGTGACAGGTTAGTTGCCAAATAATTTTCATTTCTTTTTATTACATCGAGATGACTATTATAGCTATACACTGCATTTAATGATATTCGATACAATAGGTTTTTTATTGGTCTGTTTTCATCAATTTCCCTTCTATATTCCCATATCTTCATGAAAACATCCTGAACCAAATCCTCAGCATCACAAGGTTTCTTTATTCTCGACCGAATTAAATAATCGATGTTCTTTCTGTATTTCTGGTAAATATTTTGAAAAGCTTCATCGCTACCTTTTTTCAATCTTTTGTATAAAGATGAACTCTCATATATTTTCAAATCACTTTCAGCTATCATCTCACCCATTTTTTACATTCACAGCTCGAAAGTCTGCATAACAGCTGTGAAATCTTAAAATTTATCCGCTCTTCGAATGATTAATAAATTATTGCTTCCTACATCAGCTCGACAGGCGTTAGCTCAATATTGTCTAACCAAACTTTTTCATTAACAGGAACATTATCCACTTCAAAAATCAAACGATATCTCCCGGGCTGATCGATTGAATTCGAAATAAATGAAAACGTTGATTCTTTTGCTGATAATGGAAATTCGTATTTCAACCCCTCACTATTTGATTTACCCATTTTCTCAAATCGAACGACAAGTTTTGTATCACAGCTGGCAACTGATTTAAATGATACTTCAAATTGATTATAATCTCCAGATGGGAACCCCCAAATAAGAGAAGCTTTCCCTTTTTCTTTTGAAATCTTGATAAATGCTGAATTTTTTCCTGATATTTTTGAATTCTGATCAATCAAGAATTCTGCTTTTCCATCTGGATTGTTGATATCCCAATCGCCATAATTCAAATCAAACTCTCCGTTAATTTTTTGTTGGTAGGCTCTTGAGCGTTCGCCGTAATCCCTGGTATCCATTGGGTATACACCTACTTTTTCTGCCCAAATTTTCCATTCCGCATACATTTCCCCTAGCTTTTCTGGATACTTTCCTGCCAGGTTATTTAATTCAGTTGGATCTTCTTCTATATTATAAAGCTCCAGACGTTTAGTATTGAATGTTTTATTTTCAGGAGTTTTAGCAACCAGTTTCCAAACACCGTCGCGCATGCCAATATTGGCTTCATGCTCCCAAAAAATTGGACCTCTGCCATTTTTCTGACCTGTAAAATGAGGAACAAGGCTGCTTCCCTGCATTGGCACAATTGGATTTCCGTTTATAGTATCGGGAAAATGTGCTCCTGAAAGTTCAACACATGTAGCCATAATATCAGTTAGGTGTCCATAATTCCGAACAAATCCATCTTCCATTGATGCGCTTATTCCTTCTGGCCAGTGCACAATTAGAGGTGTGCGGACACCGCCTTCGTGAACCCAATGCTTATATTCCCTAAAAGGAGTGTTACTTGCATTTGCCCAATTGATACGATAGCTTTCAAATGTAGCCTCTAAGTTTCCTTCTAAATCTTTACTTTTCCCACTTGAAATATATTCAGCACAACCACCATTATCTGCTAAAAAGAAAATGATCGTATTATCCAACTGTCCTAGTTCCCTAAGTTTCGAAACAATACGTCCAATCCCCTGATCCATCGCATCGACCTGAGCTGCATAAATCGCCATGCGACGTGCAAAATCCTTTTTCTCTACAGGTTTTAACGCATCCCAAGATGGAACGACTCCATCACGAGGTGATAAATCAGGCTGATCATCCCAAAATCCTAATTCCACCTGTTTTTTCAAACGCCTCTCTCTAATTTCATCCCAACCAACATTGTAAACATTCTTGTACTTTTCAATATCTTTCTCCAGCGCATGCAGGGGCCAGTGAGGAGACGTATAAGCAACGTACATAAACATGGGAGAATCAGGATTAGTTTTAAAGTGTTCACCGATAAACATGGCAGAACTATCACTAATCGCATTCGTTAGATAAAAGTTATCAGGCGACTGGTATTTTTCATTGTTCGAATAGATCGGTAGTTTGAAATAATTCCCGGCTCCACCAACAAGACCGAAATAATGCTCAAATCCTCGCTGAACCGGCCAATTATCTTTGACCATTCCTTTATCTTTTCGGGTATTGGACAAATGCCATTTCCCCGTCATATATGTATTATAACCAGCAGTTTTTAAAACTTCTGCAATTGTAGCTGCATTTTTGCTTAGGTCTCCCTGGTATGCAGGTGTGCCCATATCGCAATTAGTCATCCAGCCCATACCAGCCTGATGTGGATAAACACCTGTCATTAAAGAAGCACGTGTTGGGCAACAACGGGCTGCATTATAAAACTGTGAATAACGAACTCCTGTTTTTGCCAGACCATCCAGGTTTGGAGTTTGAATTTCTCCACCATAACAACCAATATCCGAAAATCCCATATCATCTGCCATAATCAAAATGATATTGGGCCGCTCGGCCTTATTCGAATTTTGATGAGTTGTGCAAGAACTCAAAGTTGTTGTCAAAGCAAATGCCGCTAAACCAATATTGTGTATGTGTTTCATAATATTCTGTAATATATCGTGGTTAATTTTTTCGACCTCCAGGAACTGCTTTCATATAAGTTTTAGGTAAATATTTTTGATGTTCCTTAATAACAGGAGCATATTTTTTTTCTTCAGCCAAATTATGCCATTCATATGGATCCTTTTTAAAATCATACAACTCTGATGTTCCATCGGGATACATGACGTATCTGTATTGTTTGCTTTGTACTGAAATCAAGTTTTCGCCAAGGTTGGTTAATGCAGGACGATCCCAGCTAACACCAGGCTCTTCCAGAAATGGTCGCAAGCTAACTCCATCAAGTTTTTGCGTTGGAGAATCCAATTTGCAATAATCAACGATTGTTGGATAGAGGTCAATCAAACCGACAGGAGAATTCACAACACCTCCACTGACAGGAGATTTAGGTAATTTAATTATTAAAGGAACAACTGCGGACGAATTCCAGAGCGTATTTTTCTCCCAATGGTTCTTGATTCCAACATGGAATCCGTTATCAGAAAAAATGACAACAATCGTATTTTCAGCGTATTCACTTTTCTCCAAAGTATCCATCAATCGCCCAATATTCCAATCAACAAATGATGTACAGGCATAATAACCATGGATAAAATGTTTCCATCGGTCCACATTGTTTGCACCGGTAACTTCAAACCGACCAAATGGATCCAGCAAACTTTTTCCATATTCCGGCACATCATCTAAATCATTCTCCAAATATCCTTTTGGAATTTCAATTTTATCAGGATCATAAATGTCAAAAAATCGTTGAGGGGCAGTAAACGGAGTATGAGGACGCCAAAAACCAAGCGTAACAAAAAAAGGTTTTTCATGCTCTTCATTCAAAAATTCAATTGCTGCATCTGTATTTATCACATCAGGGAATATACTATCCGGAAAAGCCTGAACTCCCCAGAATTTTTTAAACCGATCTTTTTCAGATAACACCCTGTGTTTCGGATCAGGAAAAGGACCAAAACCGCCCTCATAAATAGGGCGGTTGTCAAAATTGCGTTCTATCCGTCCGTCTGTCAACTTTGCGTGATACACCTTTCCTCTGCCAAATGTATAATATCCGTTGCGCCGAAATAATTCGGGCAATGTTTCTGCTTGTCTTAATGCTTCTGAATCATTCCATGGATCACCGCCATTTACATACACACCTGAATGATGCGGATAAATGCCGGTATACAGAGAAGCCCGTGAAGGCATACAGAGTGGAGCCGAACAATTTGCCATTGAAAATGTGACGGATGACTCCCGTAATTTATCCAAATTCGGTGTCAGTACATCTTCCGTTTTGGTGATGCCATAATCATTCATGTCATCGCAAACCAGAAATATCACATTCCATTTTTCATCCTTTTTCGCATCTCCCCCAAAAGCTAAAATTGAGGAAGATAAAAGAACTCCAGCCAGTATCACTTTGTACGCACCTTTCTTCACTGCTTTTCTAATTATGATCTACTAATTAATTGCTTCAAAATTTTAGTATCCGAAAAAACCATAGTCAAATGGAGCTTTTGATTCAGCATCGGGCGCTTCAATTGTCAATAAGTTTTCTCCTTTTTTAAGGTATCCAACATAATCGCTAATATTGAAATATTCGTAATGTCTTTTACCTATGATTCGTTTGTCAAGTACTAGTTTGCCATTTAGATAAACTTTCACTTGTCCAAATGCTGATATTTTCAATGATATACCCTCAGGAATTTCACTCAAATTGAATGCTTTTACTGACCAGATTGATTCACTCTTTGCCTGTTCAATTGGTCCTTTTAAACTCTTAAATTCTTTTAGTTCAGGCGCAGTTTTCCAATCTGCTGACGGTTTGCTTTTTGTGTAAAGAATGTCATTTGCCACAACTTCTGAATCGGTGATGATACCAACAACCTTTTTATTGTCTTTCCCATATAAAGGCGCATGAAGGATGCGTAACAACTCAGGATCTATTTTTACAACTTCCCGATCGTATGTCATCAAACCATTCACTTCACCTTCAACATCGGTTGTTTGTGTGTACACAGCAGCTGATAGTCCTTTATACTTCAAAGGAACAAGACTATACATTAGTTTTGCATATTCCTTTATTAGCTCTGGAGTTGAAGAATAAGTGCGATACCCCCAGTTTCTCATCTCTGGATTCCACAGGTGGTCTTTAAGTGGAAGACCAAGACCTCCAAATTCACCAAGAACCATCACTCTACCAGGATTTTGAGCAGCTGGTTCCATTCCTGGTCCCGGATACTGGTGCACATCATACATATTTCCGCAGTTTCTGTCGGTCCAGCCACTAACGCCATCAATAATTCTCGTTGGATCATATTCCATGCTCCAATCAACCACTTTTTTAGTTTCAAACTGTCCCCAGCCTTCATTAAAGATAACCCATGTAACGATGCTTGGGAAAAACTTCAACTGGTCAATTTCCTCTTTCATTTCATACAATACCTGATCAGCAGACTCTTTTGGACGACTCCAATCACTTTCTGCATCCCATTTTACATGTTGCTCGTTTCTTTCAGCAGTTTTAAAGCCAGAGACCATGTCCTGCCAGATCAACAATCCCAATGAATCAGCATAATAGTAATATGTCCATGGCTCAACCTTAATGTGTTTACGCAACATATTAAATCCCATATCTTTCAGCACTTCCATGTCGTAGCGCATCGCTTCAGCTGAAGGAGGAGTTAATAGTCCGTCAGGCCACCATCCCTGATCAAGGGTTCCGTATTGAAAGATTGTTTCATTATTTAGCTGAATTCGTTGAAATCCATTCTCATCTTTTACCATTGAAATTTTTCGCATAGCGAAATAAGAATCAACTTCATCCAGTAAAGCACCATTCTTTGTTAATGACACAGTCATTTGATACAATTCTGGAGTTTCCGGACTCCAAAGCTTTGGAGACGGAATATCCAAAACAATCTTATCTGCTGCTTTAAAAATCTTCTCAGTAACAACTTCACTGTCTTTAAATACGGATACTTTAATTTCCTCGTTGCCTTTCAGCACGGAAATTTTAGTATCGAGAATTAGTTGGCTATTATCGATATCCGCAACCGGATTAACAGTTTGAATGGTTACCTTATTCACAGGTTCCATCCAGACTGTTTGCCAAATACCAGTAACAGGAGTGTACCAAATACCTCTTGGTTTTAGTACTTGTTTCCCGCGAGGTTGCATTCCGTCATCTGTTGGGTCCCAAACAGAAACAATCAATTCCTGCTCTCCCTTTTTTAGATATTTTGTAATATCAAAAGAAAATGCAGTTGATCCACCTTTATGTGTCCCAATCAATTTGCCGTTTAACCATACTGTGCTCTCCCAATCCACTGCCTGAAAATGAAGAACAATATTTTTACCTTTCCACTCAGGATTAACCTGAAATGTTTTACGGTACCATACTTTATCTTCAGGAAGTACAGACTTCCCTACACCTGATAAAGCTGATTCCACAGCAAAAGGTACTAATATATTTCCCTGAAAATTTTCAGGCTTTTTATCATCCTTTGAAATAATAGCATATTCCCACAATCCATTTAAGTTTTGCCAATTTTCCCGCTTTAACTGGGGCCGGGGATATTCCTTCCAGGCATTTTCCGGAGTAACTTCCTTACCCCAACGAGTCATTAACTTTCCTTTAATAGCTTCATAGGTTTGAGCATTTGCCGCAATCCCAAAGCTAACACACAGTACAATTACAATAATAATTCGATTCATAGCTAACTAATTCCCAATTTTAAAACCAATATCAATTTTCTATTTAAACTATCTCCATTCGTTAACTCCCTGTCCATCAGGCTGCATATCCCTTACTCTGTTTCGAAAGATCAAGGTATCAACAGCCTCACACTCAAAGTCACCATCGGTATATTTATAACTCAGGTAAAATGTGCGAGAAGCAGCATCATATGTTGAACTGCCATTTCCGCTCACCTGAATAGCAGCACCTTCATCGCTACTTAGAGTTACATCGCCACTACCAACTGATGGTGCTTCAATGTTGAAGACGACACCCGGATCTTTACTTCCGGCTGTATTATCTGCTTTCACCATCATTGAATTAGGCCCTATGGTTACCAGCTCTTTTATGCTTTCGTTGATTGTCGGAGAATTCTCATAGGTCAGCGTGTCTGTTTCAGTAGCAGATTTTCTAATGGTTTGACCGGAATAGTAATAATTTCCATGTTGTTTTGCCCAATAGCTAATTGAAGCCACCATATAATTTTTCGCGGAATTTATTGAGTCAACATCATTTGATCCGGTTAAAACAAATGGAATTACATATTCCCCTGTCAATGACTTCGGATCAGCCAAAAAAGCTGCTGAATCAATTTCAATACCAACATATCCCTGTTCCTCGTTTACCGGAACAACAATTTCAGAATTACTTGAAAGCGTATAATAACTTTCAGGCATAACTGTTTTTGATTCGTCAGTAATTACAGATGGATCGATAACAAACTGAACTTTACGTTCCTGATCATTATTTAATAAACCTGAAAACATGATTCCTGCTTTCAATTCCAATCCCTCGCCTACTACAATGTTGCGGTTGTATTCCTGATTATAAAAATACACCGATGTAGTTCCGAAAGAAATCACTTCCTCGTCAAACCCGCATGAACTAAGGATTGCCGACAAGATCAGTAATATGAATATATTTCTTTTCATCTCTATTTCATTTAATGTTATTAATTATTCCCACCCTTTATTTTGAACTAAAGCAGGTGAATTGTATAGTTCATCATAAGGAAGTGGCATATAAATGGAATTGAACAATCTTTTTTCCAGTTCAACATTCATATCGTAACTCAAATCCCCAACTGGATCTTGAGTAATTGTAGCACCAGTTACAACTGTATTAATCTCAGTTAGATCTTCAGAACTTTCCCATCTGCGAATATCCCAGAAATAGTGGCCTTCGAAGCTAAGCTCCAACCGTCTTTCATTATGGATCAGTTCACGGAATAATCCTTCATCATTTACAGCCACTGTATTCATGTATTCATTTCCTGCACCATAACGTTTATGGATTCTTGTAATGATAGAAACAGCATCAAAACCATATCCCATTGGATCACCAGTAGCTCCCCATGCCTCGAAAGCTGCTTCAGCAAAATTCAAATACAACTCAGGAGATCCAAGATGAACTGCAGCTCTTGCAGTACCGGTTAACTGACCAGGTATCAAGCTTACATTGTTGTATTTTAGCAACTTCTTTAAGTAATATCCTGAACGGGAAGTATTTGTTGATGGATTATAGGCATCTATACCACCTTCAAAAGTTTCAATCGTGTGGTAGCCTGATTGCCCCAATGATGTTCCATTCAACGCAACAAATTTATCCAAGCGTGGGTCGCGGCTTGCATATGGATTCTCAACATCGTAAGTAGCACTTTCGCTAACTGGATATCCTGCTGCATCGGGGAATGCATCTACGAAATTTTGAGATGGATTCACTCTTCCGTTTCCATACATAGATGGTGGATAATTCGTACTTTCCAAGCCACGATTACCACTCTGTACATTACCACGCAAGAAAATATCACGAATGTTATATGCTTTATTATTCAGTTTATTGAAATAATAATCATCAATAGAAGGTAAGTCTTTCAACCCTCCAATAGCAACAAGAGCATCTCCGGCTGCAACTGCAGCCTGTTCCCACTTGACCTGATCATTCGCAGGATTAAACTCAGGACTGGCCGCATATAACAATACCCTTGCTTTTAAAGCCATGGCAGCAATACCAGTTGCCCTACCATTCATAGTTGCTCCTAATACAGCATTGGTTCCCGTATATTCAACCGGCAAATATTTGATCGCACTGTCACAATCATTGCTGATTTGGTCAACACATTCCTGATAGGTATTGCGAGGTAGATTCAAATCCTCATCAATAGTCAACACTTTGGTTACGATTGGCACTCCAAGAAATTCACCAGTAGTGGTCATCCCTCCAAAAGTTCTCAACAAATCAGCCTCATAAAAAGCTCTGAGGCAATATGCTTCACCAAGCATTCTATAAAATGTATTGATATTATCAATGCTATCGGCTTCTGTTCCTAATCGTACAAACCGAACTGGGGTTAAAAATGGTTTTGTCCCAGTTGTATCAAGTACCATTTTTTCAAGGAACTGGTTGATCCTTCTAATTTGATGAAATCCATTTACCCAGTTAGATTCTGGATTCATGTTTGGACGCAATGCACCAGTTCCCATTTTGAAATAGTCGGAACTATAATCATTGGTAACTGCATTATCTGTCGCACAATCCAGCATATAGTTATACACATCAGGCAAACTATTATAAACGGTATTCAAAACACCATTAAAATATGCCTCGTTGGTAAAAACCTGCTCTTCAGTCAATGATCCGTCCAATGAAGGATCCAGGTATTCAGAACACCCAAACCCCATCGCAAGTATCAGGAATAATATATTGTATTTGAACAATCTTTTCATTTTTGATAATTTTAAATGGTTCATGATTTAGAATGAAACTGAAATTCCTGCTGAAAGTGTAGAACACAGTGGGAAGTTTTCAATCCCTGCATTTATATTCTCAGGATCCAAATCTTTAATTTTCGACAATGTCAACAGATTATATCCTCTCGTAAATACTTTGATGTCATTCACTCCAAAACGCTGAGTCAGTTTATGAGGCAACGTGTAACCCAATTCAACATTTCTCAGTTTTAGGAAGCTACCATCAATAATCCAGTAGTTAGAGTTTACAAAGTTATTTTGCGTTGCTAAAGCAGATAATTGAGGGTGTGCATTACCATTAGGCAGACCATCCACAACAACTTGTGAATATTTTCTGTTTCCGTAGATTTGATAATACTGATTCCCCAATAAGTGCTCATATTTGCCATATCCAACAGCGAGTACATTCAAATTGAATCCTTTGTATTTGAGATCAATATTTAATCCAAACTGAAGGCGTGGACTTGAATTACCAATCTCGTCCCTATCACGTTCATCTACATAGCCGTCATTGTTTGCGTCTTCGTATTTTATATCGCCAGGACGAACCGGACCAAACATTTGTAGCGGTGATTGATCAATATCTGCCTGATCTGCAAAAACACCAATTGCATTAAGTCCCATGATTGCATCAACCGGACGCCCCTGTGTAATCAAACCATTGAAAGTATCAGCAGGATAATCCGGTTCGCCATCAGCAATACGATTCGAGATACCATAAGTAAAATTGGCACCTAAATTAAATTCAAGTTCACCAATAAATCGGTTGTACCATATTTCACCTTCAATTCCCTGCAGTCCAAACTTTTTAAAGTTCCACATAGGAAGTGCCTCATTTTTACCGATGACCCCTGGTGTAATATTTCCACGGTCACCGATAAAACCATCATTAATATTATTAAAATATCCTAAGCTGATACGAGTTGAGCGGTCAAACAATACAGCGTCAACACCTACGTTGAATTCATAACTCTTTTGGAAACCAATATTTGGATTACCAGTTTTATCCATCGATACCAGGTAATTTTCACCATCCAGCGAAATTGTTCCGTTTTGTCTCCAGATATCCTGGTACAAGTGAGTTGAAAAAGCGCCTTCGGCAGTATAGGTTGTTGATCCCAAAATACCATAAGAAGCACGAAGCTTCAACATATCAATTGCTTTTGAATCAGAAAGGAAATCTTCCTCTGACAAAATCCATCCTGCTCCAAAAGAAGGGAAATAACCGTAACGATTGTCTTCTGAAAATGAAGTAACTCCCACCCTATTAATATTGGCCTCGAGGATATATTTATCAGCAATCATATCACTTACATGTATACCAAGGTTTTGTCTACGTGGATCCTCATCTACATTACGGATCTCGTTTCGAGACTGGAAAAAATTCAGAATCCCATGAATATCATGATTTCCAAAAGTCCTGTCATAAGTGGATGTCAGGTTAAGTGCATAATTTCTTCGCACATTTGCTTCGGAACGAGATTGGCTGGTTGCCTCAGTAGTATTACCCCATTGGTTAAATGTAACTTCCCCGGAAGCTGCATCATAAACAGGTTCGTAAACTGTAAATGTTGCACCTTTTGTTGCGGTTTCAACATTATACACATCAAATGAAACGAAAGGCTTTACTTTCAAACCTTTTACCCATTGGTCCAAGTCAAATGTCAATCCAAAATCAGACTGAATATACGTGTAACGACGTTCAGCATACCCGCGTCCTGTTAATAAGCCATAAGGGTTGTTTTGCTTTTCAGCAGTACCACCAATCACATATTCTTCATTAGGATCACCAACCATTTCACCAGGTATCAATATTGGGTAATCATTTGGATGATGTGCAGCCAGTGGATCAAAAAAGGCCTGAGTTGAAATATTTGGCCATTCTTTTATTTGCGAAGCTGCATTAAATCCAGCACTTACAGTAATGAAATCCACTACGTCCATGTCAACAGATGTACGCACTGTCAAAATATCATCCGAATTGGGATAATTGGTGTGCTTTTCCAAACCACCATTTCCCTGGTAACCAATGTGCGCAAAATACCTCGACTTCTCATTTCCACCGCTCAACTGAGTATTGATTCTGGTCATTGTAAAGTTCTTATTTAAGAACTCATCGTAATAATCAACATCCGGATACAAAATTGGATCGGTATGATTTTGATACGCATTTAGCGCTGTTTGATCATACATAGGACCATATCCATCATTTGCAAGCGCTTGATTGTAGTAGGTAGCATAATCGTAAGAATCGAGAAACTTAGGCAACCTTGTTGGCGTTTGAACACCATGCTCAACATTGATACGAACACTATTTTCATATGCTTTCCCTCGTTTTGTGGTGACTAACAAAATACCATTTGACTGCAAGCCACCATACAATGATTTCATTGTTGCGTCTTTTAACAGCTCAACACTCTCAATCACTTCTGGCTCGATATAATCCAAAGTACGCTCTACTCCGTCTACAATAACAGTGTAGTCACCCCATCCGCCTCGAACAAACATATTATGGTTTGTCCATCCAGGTACCAGGGTATTTTGCAATTGGAATAATCCATTTAATCTTCCACCCAATGCACTTTGAAGCGACATGGTTGGAGTATGCTCTAATTCGTCACCTTTTACTACTGAATAAGCACCGACACTCCTGCGCTCGGTTGTTGTTCCAAATGGCAACATTATCTGGTTATTTTCACCCTCTAATGCTTTTGCCATATCCATAACTATTTTTCTACTTTTTAAAGCTTCATCAGTCGATGCAACAATCTTTGATTCAAAGCCATCAGCCTTGATTACCAACATGTCATCTGTGAAAGTTTTGAATTCAAACTTCCCCTCAGCAGTTGCTTTAGTATACATCCTGGACTTGGAAGAATATATTGAAGCTCCCTTCACTGGATTACCATCTTGATCCACGATCATTGATTCCAGGGAAACTTTTATATTCTTTGCCTTCTTATTCGAGTTCTGTGCAGATATATCTACCGCACTGAACAGGAATAATAAACTAAATACGACAAGTATATTTTTGTATAAATTCATATCTTTTAATTTGTATGGTTTAGAAAATTACCACCCTGGGTTTTGTAAAAAGTTAGGTCCAATATTGGTATCATCTAACTTGATGACAAACAGGTAATGTTTTTCTTCAAAAACCCTTTGTTGGTAAAGTCTTGGCGTATACCTGAATCCTGTTGGATACTCTTCACTGACTCCTACTTTTGCAATTTCCATTTTCCACATGTCCCTGTTTTCAGGCAAATGTGCAATGTGCCACCTGCGTATATCAAACAACCTGTTATCTTCGAAACATAGCTCAATACGACGTTCGTTGCGAACTCTTTCTCTAAATGCGTCTTTTGCTAAATATTTGGAAGCAACATCAGGCATCTCAGCGCGATTGCGGACGATATTTAAAGCAGCCTCGGCAGAATATTTACAAGAGGAATTAATTTGTGTCGGATTGCTCCATGCTTCATTGGCAGCTTCAGCAAACAACAAATACAAATCAGACATTCTCAGCTCTGGATAGTGCATATTCAAATTGGCTTTAAATGTCTTACCCATCCATTTGTTGTTATAATATCCGGTCTTTGTATAACCCATATTAACCGTACCATCCGAATAGCCTAAATCTTTAGACCCAAGTGTTGCAGGCGTTTTGGTTTCATCCTTATCCCAGATTTGCATGGTTTTTCCCATCACCTTTTGCTGATTTGTTATAATAGTCTCAGCAAAGCGTGGATCTCTTCCCACATAAGGATCCTGAGGATTATAGCCCGAAGCCGGATCACTAATTGGAAGACCTGTTTCCTGCATTTCGAAACAATCTACCAACAACTGGTTTGGGGCAGTTCCATACTGGCCTGAAAGTTGGCCTGGCGGACGATAGCGACGTTTATATGAGTTAGATCCCCATGTATGATCATAGCGGCGTCCATATAATATTTCTTTGGTATATACTTCTTCTTCATCTTCTTTAAAGATGTAGTAGTACTTGTCCATCGGAACCAAACCGTAGCCATTGGATTCTGCTAACCTAATTGCTGCATCAACTGCAAGAGCTGCATCATCCCATAAATCTCCCTGTGCTCCAGGTTGCATGGTGGCATATTCACTGGCAGCATAAACCAAAGCCTTTGCTTTCATTCCTAAAGCCGCAACTTGTGTTGGCCTTCCCCAATCACTTTCTTCAATTACTGGTTTTAGGTACATTGCTGCACTATCTAAATCAGCAACAGCCAACAATATTGATTCCTGGTAAGGTAAACGTGGAAGGTCCATTTCTGCATCAGCTGCAAGCGCTTTGTACATATATGGCATTCCTCCCCAACGACGTATTAGCTCAAAATAGCCATAGCCTCTGAAAAAGTAGCTAGTTCCAAGGATAACATCGCGAGAAGATACATCTCCAGGATAATAGTCAATATTTTCAATACAAATATTAGCAATTCGTATCTGGTTCCAAATTCGAGACCAAGTACCATTATTACACATCAAAGCAGCTCCGTTGGTCCTCATTGGATAGAAATCGCCATTAGCTGCTTGCACAGATGGAACACCTGTCCAGTTTGGACCGGAAATAGAGTTGTCGGAAATATCATCATAATCACCAAGTGGATCTTGATTTGCATGATGACGTTTTAGCATTGGGGTCACAATCAGTTTGTCATTGAAATTCTTAAAATTGACAGAATCTTCAAACACATCACTAAAATCGTACCCTTCAGATTCTTCCATTTTATCCAGGTAATCACTTTCGCATGATACGAAAAAGGCTCCCAGCAAAATGAGAAATGTTATAATATGTATTTTCATAATTTACAGGTTTTTAGTGATTAAAATGTTACTTGTAAGCCCAAGGTTACTCTGCGAATCAATGGGTAATAACCAAAGGTCAGGTTTCCATTACCAGCATCAGTTCCTTCGGGGTCACCAATCGGGTAATCCGGAGACCAGGTAAACAAGTTATTCCCCTGCAGGTAAATCCGGCATTTTCCAATTCTATATTTTGATAAGAAATCTTCAGGAATTGTATACCCCATTTGGGCAGTTTTTAATCGCACATATGAAGCATCACGTATACTGGTTGTAGTTACTTTTCCATCGCTGGTATTATTTTGAGCGCGATTACTGTCCATATGTAGCGCAGGGTACCTGGCATCCATATTATCTGGTGTCCAGTAATCACTCTGGTAATCGAAATATTGGTTAGCTAACCGGTGCAAAGGCCAAAGGAAAGCATCAATCATATTTCTGGAAGTTTTTGATGCTCCCTGGAAAGTAAAATCAAAATCAAAACCTTTATAATTCAAGCCTCCGGAAAAAGTATAGAAATACAATGGATAGGTTCCGGCATAGCCTATAGGCACTTCATCATTGGTGTCAATATTTCCATCACCGTTAAAATCAATGTAGGTAACATCACCTAGACCAACAATGCCACTACCATATCGAGGCATAGCAGCCCTTTCATCAACATTATCAATATAGCCGGTAGTTACATACCCAAATAGTTGATCGATACGACGGCCAGCCATTTTCTGGTATTCCGGTTTATAATAAGGTTCATCTCTAAAGATAATCCGGTTATCACTAAAGCTAACACCAGCCTTTGCCCAATAACTCAAACCTTGAAGTTGACCGCCGGTATATTTTAATTCTACTTCATAGCCTTTAGTCTCGGTTGCACCCAGGTTCTGTTGTTTTGCATTCACACCAAACCAATCAGGAAGAGATAAACGACTCAAAAGAATCTGGTCCCTATTTTCCGAGAAAAAGTCCATCGTTAAGAGGAACATGTTATTCTTTAAAAAACCAAGTTCAATACCAAGGTCTTTCTTGATAGCGCGTTCCCATGTCGCATTGAGGTTGGCAACATCGCCTTCCACGATCGGAGTTATATTAGTTCCTGGATTATCTGCAGTTCCTGGATGGAATTCATCTTGATTAGTCGCACTATTAGAATACGATGAAGTATACAACCAACGCTGGCCACCAGCATTGTCACTACCAACTTCACCATACGAATACTTAATTTTCGCACGGTTAATTATTGGTTGCAGTGCCTCCATAAATTTTTCCTGATGCAGGTTCCAACCTACGGCATAGGAAGGGAAAAAACCATATCGATTTTTTGGAGCAAATTGCTCAGAACCATTTAATCCGAGGTTTACTTCTGCCAGATACCTTGTTTTATAATCGTATGTAACACGACCTACAACACCCTCTTCATAGTGAGGGAAAGCTACATTGCTCTGCCAGGTACGTCTTTGTCCCAAAAACAAAGCAGATACATTATGTTCTTTAAATTTTCGGGCATAACTAATTGAAGCTTCATAATACCAACTTCTAAAAGGATCACTGGTAATATTTTCATCTCCTGGAGTAATGGGCAATTCGGCTCCTTCCGCATCAGTATTATCACGCCCCTTATATCTCATCCAGGTACCGTCTGATAATAACTTATAAGTTACTTTGTCGAAATTATAGTTCTTCAAATACGCTTCGTCATGGTTAAAAGCCACCTTACCTTTTACAGACAAACCTTTCGTAATGAAATCCAAATCTTGCTTTAATACAAAAGTTGTTGTCAGTCCAGTCTTTTTGGTTTCTTTATAACCACTGTAGTTAATGGCGTTGTATGGATTATTAGCATTAATAACACCAGTACTTGCCGCCCTCGCTCCTGATTCTTCAGGGTGCGCAGGATCAGGATATTGTTCAAGTATCGATGCAGGATATTCATTCGGAATCACCATAGGCCCCAACATAAAGATCGGACGATAGGTCCGAATCGAAGCCGACTCATTTGGTTGGTTTTTAATTCCAATAAATCCACCAGCATTCATAGATAATACCGTTGATGGAGTAATATCAAAATCCATATTTACACGATAATTGTAGCGGTTATATTTATAGGATGGGTCATATTCGGGTTGCTCAACCGTTTTTAAAATATCACCATCATACAAATAAGAAAAGGAAGCATAAATTCTGGCATGCTTTGAACCGCCGGAAACACTAACGTTCTGCTTTTGACTAATACCAAAATCTCTCACACAAATATCTGCCCAATCCGTATTTGGATACATATAAGGCATATCCTGTGTACGGTAATGTTCAATGATATCATCAGAAAGTAGCAGGTTCCAACTACCATCATTTTTGAATGCTTCATTCATAATCAGAGCAGTTTCATAACTGTCATACATATTCCGACGAAGCAATGGGTTCTTTAGCCCAACTTCAGAATTGAATGTAAGTTTAATACCGCCTTCCTGTCCACGTTTGGTGGTAATCAGGATTACACCATTTGCACCTTTCACACCGAATACTGCAGTTGCCGAGGCATCTTTCAATACAGACAAGGTTTCAATCTCGTTAGGATCGATATCATTAAAGTTACCTTCAACACCATCGACCAATACAAGTGGATTATTACTCACCCATGAAGATTTACCACGAATAAAAACATTCGCAGCGTCGCTTCCTGGCTCACCATCCGTTTGAACCGTAAAAACACCTTGAACCTGTCCGGTAAGAGCATTGGACAATGAAGTAGTACTTGCTCTTTTTAAAGTCTCGCCTTCAACTTGTGAAATAGCTGCAACCGAACTCTCTTTCTTCTGCACTCCATAACCAACTACCACGACTTCATCCATGGTAACATCGTCGGAAACAAGCACAACATCAATCACATCCTGGTTTCCCACAAGAATTTCTTGTGTTTTAAACCCAATAAAGCTAAACAGGATTACATCTGTCGATTCTACATTTTTTAATGTATAGGAGCCATCAAAGTCACTAATGGTCCCGTTAGTAGTACCCTTTAGAACAATAGTCGCTCCGGGGATAAACTGCCCATCAGAATCCTTGACGATTCCGGAAACAGTAACCGAATGGGATTGTCCATAGGATACAAAATAAGAAAAGAACATTAATAAAATGATCAGATTTTTTCTCATAATTGAAAATTTAGGATTTGTTAGAAGCTCAAAAATAGAATCTCAACTTCCCAATAATTAGGAATTATTTTCAACCTAGGGGATTATTGTTCTTTATGCTTCTTCAAACATGACCAAACAATACGGGTAGAACATAAGTACAGACTGCAGAACATTTGTCCTGCTGCTTGAATAATAAAAACTATTAAGCACTGAAAATGAACAACAACTATTGTCTTTTTAACAGTTAATTACCGGGAAATAACAAATGATTATAGTGATCTAAAAGCTTATCAACAGGTTTTAACAGATGACTGGTGGAAAATGAGAAATGACCTCAGGATTTTGATAGAATACCGCTAAAAAATAACAGATGACCAATAAAAAATATGAGTTTACTGATCATCTGTTATTTTTTTGCAGGAGTCCCTCATTTTTTGAACGGAACGGATGAGAATAGTAAGGCCAATCCTCCTTTATTTTTGATGTAATTTAAGGCGAATAGAAGGTCCCCCAGAGCAAAGCCCCGAGGAATTCTCTCGATTAAGACTTTCTAGGCACTTCCACATCCAGTTCCTTACCAGGGTCGCCTTGCTTTTTCATCCAATTATATAGTTCCTTCTCCATTTTTCGAATTATTGGCTGTAAATTTTCTTCTGAAGCCAAATTATTCAATTCCCATGGATCATTTTCTATATCGTAGAATTCAATAGCTGGTCGGCTAATATAACGATCAACCCAATGTTTTGCTTCTACACTTGTTTCTGCATCTCGAACCCAACTGTCCCAATAACTTTCTTTGTTTGGATTCATTAAATGCTTTTCAAAATATTTGAGCTCTGGTGAAAGATTGACAATCAATTTATACTGATTATTTCGAATACTCCTTATCGGATATGGAGTTCCTTCAGGGAAATTATTATGAATACCATATGCCCATTCCCGATGATTGGTTTTTTCTCCGTTTAAAACAGGCAGAAAACTTTCACCATCCATTTCCTTCGAAACTTTTCCGCCAACATAAGAGATTAAAGTTGGAAGCACATCTTCGTATTGCAATAAAGCATCAGAAACTTTACCATTCATGGCGCCTTTCGGAGTCCGAACAATAAATGCACTCTTCTGGCCGTAATCCCAACTTGTCCATTTACCACCTGGAAACTGTGGTCCTTGCTCGCCACAAAACATTACAATCGTATTTGATTCATCACTTGTAGATTTAAGTGCCGAAAGAACATCACCAAACTGCTTATCTAAATAGGCTATTTCTGCTAAATATTTGATAAAAGCCTGACGAGTCTCTTTATTGTCTACAAAATGAGGAGGAAGTTTCAGTTTTTCGGCATCGAATACTGAAGGATCGCCTGCTGTCCATGGTGCATGTGGTAGTGTACTGCACACGATGAGGCAAAATGGCTGATCCTCTCGCCTATTCATGAATTCAACAATTCCATCCGTCTTGTAATTTGCGGTTTTACTCACCGATCGTTTCTCAAATCCATCAATGATCTCAAACGGATAAACCAACTCAGGTTTAAAATGAGTTTTACCGGTAAGTCCGACCCGATAACCTAGATTTCCTATATACTGGACAATACTTATCACATCGGTCTTTGTTGCTGCATGATTCTTATAAACACCATGTTTAACCGGATATAATCCGGTATAAATTGAAGCTCGTGTTGGAGCGCACATGGCTTCGGATGCATACATCTGGTTAAACCGAACGCCTTCTTTCGCAAAGCGGTCGATGTTTGGTGTTTTAACATTTTGTCCGCCATAACAGCCCAGCTCATTGCGAGCCAAATCGTCAGCGATAAAAACCAGAATATTTTTATTTGTTTTTTCTTCAGAAACAGTATTTCCACTCTTACCAACTCCCGGCAAAAGCAATAGTAACGAAGACGCAAACAGACTCAACTTCTTACTTAACACGTAATGAGTTAGCTTCATAATTATCAGTTTAAAAATCATTTTTCTATGAATATGTTCCATTCTTTGGGTGCAACAAAGTTCTCACGCCCAGCACCAAAAGGAAGTACTTCCTTTGCGGGTTTTATTGTATCAAATTTTTCGGCCAGATCAACAAGTTCTTTTACCACACCAGGATATTTTGACGCCAAATCTGTCTCTTCCGTTGGATCATCTTTCAGCTCATATAAAACATCCTCTTGCAATTGCATTTTTGGATTATAATTTGGTCGAATCACTTTCCATTCATCTTGTATAACCGCTCCGAACCCCAGATAAAACGTGCGTGAATCAATGGTTTTATTGTCGGTTAAAGCGCTCAAAATACTAATCCCATCAAAGGATTCGTTTCGGCTGCTTCCTGGATCAACAATCTCGCATATCGTTGGAAATACGTCCACAAAACCTGTCAATTGGTCAATCTGCTTTGTTTTCGTTAATCCATGGGGCCAGCGAATAATTGCCGGGGACCGAACGCCACCATCATATTCAAGAAATTTATGTCCGCGTAATTCACCGCTCGAACCACCACCGGAGCCTTCGTCAGCACCATTATCACTAAAAAATAGCACGAGTGTATTTTCTTCAATCTGAAGATCATCCAAAGCCTGTAAAATATTTCCAATTCCGCGATCCATGCAGGTCACCATAGCACCATATGTTTGTTTGCGCGTGTTTCCCTGTCCTTCTGCATTTTTGCCTTCCTTCTTTGAATATAATGGTTGAGATTCGTCAAATCCATACATTTTCAGATCTTCAGTTTTTGCCTGAAGTGGAGAATGAGGAGCGTTAAAAGCAACATACAAAAAGAAAGGGCCTTCTTTTGAATAATTTTGAATTGAACGCACAGCCTCTTCTGCTATTAAATCTGTAGAATACCCTTTGTCATAACTTGATTCATAGTCATTGTGCCAATCCAATTCACCTTCACGTTCGTGCGTAAAATAATCAATAGCACCGTTTAGATGTCCATAGAAATGAGTGAATCCATTATTTAATGGATAATATTCGGGACGAGAATGCCCAAGGTGCCACTTCCCGATGATTGCCCTGTTTTTATAACCGTGCTCCCCAAGAAATTCAGGAAGAAAGGTAGTTGATGGATCGATTCCGAAATCTCGCCATGGTGGAATAACTGTTTCTCGCAATCCGAAACGATTTGGATACATTCCAGTTAGCAGACCAGCTCGCGTCGGAGAACACACTGGTGCGGTATAAAACCTTGATAACTGGACACCCTCTTCTGATAATTTGTCTAAGTGAGGAGTCTTAATCCAACTTCCGTGGAATCCGACGTCACCCCATCCTAAATCATCTGCAACGATGATAACGATATTCGGATTTTGGTGTTTTGCTTTCACATCCTTTGCATAAACAGATATAAAAGAGGTCATGAACAAAACCACTGAATATAAATTCCTGATATTCATTTTTAATTTTTATAGTATTTAAGCTTATTCAAAATAGTTATTACTTATTGAGAAAAAATGTTCTTCGATTAACTACTGATAATGAAAAGATTAAATTTAGACAAATCTATCATCTCCGGTAAGTAGTTTTATTCCGAATTAAATGACGATTGTTCCATATTGAACCGTTGCTAAAAAAATGAACAATATTGCTGAATATAAAACATTGGTGCTAATCAATTCCATATGTCAGCTTTTTATGGTATTTTTCCTCGAAGTAATTTTAGGGGCATGAAGTATCTGGGTCTTTTCATCGTTGTAGCATTGTTTCTGTCGAACTCTAATACGCTTTTCTCACAAGAAAAAACATTCCGACATATTACGGTAAGCGAAGGATTATCGTACAATACTGTAAATGATATTGAACAAGACAAAGAGGGATTTATTTGGATAGCAAGTGGAGATGGCTTAAACAGATATGACAGCTACGGTTTTAAAACCTACTATACTGACAATACAGAAAATTCAATTCCCTCTAATGAAATACTTTCTTTACTTGTTACTAAAAAAGGAACTTTATTTGTAGGTACACCAAATGGCCTTTGCATATACAACCCTCAAGAAGAAAACTTTACCCGAATTTATTTTAATAATCAGCCAGTTGGATTGGTTCGTAGTCTTATGCAATCCAGTAAGGGAAAAATTATTGCCTGCGGGGTTAAAGGAGCTTTTGTTGTTTCAGAAAAAGGAAAAATTGTTTCTCAATTTCCATTCGGTGCAAACATCAGTAAAGTTGTTGAAGCCAATGATGGAAGTTTATGGGCTCATAAACGCCAGCAAATTTTACATTTTAATGAAAATGGAAAAATTTTAAAAACTTATACCGGAAATGTTAGAGGATTACCTCATTATATTCCTTCTCCTATTTCAGATTTAATGATAGACTCCAAGAATCGGGTTTGGGTTGGGACCTTTAAACATGGGCCGCTAATTTTAGATTTGGAAACTGAATCTTTTAAGCCTATTCCATTAAAAGAACAAAAGACTGATGTGCATCCCATGTACTTTGTGCGTGATATGTATGAAGATACTGATGGACGTTTCTGGATTGGAACAGAAAAAGGATTATTCATCTACGACCTTGAAGCTCATGAGTATGAGCACTATCTTCAATCTTTTGATCACACTGTTAACTCGCTTAATGATAATGCTGTCTATAAGATCTTTAAAAGTCGTGAAAATATCATGTGGATAGGCACTTATTTTGGAGGACTAAATATTTACAACCCAAATAACGCTGGCTTTTCAACCATAAAACCAGGGATTAAGCCTAATGATTTAAAGGGGAAAGCACTTAGTCAAATAATAAAAGGTCCGGACAACAAATTATGGCTTGCTACCGAAGATGCAGGAATTGCAATTTATGATCTCAATAAAAAATCGTTCTCTCATATTTTAAATACTCCTCAAGATGGAGCTATTCAAATAAGCAGTAACGTACATGCGCTAACAATTGATCGGGATAATAACGTATGGTCGGGAAACTTCTTTGGAGGAATAAATTGTATTAATCCTAAAACCCTTGAGACTAAAAATTACTCACATATACCAGGGAATCCGCAAAGTTTGACGCATAATTTTGTTTTCTCTCTGTATTGTGATTCAGCTGATATTATTTGGGTTGGCACCATGGTTGGTGTGGATTGTTACGATAAAACAAAGAACATCTTCACACGCTTTAAACCGAAAATTTTCCGTGGAAAATTTATTTATGACATTTTTCAGGACAATAAAAAAAATTACTGGTTCAGCACGTATAACAACCAGGGATTATTCAGATACAATCCACAAAATGATAAAGTAACCCAGTTTCAAAAGGACAGCACAAATGACCTGCAAAGCAATACTTTCATATGTCATTGCATTGCCTCGGATGGTAAAATTTGGTTTGGAACCAAAGGTGGTGGCATTTCTCACTTTAATCCTGAAGATGAAACGTTTAAAACCTACACAACAGAAGACGGACTGCCCAATAATGTTGTTTATGGAATCTTGGAAGACTCGGAGAATAACTTTTGGATAAGCACAAACAAAGGCATTTGTAAATTTAACTTTGAGACAGGTGAAATACGAAATTTCACCGTTGATAATGGCTTAGTTGGAAACCAATTCAACTTCAAGTCCTACTACAAAGCGGATGACGGTACCATGTATTTTGGAGCTGTCAATGGATTAACTTATTTCAATCCTAAAAACATCCAGTTTACCAACAATAAGCCGGTTGTCCATTTTACCGATTTCAAACTGTTCAATCAATCTGTCGAGCCAGGTGAAAATTCAGCCCTTGAAAAAGATATTGATATTACCAGCGAAATAACTTTAAAGCATAATCAAAATGTAATAGGCTTTGATTTTATTGCTTTAGATTTTTATTCAAAAGGCAAAAACAATTTCTTCTACTACATGGAAGGTTTTGATTCGGACTGGCAATCAGTAAAGAATAGCCAAAGTGCAACATACACCAACCTTTCGCCAGGTGAGTATACCTTTAAAATAAAGGCTACAAACAGCTACAATTTTCCAAATGACCGTCAACGAAGTATTAAATTAATCATACTTCCACCGTTCACTCAAACTATTTGGGCATACATGATTTATGCCTTAATATTAGCTGGCATTGTGTTCCTGCTTTATCACGCCAATGAAGTAAGGCATAAAGAAAAAATGGTATTAAAAATTGAAAAGATTGAAAAAGCCAAGCTTCGTGAAATTCATAAACACAAGATCAATTTTTTCACATACATATCCCATGAATTTAAAACACCACTTACCATTATATTAGCCACTCTGGATGGCTTTTTCAATCAAGACAACATACCAGATGACATAAAAAACAAGACCAATACACTAAGGAGAAATGCCTTGCGGCTTCAATTCCTTATCAATCAGTTGATGGATTTTCGCAAAATTGAAACAGATCATGCTCAGCCAAACCTACAATCGGGTGATATTATTCAATATTTGAAAGAAGTATTTGAAGCCTACAATACCTTATTCAACCGAAAAGGTATCGACTATATTTTCATTTCTGAAAGAGATAGCCTAAATGTTAGTTTTGATCCAGATAAAATTGAGAAAATTGTTTCCAACCTACTAAGTAACGCTTTCAAATTCACGCCCAGAAATGGTGTAATTACCTTGAAGATTGCAACAACAACCGAAGAAGAGAATTCAATGTTAAAAATCTCAGTGTCCGATACCGGGCCTGGAATGAATAAAAAACAATTAGATCAGATTTTCAACTTATTCTATAAATCAGAAGATGAAAATAACGAGTATCATGGTAGTGGAATAGGTCTGACTTTAACCCAGAGCCTGGTCAAATTTTTAAATGGTACAATATCAGTGGAAAGCAAACTGGATGAAGGAACCACATTCACGGTGAAACTTCCATATACTGAAATTGCCCAAGATGCTGAACTAAACAGTCATATTCAATTCAACAAAAGCATGGTTGAAAATTTGGCAAGCCAGACAATTGAAGAAAATGGAAGCACTTCTGAAACAAATGCCAAACAAAAATTTGAAATTCTTTTTGTAGAGGATAATAAAGAACTTCTAACGTTTTTATACGACCATTTTTGTAAATCCTATAAAGTCCACACTGCATCAAATGGAGAGGAAGCTCTTAAGACAATAAAAAAACATGTTCCTGATTTAATTGTGACAGATTTAATGATGCCCAAAATGGATGGAATTACACTTTGCAAAGAAATCAAAACAAACTTTGAATTTTGCCACATCCCAATACTAATGCTTACATCAAAATCGGATGTAGAAACACGAATTGAAAGCTTTGAGGTTGGTGCAGACCACTATGTTCCAAAACCTTTTATTCTTTCTGAATTGGAACTTCGGATTCGAAATATTTTGCTGGCCAAATCCAATCTAAAAAAGCATTTCATCAAATTCGGGAACTTAAATGTCGACTATCCGATCAAAAACCGCGATCAGCATTTTATTGAGAAGATTACTTCGATTGTACTGGAAAATATTGAAAATACTGAATTTGGAGTTAGCTCATTAACAAAAGAACTAGGCATCGGACGAACGTTATTGCACAACAAACTTAAACAGATACTGGATTTAAGTACAACTGAGTTTATTAATACGATCAGAATAAAGGAAGCACAAAAGCTATTAATTGAAGAACCAGAGCTTACAATGTCTGAAGTTGCCTACAAAGTTGGATTCAACGATCCCAATTATTTCAGCAGAACTTTCAAAAAAATATTTGAAGTTTCACCATCCAGCTTCCGAACAAAACAAGCAACAGATGGGGCATCAGAGTAAATCCCTGCCCCCATTATCAAATTTTTCATTGTTCAAACAATAATGCTACACTTAGAACATTATTGCCAATATTACCATGCTAAAATTCTCATATTTGGTTAATATTTTAACCTATTATATCTATAACCAATATGACAAAATCATTTATTAGTGGTATTCTATTATTTTTCCTTAGTACCATTACCGTTTTTAGTAAGGAAAAACCGAATGTATTGTTTGTTTTTATTGACGACATGGGGTATGGTGATTTAGCTTGTTTTGGGAACACCACACATGAGACTCCTAATATTGACAGACTAGCCGATGAAGGCATCAGATTTACACAATTCTACGTAAATGCACCGATATGCTCACCTTCTCGTGTCGCTGTTACCACCGGGCAATATCCGTCAAGATGGGAAATTACCTCATTTATCAACGATCATAAAGCCAATGTAAAAAGAGGAATGAAGGATTATTTAAACCTTCAAGCACCTTCCCTTGCGCGAAACATGAAAGATGCCGGCTATTACACTGCTCACATTGGGAAATGGCACATGGGCGGCGGTCGTGATGTTGGTGACGTCCCGTACATTACAGAATATGGATTTGATGAATCCGTCACTCAGTTCGAAGGAATTGGAGAACGCTACCTTGCAACTTATGAAACACTCAACTTACCAGACAGCACGCGTGGGCTGGAAAAGATGTCTGCAGCTTTGGGCAAAGGTGAAATACATTGGATAAAACGGGAAGATTGCACAGAGACTTACGTCACCAGAGCAATTCAGGCAATAAAAAATGCTCAGGCAGCAGGTAAGCCGTTTTACGTTAACCTTTGGCCAGATGATATGCATACTCCTAATGAACCGCCTAAACATCTTAGGGGCGACTTAAGCACACAAGCACGTTATTCAGGTGTAATCAAAGAAATGGACAACCAGCTGGAACGACTCTTCAGTTTTATTCGAAACAGTCCAGAACTTAGGGATAATACGCTAATCATTTTTACGGCCGACAATGGACCTGCTAAAAATGTAGGTTCTCCTGGCCCGCTTAGCGGCCATAAAGGGAACCTGTATGAAGGTGGTATAAGAGAACCCCTCATAATTTGGGGACCTTCGTTTATTTCATCTGAGCAGGTTGGAAAAACCAATTCAACAACAGTAATGGCCGGAATTGATCTTGCTCCCTCTATTATCCAATTTGTTGGTGCGAAAAAATATAAAAAGGATACATATGATGGAGTTGACATGAGTAAAAGCATGCTGGGAATTGAAACATCCAAACGAACTAAGCCAATTATGTGGCAACGACCATCCGGAATTACAAAAATGAATAAGAATACGGACAATCCCGATCTTGCAATCCGCGACGGTGATTATAAACTCCTCATCAATATTGACGGATCAAACCCACAACTTTATAATATTGTTTCAGACGAAGAAGAGTCTGAAAATATTACAGATCAACACCCTGACATCACAAAAAAACTAAAAAAGAAAGTGTTGGATTGGTATGCAGAAATGCCTCAAATAATTAGTGCGGATAATTGATATCTGCGTTTTCCAAAAAAGAATTCTGAAAAATAACCAATAAGAAACCCCGGGATGTTTTATCCTGGGGTTTTCATATTTTATGTGCTTAATTAAATAATTATCAATCAAGCTTTACTGATCCAATTCATTATACAACATCCAACTCGACAGCAGTTACTGAAGCTGCAGGAAACTCATGTAAGTCGTTTATATCTAACACTTTTTCTTTTGGAATTAGTGGATCATTTGATGCCCTCATAATCTCAAATTCAGGATCAGCAGCTATTTCATATGCTTTCCCCGACTTGATTTCCATATTAGCAATACCAACCGAAGTTTTTACTGATTTAGTTCGATTAACATTCACAACATGCAAATAAATCTTATTTCCCGTGCGACTGGCAGTAATATCCAAACCTTCCGGAACATCAGTAACTTGAATGTATTCTTTTCCACTGTACTTTTTATAAAGGCTCATAATCTTGGCTACAGGCATCATAAAAGACTTCCCTCCCGGAACAGGAATCATAATCGCATTTACCTGCCAACGGTTTCCACAGAAATCAGCTAAGGTTGCTATTTTCAATAAATCACCGTGTCTTTCATGCAAATTCATCATACGCGCATAAGAAACTCCGGCTGCCCACGACGACAATATTTCACATCTGTTCCTTCCCCTGATTGAGTAATGGCATTCTGTTAACGCCATTTGTTTTCCAAATGGCTCAGCTTGCTCTCTTATTTCGAGAATTTTCCGCTCATGAATTTTATATCCGTTCATCAAAATATCCCATGTAGCATCCGGATCATAACGGTATTGATTATCAACAATTACTGAATCTTTGATATCCTGACCAGGATCAAACATATGATGGAAAGCGACATAATCCATTTGATCACCAGCGTATTCAATCATTTTTTTTGTCCAACCACTATCTCCCCATCCAATTATTTTAATTGATGAATCAGCACCACGCATGGCTTTTGCAAACTCAATTGTCTTTTTTGCAGCAGTTTCCAGATTAAATCGATCTTTCGCGTAGGAAGTCTCATTTCCAATCTGCCAAACATTTACGTTATAGGGATCTTTTGCGCCATGTGAGATTCGTTTCGCATTTGATGGATTGTTACAATAATCAACCCACTCGGCAGCCTCCTTTGCATCAGCAAAACGCACTTCGCCTTTTGGAGTTTTTGCCCAGTTTGCATAACCCTCCGACTCAAAATTGACACAGATTAACGGATCAGCTTTCACTTGTTTGCAAAAATCCACGAATTCGGCTGTTCCTACTTGATTTGATTCGATACCACCCCAAACCAGATTTCGCATTGGGATTCTTTCATTTCTGGGCCCTACAGCCTCTTTCCATTTATAATATGCGCTCAATAGTCCTCCCCAGCGCATCATTCCTGGCGCCAGCTCTGCTGTAACATCGACAACGTCTTTTCTCCATGAATCAGCTTCATGGTTCCAAGCAGCTTCCACAGAGCTATCGGTTACGCCCAGGGGTTCCATAAATTGCATATATAACCATGGAGATAATTCAAACTTTGGAGACGGATCAACCTTGATCATTGAACTACTAAAAACATCACTTGCAAACATTCTATTTCCAGAACTAGCTATAGCAATTGTCGTTCCCGCAATTCCTGTCTTTCTTAAAAAATCTCTTCTTTTCATATTAGTTTAGTTTTATTGATTGGCTGATAGTACTATCTCATACATCGTAGGGCAGAATACTACTCATATGTTCGTGGAATGTTCAAAATGAAATGATAATTTCTGTTCGTTCAATTAGTAAGGTAAATTTCATGCCTATTTAATCAAGCCTGTGGCTGCAATATGGACAAATTAAACCCCTTTGAGGTGATTGTAATTATATCTGAAAATTACAACTTCTTAATCTTTATATTTCGAAACCACGCACCTCCTCCATGATCTTGCAATCCTATGAAACCATCTTTCGACATATATAAAAATTCAGGATAATCTTTGAATTTACTTTCCATTACCATTGCTTCCCACTCAGGAGTCCAAAGGGTATATTCGGCAACCTTAGCACCGTTCTGCCATTGTTCTACATGCCCATTGTCAACAATAATTTCAATTTGATTCCATTCACCAAAAGGTTTAACATTATCAGGATTTGCAGCAACAAGATCGTACGCAGAACCTGAAAGCTGAGCTGGCTTCAATTCCATTGGAAAATCAACAGCATCCAGAATTTGCATTTCAATAGCTCCATGCCATGCAGGTTCATCTGGAATTTCAGTCACTAAATACAAAATGCCACTATTTCCTGCTTTATTGATTTTCCACTCTAGCTTCAAATCAAAATTTGAATACATTTCACGTGTAATAAGGTCGCCACCAGAACCGGCTTCGCCCATATCAGAAGCACCGCAGAAAATGGCATTATCTTGTATCCCCCAGCCAATTTCAGGGAGATCGGATTTATGATAGCCACGCCATTGGTCCATGGAATGTCCATCAAACAATAGCTCCCAACCATCTTTAATCTCACTTTTTGAAAGTGTGTTTACAGGAACCTCTTTTTCCTGGCATCCAAAAAAAATTGAAATTAAAAATAAGGCAAGTAGAAATTTAGAAATCGTTTTCATCAAGGTTAGTTTAGTTTAAATATTTATACCCTTAAAAATAATCTATTTTTATCAGCATAGGAACACGCGTTGCAAGTAACAGATATCTTTGCTATCAATGAGTGATTCTAGCTTTTCCTGAAAATACACGTTTTTCGAATTAAGCTTTATTCAAATCGATCCATATTGGACTTGACCATCCTATTTCATTATTCTTCTGAGTAACACGGACGTAATAATACAAAACATCCGATTCATCCTGATAAAGTTCATCGACAAACTGCTCATTAAATTCCAACGAACCACCAGCGACAGTATACTCTTTAATTACCTTGCTGTTTTTAAGGATTTCCACCTTCGAAAGTTCTCGTTGTCCTTTAACATTTACACTTATTTTTGGCGCGTTTGCACTTTTCACCACCGATCCGGAAGTTTCTCCGTTCATCCTAAAATCAATGATCATTTTATCACCTGTTGTTGCAAAACAGCGTTTGCTCCTCAAGCCTTCCAAAATGCCTTCACGATTCAGTTCTTTTACCCAAATTGCAGCGACTCCAACTCCCATCCCATTATGGTCACCACTGGCAATAAATCCCATTTGTTGTTTCTTCTCCTTTAGTGCATAGTTTACAAAGGCCCTTTTATATTTGGTTGTAAAATGTCTCTCCAAATTATGCTCACGTGGACAACCGGGATATTCGTTATTCCCTCTGCATTGAAAAAGTTCGACCACTGGGACATAATAATCATCGTGCACATCCCAGTCAAGCGGATGCATTTCATCTGCCGGATGATGTGGAATGCTTATACAATCAATATTCTTTTCATGCAGAAATTTCCATAGCGCCACTGAATTATTGGTTTCCGGAGTATAAACCGAATAAATTTCCTGCTCATTACGAATAAACTTCCTGCCTTCTTCAACCGATGAAAAAATTACATTGTAATGCCCGGCTCCGTACTCGATATCATTCAATTCTTTATTCGAAGATAATGTCCACTCCATAGCAGGCAGTGCAACAAATGTTTCTGGCTGATTATAAAACTCAGCCACACGCATATTTTTTCGCCAGTATACCTCAGTCATGGAATAACCATGGTCCGTAATAGCTACAAAATCGTAGTTTTCGGTAAACATGCCAAATCGGTAATCTTCATGTAAAGTACCATCGGTTCCAGCGGGCCAGCATGGTGACTTTTCTGAATGCTCGTGCAAATTTCCATAAACCAATTTGTAAACTTCACCATTCACTTCAATCTGCTCCCCCACAATATCTGGATGGCCACTCATCGTGGAAATCTCGTTATCCCCTGGAAGGAATTCCGTTACAGTCGTGTCTATAAATGAGAGATCAGCATAAAGCCCTTCCAGCTTTGGAATATGATACTGTTGCACTGACAACTGAGTCAATAGCGAACGTACAACCTCATTCGTATTGCTTGATTCTTGGTTGGCAAATCGCTTCTCCAACATAGTCGATAACCACAACTGGTTATTTTCATCAAATGCGATTGCCGGTGGTATTAATACTCCTTTTTGATCAGTTTGTAAAAGAGTAACTGGTTGGCTCCACCCCTTTTGTGGATCAAGCCATGATATGCGGTATTGCCAGAAAGGATTACCAACAAAATCACCACCACAGTTCGTAACCAAGTATAAATGATTGCTATTATCTTTTATAAACGTTGGCTTATGGTCATTCTTTCCTGTAAATAACCATTTCCCTGTATTTTCAACTTCAACAATTTTTCCATCTTTATATGAGAGAATTGCACAACAAAGATCTCCCGTATAATTATCTCCATCTTCTAACCGATGATTGTTGCGGTTATTCTCATAAGTAATCCATAAACGATCTTCTTCATCAAATGCCAGGGCGGGCTTCGAATTTATATTTGCTCTGTTTTTCAATCCTCCACCAACAGCCACGGGAATGGTCTTCGTAACTCGTAATGAATTTCCATCAATTATCAACATTTCAATATTCTGATGGTATCCCTGATTATAGCCATAGGCCAGATACAGCTTACCATCTTTATCTTCAGCAATTGCAGGATCAAAACAACTTCCCCCATTTTTTTCTACGATGAAGGAATCTGACCATTTTCCATTTTCGTATTTGCTTAGATAAATAGTGAATCTTCCATCATGCAAATTCTCCCAGGCAATCCAGTTTCTATTTTCGCCGGCAATAAGCACAGGATTGATGGATTTGCCAGATTTTACAGGAAAAGAATGAACGTCACCATATCCGCTTGCAGTTAACATTGATGTATTTATCACCCAATCTTCATCTTTTATTTCTGTCCATGCAACCACTGGTTTTCCGCCTGATGCGCAAGCAGAAACAGGAGATTCATATTGACCTGGTGAGGAAGTTACTGGTGCGGTTTCTTTCCATTCAATTCCATTGTAATGAAATGATGATATTAGCTCAGCATTAGCAGGGTAAGACATTCTTCGAAGTGCATGTATCCATATATTCCCCTTGCCGTCGGTCACTAATGATGGATACTCCTCCTGTTCATCCTCAAAACCTTTCAACAGAAAATTCTGTTTCAAATTAACCGATGACTCACTAATCATTCTGGGGAATCCAACAAGGGGTATTGCTGAAGACAATGCAGCAGTTGATGATATTTTTATAAATTCTCTACGTTTCATGTGTTTGTGAATTAGTTATAAAATATCCTGTATCCTATCTGTTCTTCTCAATATCAAATCATATCAATGATCCCCATATTTCCCTATTACAGCGTGCAACTTAGCTTTTCCACTGGCCGTCCTTTACCCGTAGAACTATCGAATAATCACCTCATAATAACATTTAAACTTCACCGATGGTTGCAAAAACACAATTATGGAGTATTTCCCAGTTCAATAATCATTTGTCCCCCATTCGTTATTGTCGAAAATGGTATAAAATTGGTGTTAACTATTTCTCCGTTCAACTCAATAGACTGAATGTAATCATTAGTTGATGAGTTGTTCTTTGTTTTGATGGTAAAGGTTCGTCCTTCGTAATAATCACGATTTAACTTGATCGTAATTTTATCAAATAATGGACTTCCAATTTGAAATTCAGGATTAATCTCGGTTAACCCCTTAGCATCAAATAGTCCCATAGCCGACATTACATACCAAGCACCTAATTGTCCCTGATCTTCATCTTGACCAAAGCCATAACCATGAATACCTTCGGTACCATAAAATTCATTACATATTGCGCGTACCCATTTCTGAGACAAATATGGCTTTCCAGAAAAGTTGAACAACCAGGAAATATGCAAATTAGGCTGATTACCATGATTATAAAGTGTCTTTAACCCAGAAAATGCATCGACTTCTTTTCCACCACCAAAGATGTTTTTTCGTGATTCAATAAAGATGCTATCGAGCCTATTATTGAAGGTATCTGCTCCTATTGTTTCTACTAATTCTTCAATATCGTGAGGCACATAAAAGGTATATTGTACGGCATTCCCCTCCTGGAAACCACGCCACGGCTCTAAAGGATTAAATTCTGAAATAAAATTGCCCCCCGTATCTTTCGGTCTAATCAGGTTCGTTTTCGAATCATATATCAACTTCCATCCTTTTGATAACGCAGAAAGCTTTTCATAGTCGCTCGTTTTACCCAGCTGTTTTGCAAATTGAGCAACAGCATAACTACTAAAAGAATATTCCAGGGTATGAGAAGCAGCAAAGCCACTTCCCTCTTCTGAAGTGCCCATTCCAAATCGATCTTCAAAAGGAACATATCCTTTTTCAACGAATTGCTTCAGATCGGTCTTACCAGCTCCTTCAATTCTACCCTGCCATCCAATCTCATTTTTCAAAGCCGCTTCATATCCTAAATCCACATCAAAATCGCGAATGCCACAATTATATGCTGAAGCGATTGCCAGACTAACAAAATTAGTTCCTACACCAGACACGTATTTACTGCAAGCTATTCCATCACCTAACCAACCAGCATCTTTATAAACAAGCAATTGACTTTGAATCCAGTCTGAAAAATATTCAGGATAAGCAACTGCCCATAATTGGGTTAGATTCCAAAAAGCCCCCCAAATAGCATCCGTATTATAATGTTGATGAATTGGTTCGTTATTTTCATCCAGTTCAATTTGCCCAACTCCTCCATCATTTTTTGGATAGGCTCCAGTAACATCACTCGCTAATCCTCGTCCCAACAAAGCATGAAACAATCCGGTGTAAAACTTCATTTTATCCTCTTCTTTACCTCCCTCCACTTTAATCCTTCCCAAATAATCAGACCAGGTTTTGGTGGCTCTTTCCAGCGCTAAATCAAAATCAACATCGGTTGCTTCACTAATTAAATTATTGCGGGCATTGTCAATTGAAGTATAAGAAAGTCCTACTTTAATCTCAATAGCTTCATCAGCCACTGTACTAAACGTAAAATACATTCCTGCACCTACTCCTTTTATTTCATTTTGAAACGCTTTAATAGAATCTTGCCTAAAACCACCATATGATTCTGGCTTCTTATTTATTTGAGCGGAAAAAAACATCCTCACATCGGCCCCCTTCTGATACTTATTCACATAAACAGGTGAGGTGATAACATATCCCTCAATTCGGTTATCTGCCGTATATATCATATATGCATCTTTCACTTCTCCGCTTTCCCCTTGTTTGTTTCCAATATCAAACAATATATGTGCTTGCTCTGTCTCCGGGAAAGTATATCGGTGAAAACCAACCCTTTTTGTAGCTGTTAATTCAGCTTTAACGACATAATCTTTTAATAGAACGGAATAATATCCCGGCCGTGCTAATTCATCACTTTTTTCAAAACGGGAACGGTATCCCTGATTTGGATTATCCAATTCCCCAGGAACTGTCTTCAGTTCGCCAATCGACGGAGCAATAACAACACCGCCAACTTGAAACTCATGAAAATTTGCAAATCCCTCTATTGAATGATGTCGAAAATCGTAGCCTACAGCCTGCCAACCGCTTTTATTTCCCAAGTGTGCATCCGTTGATGGCGCCAATTTTGCCATTCCAAATGGAACAGCAGCCGGAGTATAGAAAAACCAGCGACAGTGGGCTGTACCAATATTTGGATCGACATAATCAATTGGATCTAGCCCCTTAGCGTTTATTGATAAAATGGAACCTCCAAATACCAGAAATGCAAATATTGTTTTAATAAAATTGGAGTTAACTATCTTTTTCAGGTTCATAGTTTGTTCGATTTTAAGTCGTTGAATAATCACTTTATTTTTTAGCTGGGGTTCCAATTCCCCAATCCTTGTTGGGCTGGTCTCCCATCAACAAAGTTAACTTTCCTCCTTGTAATAATTCAATAGCAGGAAACCAAAAAGTATTTAAATCTTTACCATTCAGTTTGGCAGATTGCACATATTTATTTGCTCGTGATGCATTTTCTGCTTCAATGACAAATTGGTTACCTCTCCCATATTTCTCACCCAAATCAATAACAATTTTAGAATAAAGTGGACTCGCGATTTCATAAATTGGCTCTTGCCGACAACCTCCATCCATTTGAAACAAGCCAATTGAAGCCATAACGAACCAAGCACTCATTTGACCTTGATCCTCATCTCCTAAATAAGCATTTGCTTCACCAGTTCCATAATATTTTTCGATAATTGAACGGCTCCATTTTTGTGTTAGCCATGGGTGATCAACCCAGTTAAAAAGAAATGCAAAGTGCATGGATTGTTGATTTCCCTGAACTACCGGATAATCCCAGTACTGATCATTTGGAGCATTATATCTCCACGGTTCACTAACAACAAATCCCCATTTTAAGCGATCAACAAAAGCTTTCTCGCCGATTATTTTGGCTAATTCAGCAACATCCTGCGGCACGAAATAACTTAACTGCCATGAATTTCCTTCCACATAATGATGATTCCTGCCTGTTTGAAATGGATCAAATGGTTCCACAAACTGACCATTACTCTCCCTTAACTGGGCAAAACCAGTTTCAGAATTAAATGCATTTTTCCACCAGGTACCTCTTTCACTAAAGGTTTTAAAATCTTCCATCTTTCCTAGTGATTTTGCAAACTGAGAAACCGTCCAGTCATCATACGAATATTCCAGGGTGTTTGAAAAACGTCCTAAATCCGACGGCACATAATGATATTTCAAATATGAAGTTAAATCGCGGTTTCCAGCAAATCCACCAGCAACGGGAGATGCCGGAGTTGTTTGCATTTTTTTCACTGCTTCATAAGCTTTTTCAACATCAAAATCACGAATTCCCATTTGGTAGGTAGATACAATTTGTGGAATTTCATGCTCAGCGACCATCACTGGAATGTATTCCATGCCTGCGGGACCTTTTGCAAGCCATCCATTAACATCATATAACGCCAACTGCGAATTCACCCACTTTGATGACCATTCAGGTGTAACCAAGTTCCAAAACTGATTCAAATTCCAAAATGTATTCCAAAATGCATCACAGCCTAACGCTAAATGATCTGGATTGGTAAAAGTTTGTTTCGTCTCATCCGGAGCAATCCAATCGCCATTCACATCGCTCCAGGTATTTCTGCAAAGCGAGCGATAAAAATTGCTGTAAAATCGCACTTTTTCCATACGATTATCTGTAGTTATCTCTATTCGTGATAAGTAACTATTCCAAACTTCTTTTTGATTTTCGACAACTGCATCATAATCCCAACCAAATGGCTTAGTAATTTCTTCATTTAGATTCATCGAGGCATTCTCAACACTTACCAGCGAGATGCCAGAACGAAGCTGAACAATTGGTGATTTCTTTGTATCAAACTCAACATAAATTCCTGCATCTTTAAAATCTGCCCCCTCGATCTCATCAATATCAACCAATCTTTCATTCAACCAACCTCCTGCTGCTTTTATGGGTTGGTCAAATTCAATAACAAAATGAACCGTATATTCCTGATCTGCATCATTACTCCAGACCCTGGGTCGAGGAGATAGTTGGTGACTGACTCCCTCAATACGGTAGTCACTAACTTTTTCAATTTCAATATCTTTTAGTAAATAATCATACTCAGCTTGTATATGAAGATCAATCATTATTCGCCCATCCTGATCTTTGAGAAATGTATATCGCTGTAATGAACACCGGGTAGTTGCAGTAATCTCAGCCCAAATCTTAGTATCTGGCATATAAATTTTGTAATACCCCAATGGTGCTTCTTCTGTTGATTTATCAATTCTGGCTCTATATCCAGAATCTGGCTCAAACTGATCTCCAACAACAGTTTCCAGCATTCCATTTGTCGGCATAATTCCTAGTCCTCCCATGGTCCATTCATGAATATGGCTAAAACATCCAATTGTTTCAAAAGTAGGCTGGTATCCAGCTTGCCAACCAATATTCTGATTATCGGGGCTCATCTTAACCATGCTGAAAGGCATCCATGGTCCAGGAGCAATCATCCACCTTGAATGCGCCGTTCCTATCCGGGTATCCACATAATCTGCTAATGTTTGTTCAGCCATTGGTGACCGATCAACAGAACCTTTTTCAAGTTCCTTCCCATCAACGAAAATTCGATAGGTGCTTTTTTTCGCTTTTTTTACTGCCGGCATTGGTACTTCAAGCTGGTATCTACCCGTATCTAATGTGGCCTGATAAATTTGCTTCTTATCCAGCTCAACCGCTAACACCGGACTTCCATCAAGATGTTCAACATCTACTATCAAAGGCTGAACTTTGCGTCCCTTGCTTTCAATTTCATACGATGCCGCTTCAACTGACCGAATAAAAGCCTGATCATTTTTAATTAATTGATTTCCTGATGGGCCTTCCAATTTTACCTGATCAAATACCACCCAAGATCCTTCCAATATTGAAATTTTCACACAATTTCCGCCTTTATTAAAATCGGAGGCCTGTAACGATATATCAATAATTTTCTCCACTGAATGATCTGAATCTTCATTTATAGATTCCTCATTCACTCCTTTTAACAGAAATTTCTGGCTTTTTGAATTGACACTCACTTTCATTAATGACCGATTTGGATTGGAGTCTACCAAATCAATAATTAAGTGGTACTCCCCATTTACTGGTTCATTTTCCAAACCAAATAATATGTTTACCTCATGAGTCCTCCACCCAGAAGTTCCCCAGGTTCCACCCCATGTATCTGCAGGGCCTGGTAATACATAAGGAAAATCCGAAATAGCCATTGAATGTCCAACCAAGAAATACCGATCCTCAAACCCAAAGTCTCTACTTAAAAACTTTTTGTATTCCGAAGGTCCCAATGCCAAATCGGACGATGAATTATCATTTTCACCGATAGACCAAATATTGCCAGCTTGAGACACATAACTGAGCAAAAGTATTAGCAGAGTAGCACACGATATACTTTTCATGGAAGTTAGGTTTTGAAAAAGGTTAAGTTACTAATAAAGTATCAATTGCACTTATATGTTCATACATTTAATATATGTACAAACATATAAGAGAATCACGACATTTCAAAATATTAATTAATGATTTAACTTCTATATTTCTCTGCTTCCGAAAACCTCTCTAAGTATCAACAAAATAACACGAGTATATTTGAATTATAGTCTGACATTAATTAAGTTAAAAACCAACTTTTCAGATGTGCAGTAAAAACCAATGTTGTTAATCAGTATTCACTAAAAAAACAATAGTTGTTTTCAAGATTGAAAAGGAATCGTGAACTAAAATTAGTTTCTTTGTTGTATTCAATATTTGAAATTTCATGATGAACGATTTTTATAAAATACCATCTCCTTGTTTTGTTTTAGAGGAAAACTTATTGCGTAAAAACCTTCGATTAATTCGCTCGGTTGCTGACGAAGCTAGCATCGAAATTATATTGGCATTTAAAGGATTTGCCATGTGGAGTGCATTTCCAATTGTACGTGAATACTTTGGTGGCGCCACTGCCAGTTCATTAAGTGAAGCTCGATTGTGTACAGATGAAATGAAAACTAAAGCGCATACCTACGCTCCGGTTTACGATCCAGTTGAATTTAATCAATTAATGAAATGCTCAAGCCACATTACCTTTAATTCTGTCAGTCAGTTTGAGAGGTTTTCTTCAAAATTATCAACTTCAGATCACAAAATTTCAGCAGGAATTCGGATAAATCCTGAATTCTCGGAAGTTGAGACCGAATTGTACAACCCTTGCGCCCCGGGTTCACGCTTGGGTGTAATAGCTGAGCAACTTGGCGACAAACTTCCCGAAGGAATTGAAGGATTGCATTTTCACACCCTGTGCGAATCCTATTCAACCGATTTAGAAAAGACACTGACAGCTGTAGAAGCGAAATTCGGAAAGTTCTTCGGTCAAATCAAATGGGTGAATATGGGTGGCGGGCATTTAATGACCAGAAAAGGCTACGATACTGAGCATTTAATTCGTCTTTTACAGGAGTTTAAAAGCAGGCATCCACACATAAAAATTATACTTGAACCAGGTAGTGCTTTTGCTTGGGAGACTGGATTCTTAAAGGCTAGCATTCTTGATATTGTTGAGAACAAGGGAATAAAGACTGCCATGCTAAATGTGTCGTTTTCGGCACATATGCCGGATTGCCTGGAAATGCCCTATCAACCTCGTATTCGTCATGCACATTCAAGTCCGATTGATGGTAAACCAACCTATCGCATGGGGGGAAACTCATGCCTAAGTGGCGATTACATGGGCTATTGGTCCTTTGATCAGGAATTGCAAATTGGAGATACGATTATCCTTGAAGATATGATTCACTACACCATGGTAAAAACAACCTTTTTCAATGGTGTTCAACATCCTTCAATCGGCATTTTAAAATCTGATGGTAATTTTGAATTAGTACGGAAATTTGGTTATGAGGACTATAAAGGGAAATTAAGCTAATTTCTTCTAGCCTTAACGGCGTTTTCCCAATTCTAAATTTCAAGCGTTTACACATAACCTTTTAGAAAAGCCATTTTGGTTGATTATCTCGTTTAAATACGAATTTAAACCAATCCAACCATTAGCTGTTTTCCAAAATTGGAGATATTATCAAAGCCATTTTAAAACACATGGAAAGAGACAAGCAAAAAAAGAAAATAAATAAGGCCTCATTGCAAAAAACATTGCGTTTATACTCGTTTTTAAAACCTTTTAAATATGAATTTTTCGCTGGCCTTTTCTTCCTATTGCTAACGAGTGGTGCAACTTTGGCATTTCCAAAACTTCTAGGTATTCTGGTTGACTATGGCAACCAGGGGAAACCTCAATCAGAAATTAATAAAGTTGTTTTGATATTGGCAGGATTGCTTGTTTTACAGGCCATATTTAGTTTTATGCGAACCAATCTTTTTGTCCGCGTAACTTCAAAAACCCTTGCTTCACTAAGACAACATACATACAAACACATGATTCGCCTGCCGATGGGCTTCTTTTTAAAACGTCGGGTTGGAGAATTAACCAGTCGAATTTCATCGGATATTTCGTTATTACAAGATACTTTAACATCAACAGTTGCTGACCTTCTACGAGAATTATTGATTATTACTGGAGGAATCATTCTACTCATTTTCATCTCTCCGAAGCTTACACTGTTCATGTTGTTGGTACTTCCATTAATTGTTATTTTAGCAATAGTATTTGGCCGTTTTATCAGGAGATATTCCAAACAAATGCAAAGCCAGGTCGCCGATTCAAACACCATTGTAGAAGAAACACTTCAGGGAGTTCAGAATGTGAAAGCGTATGCAAACGAATTTTTTGAAATTGATCGGTACAACGAAATGACCGATAAAGTAGCGCAAACTGGAATTACCGGAGGAATTTATCGCGGCGCTTTCTCAGCTTTTATGATTATTGGGATGTTTGGTTCAATGGTAGCAGTAATCTGGAGAGGAACTATTCTGATTTCGAATGGTCAGATGGCCGCCGGAGAATTATTTTCATTTGTTTTATACAGTGCTTTTATTGCCGGAATGATGGGGGGACTCGCGGATGTATATGCCAGGTTACAGAAAGCCATTGGTGCCACTGAAAATTTGTTGGAGATTTTAGATGAGCCGGTTGAGGTTGTAATGCCACAAAGCCAAATTAAAAAGGAAGATATTCTAAACGGTAATATTCAGTTTAAAGATGTCTCTTTTCATTATCCGTCAAGAAAGGAAACAGATGTAATTAAAAACATATCTTTTCATATAAAAACAAATGAACAAGTTGCATTGGTTGGGCCGAGTGGTGCCGGAAAATCAACAATTGTAAACCTATTGCTTCGCTTTTATGAACTGAAAGACGGAACAATTTACTTCAATGATAGGGATAGCGGGAAGATTCCGCTTACCGTTTTACGTTCTCAAATAGCAGTTGTCCCTCAAGATGTTTTCCTTTTTGGGGGAACGATCCGCGAAAATATTGCATATGGGAAACAAGATGCTTCTGACGATGAAATTATTGAAGCTGCAAAACAAGCCAATGCATGGTCATTTATAAAAGAGTGCAAAAATGGTCTGGAAAGCATTGTTGGAGAGCGCGGGGTTCAGCTATCAGGTGGACAAAGACAGCGAATAGCCATTGCCAGAGCAGTATTAAAAAATCCACGTATTTTAATTTTGGACGAAGCTACCAGCTCGCTTGATTCAGAATCGGAAAGATTGGTTCAGGAAGCGTTGGAAAAGCTTATGAAAGGAAGAACCTCTGTAGTTATTGCTCATAGACTCTCAACCATAAGAAAAGCGGACAAAATAATCGTTCTTGACAAAGGGCAAATTGTTCAGCAAGGTACACATAACGAGTTGGTACAAGACCAATCCGGATTGTATTATACACTAAGCGAATTGCAATTTGCAGGTTAATAAATCAAACACTTGCTCTGGGCTACACATGTTCAAATAATAAGCGATAATTTTATTCAAAACGTACCACTGGCACTCTAGCATTTTTTTAACATTCGTGTAAAACCACCGAGCTGTCTACAAGAGCTGCCTTCACTCCTATTTTGACGCAACAGGGTGAAAGATTGAACGTACTAATTTATTAGGTATGCGTTTAGTCTAGATGGACAATTATATTTAACATATAGCGTCATAAAGACCCCCTTATTTTCTCACAATCTAACTAAACAATGATCAGTATTATTAATACTATTCCGGAAATGGATTCGGAAAATATGATTTAGGAATTGGGCAACCGAAAGTGGAATGATAAAAGTTTTCTGGTTATTTAAATACCATAACGACTGTACAAAGACGAAAATTAATCGATTCCACTTATCGGCGAATCAGAAAAAACAGTTAACATGAAAACAAAATTAATTCTGACAATAGCAATGATTTTACTCGCGTGCTTTTCATTAGAAGCCCAGCAGAGTGTACTCGAAGATGAGGTAATAAGTGGAGCTTCCCTAACAGATCTTGGAGATTATACAATTAAAACGGCACGGGAACCAATATCTTTAAAAGGGAAAGTACTTACTACCTACGAATTATCATATGAATTTGCTAATTATCCTGTTTATATCGGAATAGATCCGGTTAGTGAAGAATGCAGAAACTTTGTTGTTAAAACTCAGGCTTTCACTCTTGTGTATCGATGCGAAAATCACGTATTTGGATCTTGTACTATTGCCAGCATTTACAATAGCAACGGAGAAGAACTCGATCTCTCTATTATTGATAAACGGCAAAAATTTGCTCAACGCATTATTACCCAGAATATTAAATCTGAAGATGAGCTCCTAGGCTTAATTGCTTGTTATTTCCCTGATCTCATCAAGGAAAGTTATCGGAAACTAATTTAAAATGTAGAAATAGTAGCCTACCAATCTTTGGTAAGCTACTATTTATTGCATTATCCTAAGGCTTTTTTGCAACACAAAAAGTTAGATATTCTCCACTCCATAGATCATTTCCCCGAAATACATTTTCAAAGAAACGAGGCTTCTCAAATCCCTGACCTTCTAATATCAATGCCAAGTCTTGGTGAGAGAAAAAATGGGTCCAAAATCGATAAACATCAATATTTTCTTGTTCATCTATAACCTTGTGTTGGTAAAGAATTACCTTTTCTTTTTCATAGAAAAATGATTCCGACAAAGTTAAATAAGGATGATCTCTCCAAAAACCACCATCTGACGCCTCCCAACTCTTTGGATTGAGCTTCCTTTGAAGTTCGACATCATTTAATACATCAAAAACCAATGTTCCTCCTGGCTTAAGAACCTGCTTTATCTTCGACAGGAGCTTTTCTCGTTCAATAGGCCTAAGTACGCCAAAATCAGTATAAACGAGAATTACTAAATCGAAAGTATCTGGATTGATATCCAAATTAAGATAATCATCACAAACATATTCAATATCCAAATCTCTCTCCTTTGCTTTACACACTGCATAATCAATTGAGCTTTTTGAGAAATCTACTCCAGTAACTTTATGTCCTTTTTCTGCAAACTTTTCAGCATACAATCCGGGTCCACATCCTAAATCAAGAATGTTCAGTTGTTTTCCGCTGACCTGTGATAATATCCAGCTAACTGTTAATTCAATTGTTGATTGTTTTCTACTAGCCAAATCAACGTTTTCATTTAAGTGAATTTCCAGAAGTTGTTTCGAAATATGGTCATCAGTCCACATTACAGCAGTACCGTTTGTATATAGTTTTGGCCGCTTCAAATTTGTTAAGATATTTTGTATCATAATATTCAATGATTTTATTCTGAATTTATGCTTTGCATTAATTCAAGTAAAAAATTATAAAAATGTAAACATGAAATAACTACTCACTTATGATCTAATCGGTGAGATGCTATTTTCTTCAGAATGAAGAATAAATGATATTTAGCTTAACTTTTGAAAGTAATGCGAAATTACAAAAAAAATGGATGGAGAAAATTAAAAAGCAAAAAAATCCCCGGGAGATTTTTCCCGAGGATCTTATATTAATAGAAATATTATTTACTCAAAGATGGAAGTTCCAGCAAATATTTCCTCAGGATACGCAATATGGGATAAAAACAAACCTTGAGCCGGCACAGAGACACCTGCAACAGATCTATCTTTAGCTTCGATAATATCTCGTAAATCTTGAACAGAAATCTTTCCCTGTCCGATGTCAACCATGGTGCCAACAATTGCACGAACCATGTTTCGAAGAAAACGATCAGCCTTAATTTTAAAAATCACGCGATTATCATCTTGTTTCCACTTCGCATAATAGATTTTGCAATTATTGGTCTTTACATCGGTATGTAATTTACTGAAACTGGTGAAATCAATATAATCAAACAAAACCGCACAGGCTTCATTCATTTTATCCACATTCAGCGGGTATCGTAAATACCAGGAAGTTTCCTGAGTAAATGGATCTTTCTGTACATTAATAAAGTAATGATAGGTTCTTGAGCTTGCATCAAAACGAGCATGTGCGTCTTCTTGTACTTTATGAACACTGAAAATTACGATATCACTATTCAAAAAACTATTTAGTTTATATGTAAAATTAGGATGATCTAAATTCGATTTTTCTGAATCAAAATGTGCTACAAAATAACTTGCATGTACGCCGGTATCTGTCCGCCCGGCCCCAGTAACTGCAATGGTCTCTCTGCAAATAGTCGATAATCCATTTTCAATAAATTCCTGAACAGTTTTCGCATTTGGCTGAATTTGCCAACCATGAAAATTAGTTCCCTTGTAGGCCAGTTCTATAAAGTAGCGTTGTCTCAAAATTTTTGAATTTAATTCAAAAGTAAAAAAATAAAAATATCTTGTTCATAAACCGCCAGAATTATTAATTTTACAGCTCTTTCAGCGGGTGTATGCTTAACAATTTTTAACAAAAATACACCTTTTTTTATGCAATGATGAATTAATTTCGTCGACCTTAACTGAGAATAATAATTAAACAATATGGATCAATCAGTAGATATTCGTGAATTGAATGAACGAATCCAAAAAGAAAGTTCTTTTGTGGATTTGGTCAGTATGGAAATGAATAAAGTTATTGTTGGCCAAAAGCATTTGGTCGAAAGTTTGTTGATTGGCTTACTATCCGGTGGCCATATTCTTTTGGAAGGTGTTCCCGGACTGGCAAAAACACTCGCCATTAACACTCTTTCTACAACTATTGACGCAAAATTTGCGCGTATCCAGTTCACACCGGACTTGCTTCCTGCCGACTTGCTTGGAACCATGATTTACAGTCAGAAAAACGAAGAGTTTGTGGTAAAAAAAGGCCCCATATTTACCAATTTTGTATTGGCGGATGAGATTAACAGGGCGCCGGCAAAAGTGCAATCAGCTTTACTGGAAGCAATGCAGGAACGTCAAATAACCATTGGAGAAAACACCTATAAACTTGAAGAACCATTCCTGGTAATGGCCACTCAAAACCCGATTGAGCAAGAAGGTACCTATCCTCTTCCCGAAGCGCAAGTTGACCGTTTCATGCTGAAAGTGGTTATAGACTATCCTCAAAAAGAGGAAGAAAAGTTGATTATCCAACAAAACTTATTGAAGGAATTTCCAACGGCGACTAAAATTCTGAAACCAGAAGACATCATTAAAGCGCGTGACGTAGTTAAGGATGTTTACCTGGATGAAAAAATTAGCAAGTACATTGTTGACATCGTATTTGCAACACGTAATCCACAAGACTATAAATTGGATCAATTCACCGACATGATTTCTTATGGAGGTTCTCCAAGGGCAAGTATTAGTTTGGCACAAGCTGCAAAAGCATACGCATTTATTAAGCGTCGTGGATATGTAATTCCAGAAGATGTTCGGGCAGTATGCCCTGATGTGATGCGCCACCGTATCGGATTAAGTTATGAAGCTGAAGCCAATAACATTACATCGGAAGATATCATCACCGAAATTCTAAATACTGTTGAAGTACCATAGAAAGTTGCAGGTTTCGAAAAAGAATTTTCGTTAATCGATCAAAACTTGGAACATGGAATTTGTGTTTTGTGATGTGGAATTTGAATTTTAAACTAGAAACTTCTTTGAAGTGGAACATACTGATCTATTAAAAAAAGTACGGAAGATCGAGATTAAGACGAGAGGCCTGAGCCGGAATATATTTGCCGGTGAATACCACTCTGCTTTCAAAGGTCGAGGCATGGCTTTTAGCGAGGTGCGAGAATACCAGTTTGGAGATGATGTTCGCAGTATTGACTGGAATGTTACTGCTCGTTATAACAAACCATACATCAAGATTTTTGAGGAAGAACGTGAACTAACCGTCATGCTATTAATCGACGTGAGCGGCTCCCGTGATTTTGGATCTTTCAATAAGTTTAAGAAAAATGTAATCACCGAAATATCAGCTATCCTCTCATTTTCGGCTATTCAAAATAATGATAAGATTGGGGTTATTTTCTTTTCTGAGAAAATTGAGAAGTTTATTCCCCCCAAGAAAGGCAAATCTCATATTTTGCATATCATTCGTGAATTAATTGATTTTGAACCTGATAACAAGGGAACAAACATCACCGAAGCAATTCGCTACATGACCAATGCAATTAAGAAGCGATGCACGAGTTTCATTATTTCGGACTTTATTCAGAATGAAGAAGATTTTGAAAAATCATTGACTATCGCCAATAATAAGCATGATGTAGTGGCTCTTCGAATTTATGATAAACGGGAAACTAAACTGCCGCCAATTGGCATGATTAAACTGAAAGATGCAGAGTCCGGCGAATATGTTTGGGTTGATACCAGTAGCAAGAAAGTAAGGGATACATATGAAAACTGGTGGAAGCAAAGCAATGCGAAGCTAGATTATATATTCAAAAAAAGTGGTGTTGATTATACCGACATCAATACCAATGATGACTATGTAAAAGCCCTGGTGACTTTGTTTAAAAAGCGGGGGTTAAAAGCATAACTATGAAGCATATAAAAATCATAGCAATATTAATTGTATCGCTGATCGGAATTAATGGATCCGTTTCGGCACAAAAGATACAAGCGAAAGCAGTGTTGGATTCCACTCAAATTTTAATTGGAGATCAGGTAAAGCTTAGGCTTGAATTGGATCAACCGAACAATGTGGACATTATATTTCCTGAAATAGGTGATTCTTTGTCTTCAACGGTTGAGGTAATTGAACGTTCACCTTTAGATACTTTCGAATTAGAAGAAAGTGAACAAATCAAAATCATACAAAACCTGACAATTACTTCTTTTGACAGTGGTCAACAGGTAATACCACCATTCTATTTTGAGTTGAAGTATAACGATCTATCAGACACCATTGAAACAGTACCCGTTGAGTTTTTTGTCCACAGCATGCCCATTGATACAACAATGGGACCTACTGATATTAAAAAACCATATGGTGCTCCAATTACTTTAGCAGAAGTATCGCCTTATATTTTGGGAATTATTTTAATAGGTGCACTGTTATTTTTCATTTTCTATTATATCAGAAGACGGAAGAATAATAAGCCCGTATTTGGAAAAGCCTCGAAACCCAAAGAAGCGCCTCATATTATTGCATTGAGAAGACTCGATAAAGTAAAAAATGAAAAACCTTGGCAACACGGAGAAATTAAACTTTTCTATAGTGAGGTTGCTGATACATTGAGAACCTACATCGAAGATAGATTTGACATTCGGGCAATGGAATATACTACAGATGAGACGATCAAGGCTTTCGAAGAACAAAAAGGATTGGTTGCTGAAAAATCATTTAGTGAACTGAAAAATATCCTTCGCTTATCTGATTTAGTCAAATTTGCGAAATACACTCCAGGTCCTGATGATCACAACCTAAGCTTAATGAATGCTTATTTCTTTGTGGATCAAACAAAAATTGAAGTAAAGAAAACTGGGAAGCCTGAACAGGAAGATCTGGAAGGTGAAGAAGTTGAGCTAAAATAATGGAAGAATGAACGGAATAGAATTTAGAAATCCGGAGTATTTTTACGTTTTGCTGGTACTTGTACCCATGTTGGCATGGTATATTTTCAGGTATCGAAAAGCAGGAGCCAGTATCCGCTATTCATCAATAATGGGGTTTCGTAATATTGGCAAAGGTTGGAAATACTATCTGCGCCATTTACCATTTGTTTTGCAAATGGCTGGAATTGGCTTATTAAGTATCGCTCTTGCTCGCCCGCAAACATCGAATAGCTGGGAAGACGTTACCACGGAAGGGATTGATATTGTAATTGCGCTAGACATTTCGAGTTCCATGCTTGCCAGGGACTTTCAACCAAACAGATTGGAAGCAGCTAAAAATGTAGCAACAGAGTTTATATCTGGTCGTCGCAATGATAAAATGGGCCTGGTCGTTTTCTCTGGTGAAAGTTTTACGCAATGTCCACTTACAACTGATCATGCAGTTTTAATCAATCTTTTTAAGGATATTGAAAGCGGCATGATAGAAGATGGAACTGCAATTGGGAATGGTTTAGCAACAGCAGTTACTCGATTAAAAGAAAGTGATGCCATTAGTAAAGTAATTATTCTGCTTACTGATGGTGAAAACAATCGTGGTGAGATTGCTCCAGTAACTGCTGCTGAAGTGGCTAAAACATTCGGTATTCGTGTGTACACGATAGGTGTTGGAACCATTGGAACCGCCCCCTACCCGATGCAAACTCCATTTGGCACGCAAATTCGTGATGTTGAGGTAAAAATTGATGAAGAAACCTTGCAGGAAATTGCCAACATAACTGATGGACAATATTTCCGTGCAACAAGCAATAGTACACTAGTCGATATTTACGAACAAATTGATCAACTGGAAAAATCTAAAATTGAAGTAAAAGAATACAGCAAAAAAGATGAAGTATTTGAAAAATATGCTCTTGGAGCAATTCTAATTCTTTTGCTTGGATTATTATTAAAAACAACATTATTCAGGAATATTCCCTAAAAAAGACAGAAAATGGAGATGTTTAGGTTCGCACATCCTGATTATTTATATGCATTGGTAATCATTCCAATCTTAGTAATTCTATTCTGGCTCTCACGTCGCAGTAGAAGAAAAGCTCTGGAACGCTTTGGACAAATGGAAACTTTAGAATACCTCATGCCGAATGTGAGTAAATCCAGGCCGGTATTCAAATTTATCATTTGGCTGTTTACTCTTTCGTCTATAATTTTTGCCTTGTCGCGTCCACAGTTTGGCAGCAAGTTAAAAACTATAAAACGCGAAGGAGTTGAGTTAATCATAGCTTTAGATGTTTCCAACTCGATGATGGCTGAAGACATTCAACCAAATCGTTTGGAACGTGCGAAGAGGGCGATATCACGGCTGGTTGACAACTTGAGCGACGATAAAATTGGATTAATAGTTTTTGCTGGTGATGCGTATACACAATTACCAATCACAACAGACTATCCATCTGCAAAGCTGTTCTTAAATGCGGTTAATACTGAAATTGTCCCAAGACAAGGAACTGCAATTGGTGCAGCAATAGAATTGGCAACCAACTCGTTTAGTCCTCAGTTTGAAGGCAACAAAGCAATAGTAGTTATTACCGATGGTGAAAACCATGAAGATGATGCAATTGGAGCGGCAACAGCTGCAGCTGAAAAAGGTATTATTGTGCATACCATTGGGATGGGATTACCTCAGGGAGGTCCAATTCCAATCTACAGAAACGGACAAAAAGATTACCGGAAAGATAAGGAAGGTAACGTGGTAATTACCAAATTGAATGAAACGATGCTTCAACAGGTGTCTGCCGCTGGTAAAGGAATCTATGTACGTGCAAACAATGCGCAGGTTGGGCTGAATACGTTGTTTAATGAAATTGACAAAATGGAAGAGGCTGAAATGGAATCGCTGGTTTATTCGGAATATGAAGAGCAGTATCAGTGGTTCATTGCATTGGCACTGCTATTGATATTAGTTGATTTCATGACTTTAGAACGGAAAAACAAATATTTGAAAAACATCAAATTATTTGGAAGATGAGAAAGATTTTAATGAAATATTACAGCATTCTTATTATTCTGCTAACTGTTTTCACGCTAAACAGTCAGGCTCAAAATGAACGCAAATTTGTCCGTGAAGGAAATAGCTTGTTTGAGCAAGCGCTCTCTGATACTACAAAATTGGATACAACCACTTTTAGTCTTTCAGAAACCGCTTATCGAAAAGCATTGGATAAGCGCCCTGATGACTTAAAATGGAAATTCAATTTGGGAGACGCAATGTACAAGCAAATGAAGTTTGAAGAAGCAGCGGCTGGCTTTGGCGAAATTGCCGATAAAAGCTCTGATAAAATTGAAAAAGCCCGCTCCTATCACAACATGGGAAATTCGCTTTTAATGCAAAACAAATTGGATGAAAGTATCGAAGCGTATAAAGATGCTTTAAGAAATAATCCGAATGATCTGGATAGTAAATATAATTTGGTGTACGCGATGAACCTGAAAAAGAAACAGGAACAACAGCAGAAACAAAATAAAGATCAAAATAAGGATCAGGATAAAGACAACAAGGATCAAAATAAGGACCAGAATAAAGACCAACAGCAAAATCAGGATCAAAATAAAGATCAGAACAAAGACCAGCAGGATCAACAGCAAAAGCAAGACCAGAATAAACAGAATCAGGACCAGGATCAGAATAAACAACAACAGCAGCAACCGCAGCAACAAAAAATATCGAAAGAAAACGCTGAACGATTGTTGCAGGCTTTGCAAAATGATGAGGAAAAAATTCAGGAGAAGGTAAAAAAGGCAAAAGCTGCAAAAGCGAAACAACGACAAACAGATAAAGATTGGTAATAATTGGAGTCAAAAATGACTCAGCAATATAGATAGTCGATCAGAAATTAACGCTTTGTACGGTTATTTTATATTTTTGCAACGAATTTAAAGCATGGACAAAACAATGATTAGAAAAATCGTTTTTACCATATTATTCATAGCAACCGCATTACTTTCGAATGCTGACAATGTGAAATTCACCATGTCGGGACCAAATGTTGTATCGGTTGGAGAACAATTCAGACTTTCATTTACGCTAAACGAGCGTGGAACTGATTTGCAATTACCGGATATGTCAAACTTTGAAGTCTTGATGGGACCATCTACCTCTACCAGTTTCAGCAGTCAAATTATTAACGGAAAAGTCACCCAGTCAAACTCTTATTCTTATACGTTCATTCTAAGAGCAAAAAAAGAAGGTTCTTTTACCATTCGCCCGGGCTCTATAAAAGTTGATGGTAAAGTTTATGAATCCAATGAACTTGACATTCAGGTAGTCAAAGCAAAAGCTTCTTCCGGATCTCAGCAATCAACGCAGCAGCAGCAATCGACATCCACAGCAAGCCTCGACAAAGACGACCTTTTTGTGAAAGTTGATCTTGATAAAAGAAATGTATTTAAAGGAGAACAAATAATTGCCACAGTAAAAATATATGTTGCTCCTACGGTACCAATTACCAGTTTTGATGATGTAAAACTTCCTTCTTACGAAGGTTTCTGGACGCAGGAAATTGATATACCAAGTCAGATCAGTTTTTCTCGTGAAGTGTATGATAATAAAATTTACCAGGTTGGTATTCTTAAAAAAACCATCCTTTTCCCACAGCAAACAGGAAAAATCAAAATAGATCCGTTTGAAATTACCTGTCTGGTGCGTCAACGAGTACGTCAACAAAGAAGTTTCTTTGATGATTTCTTTGATAACTACCGGACAATTCCAGCGAAAGTTGTTAGTGACCCTGTAAATATTAGTGTGAAAGAATTACCATCTCCTCCTGCCAGTTTCTATGGTGCGGTTGGTAATTTCGACTTCTCAGCTTCTATGGATAAAACCAATTTAAAAGCAAACGAAGCGGTTACACTTTCGGTCAAAATTTCAGGCAATGGAAATCTTAGGTTAATTGAAGCTCCAAAATTAGAACTACCGAGTGACTTTGAAGTTTATGACCCAAAGACAACTGATAACTTAAATGCATCAGACAATGGATTGAGAGGAAGCAAAACATTTGAATATTTATTCATTCCTCGTTTTGCTGGTGAATACACGATTCCTGCTGTTCAATTTGCCTACTTTAATCCTGCTACCGGGAAATATGTATATAAAAAGTCTTCGGAATTCACTATCAACGTAGCAAAAGGAGACGATGAGCAAACTGCTACCGTTACCAGCGCATTCTCGAAAGAAGATGTCCGCTACATTGGAAAAGATATCCGATACATCAAGCAAAATCAATATAAACTTAAATCAAAAGCCACAACATTTTATGGAAGCTTGGCTTTCTACTTAAGCTACCTTGGCAGTGCACTTTTGTTTTTAATTGTTACATTGGTTTATCGTAAAAAACTGAAGGAAAATGCCAATCTACAATTGGTAAGAAATAAACAGGCTAATAAAGTAGCCAGGAAACGTTTAAAAACTGCATCAGTCTTCTTGAAACAGCAAAAAGCTGAAGAATTCTACGAAGCTATTCTGAAAGCTTTCTGGGGTTATTTGAGTGATAAGCTTAATATTCCTGTTGCTGATTTAAATCGTGAAAATGCGGTTAGTTCTTTACAGAAAAGACAAGTAACTATCGAACTTACTGATGAGTTGAATAGTTTAATTGACTCCTGCGAATTTGCTCGCTACGCACCAAGTGCCAGCGGGGTTACCATGGATGAAGTGTATAATAAATCGGCCTCATTAATGGGCAAATTGGAAAAACAAATTCGTTAACCTTAAAAGTTGAATAGATGAAATTTTTCATTCAAACCATATTAGCTATTTTGATCACAACAGGAGCATTTGCACAGCAAGCCCTGGTGGACAAAGCTAACCAACATTACGCTGCAGAAGAATACCAAGAAGCAGCAGAGAGTTACGAAGAGCTCTTGGATAGTGGACTTGAGTCTGCTGAAGTATATTACAACTTGGGAAACTCGTATTTTAAAAGTGGCCAGGCAACAAAAGCCATCATCAATTACGAAAGAGCAAAGTTGCTTGCTCCTTCCGATGAAGACATTAAATTCAACCTTGAACTGGCAAATCAACATGTGGTAGATGCCATTGAGCCACTTCCACAGGTTTTCTTTATTAGATGGTGGAATAGCCTTAGCAATAGTTTTTCAATTGATCATTGGGCGCGTATTAGTGTGATCTGTTTTATACTTGCTTTAATCTTAACCGGAATCTTTGCATTTAGTCGTTCTGTTGCGTCTAAGCGTTTGAGTTTTTGGTTTGGTATTTTACTGGTCGTGGTTGCTGTTTTTAGTTTCAATTTTGCATCGCATCAAAAGAAACGTTTAACACAGCATGAATTTGCTATTGTTGTGCAACCAAGTATTACCGTCAAAAGCTCACCTTCAGAAACAGGAACTGATATTTTTGTTATTCACGAGGGATTGAAAGTTCAGATTAAAGATAGTTTAGGTAGCTGGAGAGAAATCCGTTTGGCAGACGGAAACCAGGGATGGTTACCGGCGAATAGCATAGAAAGAATTTAACCCATATACCGGCAAACCAGCCGGTTTTTTTATTCATTATAAAATTATTACAACCATTTTAAGTTGAAGTTGTTTTACTCATAAATTTTAAATCATGACTTATAATTTATTGAAAGGCAAACGAGGAATTATTTTCGGTGCATTAAACGCTGATTCCATTGCCTGGAAAGTTGCAGAACGTGCCTATGAAGAAGGCGCAACTTTCACATTAACCAATACCTCCGTTGCCCTGCGTATGGGTGATACTGCTAAACTTGCAGAAAAATGTAATGCTGAACTAATCGGTGCAGATGCTACCAATGTTGAAGATCTTGAAAATCTGTTCAAGAAATCAATGGAAGTATTAGGGGGTAAAATTGACTTTGTACTCCATTCTATTGGAATGTCTCCAAATGTTCGTAAAGAAAGGCACTACAGTGATTTGGACTACGGTTATTTGCAAAAAACACTGGATATTTCAGCTGTTTCATTTCACAAAGTATTACAAGTTGCACGTAAGTTAGATGCAATTAAACCTTGGGGTTCTGTAGTGGCACTTTCATACGTTGCTGCGCAGCGCACCTTCTATGGGTATAATGACATGGCTGATGCCAAAGCCCTATTGGAATCTATAGCTCGCAGTTTTGGCTATATTTACGGTCGTGAACGCAATGTTCGTATTAATACAATCTCACAATCTCCAACTCCTACTACTGCTGGTAATGGTGTAAAAGGAATGGGCAAACTACTTGATTTTGGTGAACGAATGTCACCACTGGGAAATGCAACTGGAGACGAATGTGCAGATTACTGTATCACTTTATTTTCCGATTTAACCAGAAAGGTCACCATGCAAAACCTTTTCCATGATGGAGGATTCTCTTCCATGGGAATGAGTTTAAGAGCGCTTGTACAATATGAAAAAGGATTGGGTTGCGATTGCGAATGTGGGGACGCAGAAACAGATGCAGATGATCATCGATTCGATTAAAACAAAATCAAATCACAGATACAAAAAAAGGACTTCCAAATGGAAGTCCTTTTCTATGTTTAATTTCACCGTATTTTCAATTGTTATTTCACCTTTTCAACAATCGCTTTAAAAGCTTCTGGTTGATTGGTAGCTAAATCGGCTAAAACCTTACGATTAATTTCGATGTTTTTCTTCTTCATCAAACCGATAAGCTGAGAATAGCTTAAACCTTCTTGACGTGCAGCAGCATTAATACGCTGAATCCATAATGCACGGAAGTTTCTCTTTTTTGTTTTACGGTCACGATATGCATATTGCAAACCTTTTTCATAGGTATTCTTTGCAACCGTCCACACATTTTTACGGGCACCAAAGTTTCCTCTGGTTTGCTTTAGGATCTTTTTCCTACGAGCCCGAGATGCTACAGAATTTACTGATCTTGGCATAACTTTCAATTTTTGAGCGGTTAGCGTCCGTCTTCTGACGAATCTTTCTGCTAATTCACCCTGTTTTTAACTCTTTTTACTTAATTCTTTTTTGAAAAGGAAATCTTACTTCATGTTCAGCATTAGCTTCACATTTTTCTCGTCAGCTTTGTCAACCAATCCCCAATAGGTTAGGTTTCTCTTTTGCTTCGTGCTTTTTTTAGTCAAAATGTGACTTTTAAAAGCATGCTTCCTTTTCAGTTTTCCGGATCCGGTTAATTTAAACCTTTTCTTGGCTCCGGATTTAGTCTTCATTTTTGGCATCTGTGCTAAAATTTAATGTTCAAAGAACTTATTTCTTTTTTGGTGAAATAAACATGGTCATTCTCTTCCCTTCTAATCTTGGCAATTGTTCTACTTTACCAAGCTCTTCAAGTTCGGTTGCAAAACGTAGCAGCAAAATCTCACCTTTTTCTTTAAATAATATAGATCTTCCTTTAAAGAAAACGTATGCTTTTACTTTTGCACCTTCCTTTAGAAATTTTTCTGCATGCCGCAGCTTAAACTGAAAGTCATGGTCATCAGTATTGGGACCGAAACGGATCTCCTTGACAACTACTTTCACAGCTTTGGCTTTCATTTCCTTTTGTTTCTTTTTTTGCTGATAAAGAAACTTCTGATAATCGATCACTTTACATACTGGAGGATCAGCGTTTGGCGAAATTTCAACCAAGTCAAGTTCTTGTTCCCTAGCCATTCTTAAGGCCTCTGCTAACGGGTACACTCCTTGGTTTTCAACGTTTTCACCAACAACTCGAACCTGATGAGCACGTATTCGCTCATTAATTTTGTGTAGAGGAGTTGTATCAACTCGTCTTCCTCCTCGATATGGGCGTTTTTTGATAGCGATAAGAAAAACCTCCTATTCTTTTTAGTTATAAAATGATGATAATTGCTCTTTAACTTCTTTGTTAACAAAATCAGCAAATTCCTGCAAACTCATTACTCCTTGATCTCCTTCTCCTTGTTTGCGAACCGCAACTTGCTCTGATTCAGCTTCCTTTTCACCTACTATTAATAAAAACGGGATCCGTTTTAATTCGTTATCCCTGATTTTTCGACCGATCTTTTCATTCCGGTCGTCAATTAAGGTGCGAATATCGCAATTATTTAGAAAATTTGAAACATTTTGTGCATAATCATTATACTTTTCACTAATTGGCAACACAACAACTTGCTCCGGAGTCAACCAAAGTGGAAATTTTCCAGCAGTATGCTCAATTAACACAGCAACAAATCGTTCCATTGATCCAAATGGTGCGCGATGAATCATAACCGGACGATGACGCTTATCATCTGCTCCAATATATTCAAGATCAAATCGTTCAGGCAAGTTATAGTCAACCTGAATCGTTCCAAGCTGCCATTTCCTTCCAAGCGCATCTTTAATCATAAAGTCTAATTTAGGACCATAGAATGCAGCCTCACCCAATTCTGTAACTGTATTCAATCCTTTTTCAGCTGCAGCTTCAATAATAGCTTGCTCTGCCTTATCCCAATTATCGGGTGATCCGATATATTTTTCGGGCTTTTCCGGATCTCTCAATGAAATCTGAGCAGTGTAATCTTTAAACTCAAGTGCTTCAAAAATGATAAAGATAATATCTATAACTTTTTTGAACTCATCCTTTAACTGGTCCGGACGACAATAAATATGTGCATCATCCTGTGTAAATCCTCTAACTCTTGTTAAACCGTGTAACTCACCACTTTGTTCGTAACGGTAAACAGTACCAAACTCAGCCATTCTTACTGGCAAATCTTTATAAGATCTTGGTTTAAACTTGTACAATTCACAATGATGAGGACAGTTCATTGGTTTAAGCATATACTCCTCTCCTTCTGCCGGAGTTTTAATGGTCTGAAAAGAATCAGCACCATACTTGGCATAGTGTCCAGAAGTTTTATACAAGTTAATATCTCCAATATGAGGAGTAATTACCTGCTCGTAACCGAATTTCTTTTGAACTTTCTTCAAAAAGTTTTCCAATTGCTCGCGTAGCATGGCTCCTTTTGGCAACCATAATGGTAACCCCTGACCAACCTGCTGAGAAAATGTAAACAACTCCATTTCCTTACCAATTTTTCGGTGGTCACGTTTTTTGGCTTCTTCCAATAATACCAAGTATTCGTCCAAAAGCTTTTGCTTTGGAAAAGTTACACCGTATACACGGGTTAGCATTTGGTTCTTTTCATCACCACGCCAATATGCCCCAGCAATCGAAGTAAGCTTTACAGCTTTTATATAACTTGTATTGGGAAGATGAGGTCCTCTACACAAATCAGTGAAATTACCCTGATTGTATAATGTGATCGTTCCATCTTCCAGTTCACTTATCAATTCCTCTTTTAGATTGTCGTTCTTCTTGGCAAACATCTCAAGAGCGTCCGTCTTGCTGATATCACTTCTGACAATCTCATTCTTCTGGCGAGCCAACTCAATCATCTTCTTCTCTATCTTCTCAAGATCTTTCTCTGTCAGCTGTTTTCCTTCCGGAAGATCAACATCATAATAAAATCCGGTATCAATTGTTGGCCCAATACCAAATTTTGTCCCAGGATAAAAGAATTCAATCACTTCAGCCATTAAATGAGCTGATGAATGCCAAAAAGTTTCTTGTCCTTCCCGATCACTCCAAGTATGAAGTTTGATCGACGAGTCCTTAGTAATAGGTCGGTTTAAATCCCAAACTTCACCATTAACCGTTATGGACAATACTTCCTTAACAAGTCTGTTACTAATGGAAGCAGCAATCCCTAATCCGGTAATTCCACTTTCATATTCCCTGATACTATTGTCTGGTAAAGTAATTTTTATCATCATGCTCTTATTGAGGGTTCTAAATTCAGGCTGCAAAGATAAATATTATTAGCTCATTGACACAACCTGAATTATATTTTTTAAAACCTTTAAACAAAAGAAAAGGCACCATGCAAGTGCCTTTTCTCAGTATAACCATTTAAATAAAAAAGTGCTATCTATAACCAAGGGCTATTCCAGCATTATAAGATGTATAATGTGATTTATTAACTGAAGCAAATATTTTGAAAAAAGCCAGCTTCAACCGGAATCCAGCGTTCATACTTACATTCTTTGATTCAATCTCAAGACTAAGTGGATCTTCATAACTTTCAATAACTACATAATCCGTTTCGTCTTCCAATATTGGATAGTTACCCAACAAGTCAATTGTCGATTTTAGCTTAGTATTTCCGATACTACCAAATACCGTAAATATTCCAACTTTTTTTGAAAGAATTAATCCATATTTGAATGACTGAGTATTAAAATCCAGCCGTTGATCATCTTTGTGTACATAGTTGTCTTCGTATGGAATTCCGCCTAAATCATAGTCAGATGATGTATATTGCAATTCACTCTCAGCATTTATTTTTGCATAGGCCATGAATAAGGAAGCATCAAATGGTAAATGTTTCAAAAAAGGAATCCATTCTTTAAAGTTATGCTTCACACCAATCCCCTTTAATCCAACTTTTACGTCATCCCCGTCTGCATTTAATGATAACTCAGGCACATAACGTCCCACAATATCAGTATGAGGTAGTAGTCCAAAACTAACTTGAGCCATCGGAACCGGCACCATGTCTAAACCAGCACCATTGGGTGAATGAAAAGAAAATAAATTCTGACGCTGACCGTCAATTTGTCTGAAAGCCTGAAGTTCCGGTCTATTATCCATTGAACCGGCAATTGTTGGAGTTAAACTACCAGCTGACGGATTAATCACTTCCAAACTTGAAAACTGAAGTGAATTCAAATCAAAATATTGATCGCTTTCCGGAATGCTGATGGCACTTACACTCAAAGCTACATCGAATCCAAGTAAATGATGAGTTTCGGCAGAATAAAACCAACCGTTATTTAATCCTTCACCTAATGCCATTGCATAAGGATTCAAATAAGCTTCAAACAATTTTTCTGCATCACCAGATCCAGCTTTAATAAAATCAATCACATCTCCCTGAGTAAATGCGAACTTAAAAACGAGTACGAACAGAATTAGAATAGATGTTTTTTTCATCTTTTTAGTAAATTTTTGTAGTGAATTATGATTTTATGGAGTTAATACCCCTTTACTAACCGATACCCTATCCAAATGTTTTATTTTTTGCTACAATATTTTTGTAATTTTTTAGCTTAATAATTTACTTATTGAAAATAGTTTTTCAATGAATCCGTTTTATTATTGAAAAAAAAGTTGAAGTTTTGATCCTTTCAAATTTAATCTGTAGAACAATGCGTTTATTCAATCTTTCATTATTACTTTTTTTAAGTTGCACACTCACTCTTCAAGCACAAAAGAAAATTACCTTAGAAGATGTTCAACAGCTGGGAGCATTTCATCAAAAATCTATTTCCGGACTTCAATCGATGAAGGATGGTGAGTACTACTCAAGCTTGGAGAATGGTAACCAGATTGTAAAGTACAGTTTTAAAGATGGGAAAAAGGCAGGTGTAGTTTTTGACCTGAATACGGTTGAAGACGCGCCAATTAAATCTTTTAGTAAATATTTTTTTAGTGATGATGAAACTAAAATATTGCTAACAACAAATATCGAAAGACTTTACCGCCATTCATACACAGCAAATTACTATGTTTGGAATTCAGTAACCCAAGAATTAAAAGAATTGTCAAGCAAAGGGAAACAGGAACTAGCTTCATTTTCTCCTGATGGTGAACGAGTTGCTTTCGTTCGTGACAACAACATTTTTGTGAAAAGTTTAAAATTTGGAACTGAAAGTCAGGTTACTACCGATGGTAAGCTTAACGAAATAATTAATGGAAAACCAGACTGGGTATACGAAGAGGAGTTCTCATTCAACAAAGCTTTCGCGTGGTCGCCAGATAGTAAATTCATTGGATATATTCGTTTTGATGAGCGTGAAGTTCCTGAATTTGATATGATGATGTTTAAAGGAGAACACCCTTCTCTTAAAGAGAATTCTCTTTACCCTTCCCCATACGTTTATCGATATCCAAAAGCAGGCGAAAAAAATTCAACAGTTAGCGTTCATGTTTATGAAATAAAGTCAAAAACAACAATGAATGTTGAGCTTGGTGAAGAAACAGACATTTACATACCTCGCTTAAAATGGACTCCTGATGCAAATGAGATGGCTGTCTTCAGATTGAACCGCAGGCAAAATCAGATTGACGTTCTAATGGCCAATCCGTTTACCGGTGACTCAAGACCTTTCTTTACAGAGAAAAATGATCGATATGTTTCTGAAGACTTCTTGGATGATTTTATCTTTTTGCCGGATAACAACTATTTTGTTGTCAATAGCGAACGAAATGGATTCTCGCATTTATACTTATACGATCGTCAAGGCTTTGAAGTAAAACAGCTTACTGACGGAGAATTTGACGTAACCGATTTCTATGGATTTGATTCAAAACGAAAAATTTTCTACTACCAGGCAGCAAAAGAATCTCCGATGAAACGAGAAGTTTATTTTACGAGTCTGGATGGAAAAAAAGCTGGAAAACTTTCAACTCAAGAAGGTACCAATAAAGCTATCTTTAGTGGAGATTTCAGATATTACATTAACTATTTTACAGATTTAAATACTCCTAATTTTATCACTCTAAATGATTACAAAGGCGAGCAAATCCGGGTTCTTGAAGATAATGCTGGATTGAAAGATAAACTAGATCAATACGAAATAGCTGAAAAATCATTTTTCAATTTTAAAAATTCGGAGGGAACTGACTTAAATGGCTGGATGATAAAGCCCACAAACTTCGATAAAAGTAAAAAATACCCGGTTTTAATGACCCAGTACAGTGGTCCAAATTCACAGGAAGTTGTTGATCGATGGAGCGTTGACTGGAACAACTATTTAGCACAGGAAGGATTTATCGTAGTTTGTGTTGATCCGAGGGGAACTGCTGCGCGTGGCGAAGATTTCAGAAAGGTAACCTATATGCAACTTGGCAAAAACGAATCAAACGATCAGATTGATGCTGCGAAATATTTACAAACACTACCTTATGTTGATGGCGATAATATTGCTATCTGGGGTTGGAGCTATGGCGGTTTTATGACAACCCTTTGTATGGGAAAAGGAGATGGTGTTTTTAAAGCCGGAATTGCGGTTGCACCTGTAACCAACTGGCGTTTTTACGATAGTGTTTATACGGAACGTTTTATGCGTACGCCAAATGAAAACCCTGATGGATATGATGACAACTCACCCTTATCTTATGCACAAAATGTAAAAGGAAGATTGTTAATCATCCATGGATCAGCTGATGACAATGTACATTATCAAAATACAATGGAATATACTGAAAAGCTGGTACAGGCAGGTGTTCAGTTTGACATGGCAATATATACTAATAGAAATCACAGCATCTATGGTGGAAATACTCGATTACATTTGTACCAAAGAATGACAAACTTTCTAATTGATCAACTGAAATAATTACTGAAAAGACATATTAATCAGCCTGTTGAAGATTATTCGACAGGCTTTCTTTTTTTAAGAACCAGAAATCTGCAGTATCATCCTGCATCGCAAAACGTTCAATATTTTCAAAAAACTGATCCTGAAATGGAGTAAAACTTCCACTACGCTTTTTTACAAATGAAAAACTGAAAGGCGAATACTTCTCAAACTTCTGGCTGTAATCTTCTGAAAAATATTGACCATTTGCAATAACTGCTTCAATTAAAAACAGATCAATACTTTTTGACATCAGTGATTTAAAAACTTCACCTCGCTCAATATTCAAATCATTAACTCTATTTAGAACCATTTGTCCGCTAGCCCAGGTTTTATTGAGGGCATATTCCATATGTTCATATTGTGCTTGAAATCCATGCCATGTATGTAATCCATCCTTCAAGTCATCTCCAACATCCTGAATATCATCCAACAATTGAAGATAAGCGCCATAATCATAGAAAAAACTCTCTTGCTGATTTGACAGAGTACCAAATATCAAATAACCATCAGCAACTACAGATGCTCCCCCTTTGTCAATACAAATTTTAAAAGCTTCTTGTGGTGAAAGATTATCATTACCTGCAATTAATTTTGCGCTAGTTGTCTGCGCTCTGTGAATCTCAAGCAAACTGTCATAAACTGTAGGATATACTTGTCGATCCCATTCCGCCTCAATGATCTCAACCATTCTAAATATTTTGACTTCCTGCTCGTTAATAGCTTGAATATTAGCACCCGCCAATCGATCTGCAAATCGAATACTAAATTGATATTTTTCAAACGACGAAACTGATGGGTCATCAATATAATTATCCGTATAAGGATACAGCATACTGTATGCAAAAATTGAAGGAGTAAGCTCAATCGGCGCTCCAAATAAGAACTGGAGTCCATTCATAATCCACACATTGCGACATGCCTGAAAAACATCATGAAAGTTAATTTTGGGATCAAATTTTCTTGCCGCTTGTATAAAATGATAAGTTGCTTTTACCATTTCTTCTGAAAAAATAACTTCTAACTGCTCCTGTGAATAATCAAGTCCTCGCGAGAAAAAATACCGAAGTTCCTCAAATATCTGCTGCTCTGAATCATTATCCATTTCACGTTTTCTTTTTTCCCATTGCCTCAGGGATAAAACCAACTTGCTCAGCATTCCCTCTCTGTCCATCTGCTCAGATTCAGTAAAGGTCCTTTCAATGATCGGAAATTTTGATTCGCATTGATTCCACAATTTTTCAAAACTCAGAGAATGATCCATAGAACTTATTTTAAAAATTACACATTTTTGGCCTTTTCATACAAATAGACATATTTTCTTAAAATAAAATGATTAAAAACCGATCAACATTCACTTTTTCTCGACGAGTTGATAGAATTGGGCACTACAAATTACACAGATCATTTTTTTAAATTTATTCATGAACGGGCATAAAAATTTTCTATATTTGCAACACTTTCCAAGAAAAAGAAGAGTTCTATAACTTTTACAATTCTTGACTTAAAAGCCCAGATGGCGGAATTGGTAGACGCGCCAGGTTGAGGGCCTGGTGGGAGATTTTTCCCGTGCAAGTTCGAGTCTTGTTCTGGGCACAAAAGGAGTTGATTATCAACTCCTTTTTTATTTCCGCACCCATATCCCTAAGAGATGGTAATTTTTAATTTAAATCCCCAACAACCAATCTATTTATCAAAAAACTGAAAAGCGTGCTTACTTTTGGCATTTTTGAGGTCGCTCTGAATAAAAATATGTATGCTCAACATGTTTTTGAGGTCGCTCCGGCCATTTGAAAGGTCGCTTCGGGCAATTCTTATGTTGCTTAGCATAGAAACAGGGTCGCTCTAGGCAAATGGGTGTGTGCTTGCGTAAACTTAAAAAGATCGTCCTCTCCATTTTGAGTGAAACGGGAACGAAGAATAAGAAGTCAATGCCTTTTTCTTAACTATAGTCCGTTAAAACCGTCCAGGTATCAAGTCGCCCCTGCTTGACATTCCTTCTATTTTTGAGGATGTACAATCAATGCCCCGGAATTTTGGTAATCAAAAATCAAGACCATTACTCCCCCCGGCAAAGATTATTTATCAGAGAATAAAAGAGGTCATAATTTCACACTTTGCCTCCCTGAAAATAAAGACTCTTAGATTTAACAATATCCTTCGGTTTAGTATTTCACAAACCTCAATAAGTTTAATAGATTATTTTCTTTTGAAAGAATTAATAGGTTATAAATCCCAGGAGATAGATTGATTACATCAATGTTTTTCTCAAACTTCCCAATGTATCTTACAGGAATACCTTGATTATTAAGAATGGTCATTTTACCGGCATCTTTTGGAAGTTCCGAAATAAATAAAGTTGAGGTTACAGGATTAGGAAAACAATAAATCTCACTCTTTTTAATTTCCTTGACTGTCGTAACATTACTGAACATCATATTATTCACGTTGACGTATTCCGAAACAGATCCTAACTCTATTACATGCTGACCTTCTTCCAGTTGAATCCCATCTACAGAGATTGTTTCCCAGATTTGCCAGCCGCCAGTGTTTGGAATAGTAATGGAGTTATTTATAGTTTGTCCATCTACAGAAATTGATAATTTTCCTCCATCCATATTTGTAGCTACTCTAAAGTCAACCCGATATCTTCCAGATTCTTCAACTTGAACCGTATAATTAAGCCATTCACCGGTTTGAAAGTCGCCTAAAGAAAAACCACCTCCTTCATCAGAACAACTTTCAATATCGATATCCTCAGTTCTATATTTTGCAAATTTATTTCCACTTGTTAGATCATAATAACTTTCACCATTTGAACCGACATCATAGTTCTCAGCCTCAATAACACCAGGAATTAAATGCGAAACCTGAACCTTTCCGAAAATTGTATCTGAAGTTGCAGTTAATCCGCTATTATCAGTTGCAATTGCAAAAACCTGATAAGCTCCAACACTTGGAGCCCAATTCCATTCATATGGCAAAGCAGTAACCTCCCCCAACAAAACTGCCCCATTATAAAATGCCACTTTCGCTATCTCTCCATCTTCATCTGAAACTTCGGATTGAATATTGATTTGAGCGGGATAATCATACGATGAATCATTGTTCGGGGCCGTCAATTGAATAGCTGGTGCCTTATTCTCAAGGTTAAACTCAATTTTATCAATTGATAAATCAGAACCTAAAAATTCAATTTTCAACGTGCTATTACCCCTTCTAAACAAATTATTTTTTAATGGGACATCAATTATCTGCCAGCTCTCAAGATTCCCCGCTTGCGGAACTTCAATCTCATCCGTAACAGGCTGTCCATCTAATAATAACCTGAATGCTGTTCCAATCGCATTTGATGAAGCGACAGCAGACACAGAATATACTCCAGATTCCTGAAAATTAACACTATAATTTAACCATTCGCCTTTTACAATATCACTTACATAAAAGTCAACTATCTTCTCATAAATATCTACATCTGAATTTTCCCGATAAAATCCACCTGAGTTACCCTTATCAAAATCGTGAAAAGCTAATCCATCCGAACCAATATCAAATTCCTCTGCCTCAATTATTCCAGGCAAACTGATCACTGAACCAGAATATGGATTTGAGATTCCTGTTAACGATTGATCTGGAGATACAATAAAAACGATCTCCTCTTTCGTTTTTAACGACACCTCGCCAAGATCAATAGTCCCAGAATTAGCTAAAATATGGGGTACTGTCGAATCTTTATTTGTTGATGGATGAACGCTGGAAATATAATAGGTAACGTCACTTTCAACATTCAATCTAACTTCACTTTCAATATTATTTGCCGAATTATTCAATAAATATATAAAATAGCTCGAACCACACTGCACAGCGTATTTTTCAATACCACTGGCAGAAACTGTTGCTGGTTTAAAATCGCCATTACCAGCTGACAGCATTTTTTGAGAAACGGTCGTAACACTTTTGTAGTAAGAGGTCATGTCCCTTTCATCAAAAAATTCCCACCACCAGGACATCGGAACAATCGGAGTGGAAGAAAATAAACCGTACCAAAGCCCACGTTTCAAGTCGAAATCAAAGTCAGGGCCATTTTCAGTTGAAACATTATTCCAATCCCAATCCCAACCAAATTCGCCAACAACGAATGGCTTATCATAAGCCTCTTTGTATTGATTAATTTTACCGGGAATACCACCTGTATTCCGATAGATGTGTATTTGATTAAAGTCGATATCTGGCACATTATACAGGCCTTGTAATTCGCGATGCGAAATACTTGTTGATATTGGATGATCATAAATATCAATTTCAGTAAGATACTCACTCATTTCAGCATGCCAATTGGTAATAGCAGCTTCCGGAATAAATAAAGTATTACCCCCATCATATGCTGCATTATCAATTTCATTACAAAATTCCCAAACACCAATTCCCGGGCTATATCCCCATCTGGCAACTAAATATCGCAGGGTATTTTTAAACTTTTTCTGAGATTTCTCTAAGGTGAAAAACTCAGTAGGTGTTGAAGCCGGGCCACCATTTACAATGTTGTATGGATTATTTTTCCATTCACCGCTTGTTATAAGGGCACCGTGAGGAACCAAAGCCAGCATCATGTGCATATCCAACGAATCAATCAATTCAATGAGTTCATCCATTCGCTGAATACCCTCTGGATTGAAGTATTCCGTCGTACTATTGTAAAATCGAGTATCTTGAACAATTTGCCATTCAATAGGAAGGTTCCATATACATGTCCAGGTTCTAAAAAAGTTCACACCGTTACTTGCTAACTTGGGAAGAAAATAATCATAGGTATAATTTTGATTTTCCCAATCACGAGCCTCCCAACCAATATTCTCACCAATTCCGCGAAATGACATCCCTGAATCAAATGTAAATGTCCAATCATCATTTACATGAAAAACACCATTTTTAGCAGATGGCAGAACAGTGAATTCTTCAGTATTCGTTAGTGCTACTACTTCATTGCTTTTTGACAACTGAAAGTGATATGAATAATCACCGATTTCTTGTGGCAAAAAACGGGCATTCCAAACTGAATGATCATCATCACCACTTATATAAAAACAAGGCAAGGACAACTCTTTGAACGATGGGCTGGTAATAATCATATCCAATGCTATCTCATTGGCATCAAACGGATTTTCAAATGATACAGCTAACTGGATTTCAAAATCAGTTCGCTCGTACAAGTAGAATGCACTTGATATTTGCTGATTAGATATGATATCTCCCTGTCCAAATGCAATTTGAAAAGTCAAAAAATAGAGAAATAGAGTGATTGTTTTTAGAGTTGCATCTTTCATTACTAATATTTTAGCAGGTGACCGGGAGGAAAATTGGAATCAATGAGATTATCAAGACGCTATTTTACAAAGCATATTAACTCTTCTTATCGTTTCTAAACAAGCACGCGAATTGTGATACGGACACTTCCAGAAGCCAGCTTTGTCTTCTTTCCGATTGACGTTCCCATCTTCGAGAATACTCCAAAACCACTCCCCATTTGCATGATCAACCAGCTTGCTCTGAATATACTCCCAACATTTCAATGCATGGTCAATGTATCTATCTTCCCGGGTCATTTCAAAAGCATTTAGGAAACCAACAACAGCTTCGGCTTGTGGCCACCAATGTCGTTCATAATCAATATGACCACTCTCCAAATCCTTTTCATAAATTAGGCTACCATCTTCTTGCAATCCTTCCATCGACGACTGAACTATTTTTATGCAAGTCAATCTAGCTTTTTCAAGCAACTCTTTATTTCCTAATACTTCAGCAGCTTCATAAATCAGCCACGAAGCTTCTATATCATGTCCATAAGAAATAATGCTTGATTTACATTCCCAATCATCATTAAAAAATAAATTCAAATGAAAATTTTGCTGGTCAGTAATCTGATCTAAGAATAACTCTATTAGATTATCCAGTTGAAACTTCACTTGCTCATCTTTCCAAACACGATACAAATTGGTGTATGCCTCAAGAATGTGCAAATGAGTGTTCATTGTTTTGTTTTCATTCGCATCTTTTTCACTCAATCTCAAATCTTCCAGCAATTCCCAATTCTGGCTAAAAGCTTCCATATATCCATTCCTGGATTTGTCGAAACTGTGTTTTTCAATCAAATAAAATAGCTCAATTGCTTTGTCAAGACTCTGCTGCAGCTCCGTTGCTTTATAATATTCTGTTAATGCATAAATGAAAAAAGCCTGCGAATAGATCTGCTTTTTTGTATCCTGAGGTTGCCCATCAAACTGAAGACTCCAAAAAGTGCCTCCATTTCTTTCATCAAAAAAATGATCAATAATATAATTGTAAGCAAGAGTTGCTTTCTCAAGATAGTTCTTATCTTTTAAATCATTGTATGCACTCGAAAAGGTCCAAAGGATTCTGGCATTCAAAATTCCCCCCTTGTCAGCTTTTGGAACCAATTCATCATCTCCATTTATTTGTCCGTAAAATCCGCCATTTGTCTCATCTCTCATGGTATTCATCCAATAAGGAAGAATATTCTCAATAAGATCAGACTTCATCTCACCACTTAACTTCTTTAACTTCAATTCAGACATTATTCAGCAATATTTAAAGATTGGTTTTCATTTCTTCTCAATGCTAACTTCTCACTAATTTCCACCATCTTTTTCTCACTCAATGGATAGATATAAATAAAAATTACAGATAAGATTGTCCCTATTGCTGGGAAAATACTGAGCATCATTCTAATTCCAGATTGTACTTCCTCTGTTTGAACAACATTGGCTTTAAAACCATAAATAGCTAGTAACCAACCCGTAAGAGCTCCACCAAGAGTCCACCCAAATTTTTGGGACATCGATGAAGAAGAAAAGATAAGGCCTGTTGCACGCCTACCTGTCTTGAGTTCTGAATAATCAGCAATATCAGCATACATAGACCATAGAAGAGGGAAAATACTTCCCGCACAAATGCTTATCAAACATTGCAGCACAATAATCAGCACAATATTACCGGCGTTCAACCAATAAAAGGCGATACTTAATACAGTAGCCATAACCATCGCATATAGGTAGATACGCTTTTTCCCAAATCGATTAGCCAATGGAGTAACGAATATGATTCCAACAATATTAAAGGCTTGCCCAAGTACCAAGTACAATGAAACTAAACTCTGATTTTGCACAAAATATTTAAAGTAGTAAATGGCTGCCCCATCCCGTATGGAATTAAAAATTAATGCTGCAATTCCTGATCCAAGCAATATCCACCAAGGTCGGTTTGCCAATAAATCTTTAACATCACTTTTCAGACTTACTTTCTCAGCTTTGATTGGTTTTACCCTTTCGTTCGTCCATGAGAATGTGAAGTAGAATAATACAGCAGCAATGACAGCAAAAACAATGACTGCTAATTGCCACGCTTTTTGTTCATGCCCAGCCTGAGTCCCGCCAAAAAGTTCAACTAGTGGATTTACTAAAGCCAAAGCCAGAATACTTCCAGCAAACGCAAATACCATTCGAAATGATGACAAAGTAGTTCGCTCCCTGCCATCAGACGACATTACTCCCAGTAACGATGCGTATGGAACATTTACTAAAGAATACAACATCATCATGACGGAATAGGTGACATATGCATAGATAATTTTACCTGTCATTCCGAACGAAGGAGTCGTAAATGTTAATATACCTGCAATCCCAAAGGGAAACGCCCCCCACAATAAAAAAGGACGAAATTTTCCCCATCGGGATTTTGTGCGATCGGCAATCACTCCTACTACCGGATCAAATGCCGCATCCCATATTCTGGTAACCAAAAACATGGTTCCAACTACTGCTGCAGAAATTCCGAAAATATCAGTATAAAAGAACATCAAATACATTGAAAATAACTTCCAGAACATAGATGATGCCGCATCGCCAAATCCATACCCAATTTTCTCTTTCAACTTAAGTTTTTCGGTCTTCATATTTCAAATCAGTTACTTACAAATAATTTATCTTTCAAAAAACACCATAATTGCTAACACAATTATAATCAATTTTTTACGGTCATCAACTCCAGGTTTCTTTCAATTTGTCTTTTCAACGTTTCAACAGATGTTGCTGAACGTAATCCATCGGCAGGAGTATTTAAACAATAATCAACTAATCGATCAATCGTAGATGTTGCCACATGCATTCTGGTATCGGAAGACGCATAATAAATAAAAACAGTACCGTCTTCATCTAAAATCCAACCATTTGAGAATAAGACATTCGACACATCACCGATACGCTCTTCATCCCTTGGTGCCATAAAAAATCCTGCTGGTTCAGCTATTTGCTTTGATGGATCTTTCAAATCAGTCATGTATAAATAGAGTACATACCTTAAACCTGCAGCACATCCTCTAACTCCATGAGCTAGATGTAACCATCCTTTATCTGTTTTTATTGGTGCAGGTCCTTCCCCATTTTTTAATTCTTTAATTGTATGATATTCACGCAAGTTTACAATTTTCTCATCCTTAACCTCCGCTTTCGTAATATCATCAATTAAAGCCCAACCGATTCCACCACCACTACCGGCATTAATAAATCCATCCTGGGGACGAGTGTACAGTGCATATTTTCCATCATGAAATTCAGGATGCAACACAACATTTCGTTGTTGGCTTTTTGATTTTAGGTCAGATAAACGTTCCCACTTTCTCAAATCTTTTGTACGAACAATACCTGCATCTGCAACTGCAGAAGACATATCACCAACCGGAGCATTTGGATCTTTTCTTTCAGTACAGAAAATTCCATATATCCAACCGTCTTCATGCTCAGTCAGTCGCATATCATAAACATTTACATCCGGATCTTCGTTTTCAGGAAGTATTATCGGAAAATCCCAAAATTTGAAATTATCAATCCCATTGGAACTTTCCGCAACTGCAAAAAATGATTTCCGGTCATTACCTTCAACACGGACAACCATCACATATTTACCATCAAATTTAATTGCTCCAGCATTAAAAGTCCCATTTATACCAATGCGCTCAAGTAACATTGGATTTGTTTCTGGATTTAAATCATAGCGCCAAAAAAGAGGAGTATGCTCATCAGTCAAAATAGCATTTTCGTACCTCTGTATAATACCATTTGATATTGCAATCGGGTTATTTTTTCTTGTGATAATTGCCTGATGATTATCCTCCAACTTTTGCAGTCTCTTCTTAAATTCACTATTCATTATCATATATTTTACAAGCACTTGCTTATCCTCATTTTCAACTAAAAGTAAGTTCTTTTCCTTTTTTCAAAAATACAATACTCACGTGCCTCTTCTGTAATACTTTTTTATCATTTCTAAATACATTTCATGCCAAAATGATGGATCAGAAATGTATAGACACTCTCTGCAATACTAACAGATTCGTATCATTCCACTCTTTCTAAACACCTATTATCCATTTGCCATTCTATTATAATATTTTATTCAATTTCAGGTTATATCCTTCTGCAGCAACATTAAATGAATCATTTCTTAAATGCTCAATTTCAATAGTCCGACTCTCGCCAGGTAACAAATTGAAATATCCTTCTGAGAAATAAGCAGGTAATATTTGCTTGTTTGTGTTTTCATTATTTAAACTGAGTTTAATTGATAAGGCAATTGTATTTCCTGTATTTTTCAATCGAACTTTAATCAAGTCTGGAGATTCGCTTTCTTTAACTATTTTGGCTTTTATTTTGGCCTCGTGCAATTCATTAAAATCTTCAAAATCATCTTTCCCAAAACCTTTTTCCCAATAATCATTTAATGATATGATTTGGCCTCTATTATCTTTAAGTATAAGTCTAACCAAATAATTTCCAACCAGTTTCTTAGGAAAAACTGGAGTAAAGCATTCTGTCAATTGATTCGAAAATACATCAACAATCGTTGATTTAGAAAACAACTTTTCACCCTGCAAATCATAAACTTCGCAACTCACAGAAGCATTCTCTACATTTTGAATACTTGTATTTATTACGACAACTTTTCCATCATTGAGATTTCGCTGAACATGAATAGGTTCACAAGCTTTTTGACACCCATAATAGGAGCCAAAAGTTTCATAATCCCATGAGTAAACTTGCCAAACCATGCTTGGCCATGCTGGATGCGTCATCCAAAGGAGTAATCCAGTCGTATTATTCCAAAGTTTACTGTTCCATGACTCAAACATCGCCCGATGACTATCATAATTCACCATCTGAGCTTTTTTACAGAAGTCATCCAGATTTTCAGAATCACCATATAAGTGATCAATTGCCGAGCAATACTCTTGTTGTCCATAATGCAAATCGTGATAGTACCATACATCACTAATTGGCCAGGTATCTTCTTCAGCCATCATTTTTCGAACTGAAGCTGCCGTTGGCACAGACGGTGTTCCCTGCTCTGTATTGAACCCTTTTGCATTATTTCTGTAATAATCTGCCGGATCTTTGAAATAATGCCAGGGACCACTTGGACGAAGATTCAAATAACGAGAGTTCGGTTGATAGTGTCTTGTACCATCTTCTTCCACAATTAACTCGGCCAATCTATCTTCAAGAGTTTCCGGTGCATAGCCTTCGTTTCGAGGACACCATATAGCAATCGATGGATGATTTCTGAAGCGACGAACCACATCTCTGGCATTTCGCATAAATAATTCATCATCATTTACATTTAAGTTGTATCCTTCTGTTGAAAGCCAGAAGTCGTTCCAAACCAAAAGACCGTATTCATCGCATAGTTCATAAAATACTTCTTCAGTACTTTCACCGGTCCAATTTCGGACCATGTTAAAATTTGCTTCTTGATGAAGTTTGAAATAAGGCTCAAGATGGTCCCGTGATACATTTTTCATTGCATCATCCATTCCCCAATTTCCACCTTTACAAAAAATGGGTATTCCATTAACCTTTATAATCAAATATGGAGCTGCTTTTTCGTCGTCCACTGGTACTAAAACCGATTCATCAGCACCTTCTCTTAGTGTCGGAATACTTACACCATCCCCAACATCTCTTCTTTTTCTATTATCAAAAAGCGGCTTTTTTTGTCCCAGCAAATTGAGAGGCGAAAACTGAACACGCCATGCTGGTTTGTCAGGTGCATCTATAGTAAGTTCATAGCTCAATTCACGAATTCCAAATTGGAGAGATTTGCGATCAGATTCCTTCCCAATCGAATTTTCAACTATCAGGTTTAGTTTGTATAAGTTTGGCTCACCATAACCATTTGGCCACCATAACTTCGGATTGTTTAAACTCAGTTCCCAATATTGATTCGGTGAAAATTTTACTTGTTTATGCTCGTTTGGTTTTAAGACAACCGATTTCACCAAAGAAATATCGTCAAACCGGCAATGCACTTTCACTCGCTGCAAACTATCGGAATGATTAATTAACTCCGTTTGAATAGTAACGTCAGCAGATGTTGTATCTGGCAGTGGTAGATCCGTTATCACCAGGGGATCTCCCAAAGTAACCTGATCTGTGTATTTGATCTTTACGTCCTGCCAGATTCCAATATTGCGATCTCTGATTCCTGGTACCCAATCCCATCCTTCGGATGAGATGAAAGTCGGCCCATCCAAACATAACTGCCCTCCATTTGGACCACGTCCAGCGGTTGGCGATTGCTCATGAGGAATGCCGGGATTATCCGGTGGAAAAATATGCACTGCCAGAATATTCGATTCGGAAGTATTGACAAAATCAGTAACATCAAATTTTCCGCGGACAAAAGCCCCGTGTATTGAGCCCAACAGATTTCCATTCAGCCACACGTCTGCCTTATAATTAATTCCTTCAAAAAGCAACCAAATCAGCTTATCTTCATTTCCTACTGGAAGTTCAAACGTTGTTCGATACCACCAGTCTATTCTGCAAAGTGAGTCTGGAATAGACAAATTATTCACGCCATAGTATGGATCAGGATAAATTCCCTGCTCAACGAATGTAGTTAAAACAGTTCCGGGAACTATCGCATTGTACCATGCTGAAGTATTCAAATCTTTATTGAATAAAGATTGGTCTGATGCAATAACTTTCGAAGCCTCAGCTAATTCCCACCCATCAATGATTTTCCATTCATTTTCTCCAATGTTGTCAATTCTTGTAGCCTTTTGCTCTTTCTGTTTTCGTTGTGGCAACACAACTTGAACAGCCGATTTTGGTAACGTAACCTGATCCTGAGGACTCGTCAATCCAAAATTTTGTGCTTCAACATTTATCATTTGAACAACAGCTAAAAACAAACAGATATATTTCCAACACTTTATCATCAACTCAACTCTTCTTTATTCCTATTTGTTGGTTAAAATCAATACCAACTCATCCTTTGCATTCAATTCAACATTGTCTATAATAGTTGCTCCGTCACTATAAGCGACACTTTTTTTCTTACTATAATTTAATGATGTTGGATGATATACTTTCAAATTCGATAGCTGATTCTTTTCTTCAATTTTGACTTTCGAATAAACTTTTTGATCGGTTTTATTGAGTAAATAAACAAATGTCTTTTGTCCACATTTCACGCCAAATGCTTCCAACCCCTCAACGTCTACATCAATTTTTTCAAAATCGCCGTTTCCAGCTTGCAGCATTTGATTATTTATTTCGCTTACACCACGGAAATAGCCCATCATATCGCGATCTTCGAAATACTCCCACCACCAACTCATTGGAGTGATTGGCGTAGAGGTAAATAATCCATACCAAAGTCCTCTTTTAAAATCGAAGTCCATTCCATCACTGAAATCATCAAAATTCTTCGACCAATCCCACTCATAACCAAATTCACCAATCACATATGGTTTCCCAAATTCTTTCTCATACTTTTCGATCTCCCTTGGAAGAACATCCGTGTTATTGTAAATATGTTTTTGATTGATGTCTAGATCTGCAACTGAATTTAAACCTTCTAAATCCCTGTGCGAGATTGAAGTAGTACGAATATGATTATATGGATCAAGTTCCTTCAGGTAGGTACTCATTTCAGCATGCCACGCTACAATATCTTTTGCAGGAATAGGCCCACCTTGGTTCCGATGCTGGATATTATCAATCTCATTAAAAAATTCCCACATTCCGATATTTGGACTGTACCCCCACCGGGCCACAATGTAACGCAAACGATTTTTGTATTTAGCCTTAGCTTCATCCGATATAAAAAAGTTGTGGTCTGCACGAACGTCTCCTTGCCCCATGCAAAGCATCACATAAACATTATTATCCTTGCACAAATCAACAAACTGATCCAGTTTCTTCACCGCACTAGGATTGAAATACTCATTTGAAGCTTCATATCGATGATTATTGAAATGATTTTGCCTGTCAATTGGGAAATTCCACGAACACATCCAAACACGACAGAAATTCCCACCATTCTTAGAAAATAATGGAATTAGATAATCGTAATTATACTTCTCGTGTTTTTCGTGCAACGCTTTAAAGAATTTCGAATCATCATTTGTGCGTGATTCCCAACACAAGTTTTCCGCTACTCCTCTAAAAGGCTCACCATTATCAAATTGAAGTATCCAGTTGCTTTTAGTGTGAAGAAATCCCCTTAACCTGGAGGGCTTTGAATCGAAGTTGAATTTTTCGGATGTAGCTTTAAAATCCCCTTTTTCACTAAGCAGAAACTGATATTCATACTTCCCTGCTTGCTGTGGTGTAAACCTGGCTTCCCAACTGGAATTGCTTCCACTTTCGCCTGAAACGTAATAACAAGGTAAAGTCAACTTTTGTCCATTCGGGGCAGTTAAAAGCATATCTAGAGAAACGTCTTCTTGAAAATATGGATTTGTCCAATTAGCAGCTAATTGAATTGAAAAGTCTGCGCGATCATATTGTAAAACCTTTTTTGTAATTAATTGCACATCGCTAATTTGAGCTTTTACAATAATTGCTGTAACCGCCAAAAAGAAAATAATTAAACCAGTTTTTTTCATTTAATACCTATTTTGCTTCGATCTAAGAGAACTATTCATCGCCTGGATGAAAATCGTTCACTCTCAATTATCTTTATTTTAAATAAAATCCCTAAAAGGCGTTGGCATTATTAGGTTTTCACCATTACCAATAGCCTTTTAGGAAAATTCCAGATCATTTACTACAAATGCGATTTAATACTATCTACATCTACGATAACGACCACTGAAGTCCCAACGTCAGCCAATTCAAAATTGGATGGATTGCTAATTTCCACCACTAGCACCAATTTTTGACCGTCGTAATTGCCTGTGCTTAATTCATTGGCATCAATGGAGAGATAAAAAGCTTCACCACTCTGATCTGCAGAGACACTAACAGACTGAGGTAACGAATAAATTGCTGGCATTACAACTCCTCCAACTTCTGACAATACATCAGAAGAAGGGGCAGACGAATTTACGTCCACGCTGTAAGCTTCATCTGATAATTTGCCTGAATGTAGAACTCCAAGGATAACCTTCACCTTTCCATCTTCGACCTTAAAGTTTTGCGTATATTCTGCGCCACCGGCAGGAACATTGTAATAGTTGTCCAGCCCGCCTGAAACCATCGCCTGAGGCATATAGATATATGCAAATCCATAATCTTGATCCCCGTCGCCCTCCTGACAACTGTATACAATTGGAAGGATCAATAATAACATTAAGACTATTCTAAGTTTCATAGTTTATTCTTTTATATTCTCAGATTAATAACCGTCATTTTGCACAAGTGTACCTTGTGAATTTTCTATCTCGGAGCGCAAGAATGGCAAGTAATAGTTCCTTGCTTCAAATTTACGGGTAGCAACTGTAATCTCCTGGTAGCTTAGACTTTCTCCATCAGCAGTTACTTTTACGCCTTTAATTGGTTGATTAAGTACTTGCTCAGCATCTTTCCATCTTAGCAAATCCCAGTAACGGTGGTCTTCAAATGCCAATTCTACGCGGCGTTCATGTTTTACCACTGCGCGAAAATCTACTTTTGTATCTGCAGTAATTGCTGGAAGAGCGGCACTGGCACGATCACGAACCATTTGCAATGCATCCGTTGCAGACATGGTAAAGCCGGCAGGAATGTCAGTTGGTCCATATGCTTCGTTCATTGCTTCAGCATAATTAAGAAGGATCTCGGCATACCGATAAGTTACCCAGTTATGTTGAGCAGTTTGTCCCTGAACCAAGTTCAATCCATCAGTCAGGAATTTTTTCAAATAGTAACCGGTGCGACTGGCATTGGAATTAGCCATATCATCGGTTCCACCTGCAGTCTCATCAATTTCACGTCCATTCCAGGTACTTCCATTGGTAACAATTGATGCAGCTAACCTTGGATCACGGTTCGCATAAGGATCAGCTGGATCGGGTTCTCCAATATATTCGTATGCCGAAACCAGATTTTCAGAGGGAGTTACTCCACTATATCCTCCTGCCGTAGCAATTGGATAGTTGCTAACTTCCATTGAATTTGAATTTCCACGACGTACGGCATAAATAGTTTCTGAGCTTGTTAGAGGATTTCCTCCTACAAAATAGTTTCGGTAATCACCATCCAAAGCATAACTCAAATCCGTATTGCTAATCAAATCATGAGCGGCCTCAGCGGCCTTTTCCCATTTAGAAACGTCTCCTGTTGTATTATGCAACGGACTAGCAGCATAAAGTAAAACACGGGCTTTAATAGCTAACGCTACTCCAAGAGTAAATCGACCGTTTCTATCAGAGAAATCATCCCAGTTAACAGCCAACTGATCTTTGTAAGTATCAATCTCATTTACGATATAATTTACAACTGCATCGTAATCAGATTTAGCGACTTTCTCATTATTCGACTCCTCTATTGTTTTCTCAATAATCGGCACTCCTCCATACATTTTTATTAACTCTGAGTAATAAAATGCGCGAGCAATATGTGCTTCTGCAATAAACCAATTTAATGATGCTACATCCCTTTGGTAGGAATAAATATCATTCTCAATATTTCTATTTAGAGCAAGTAATTCTTCACCTTTCCCGTCTTTAACGTAATCAAGGAAATAGTTAGCAGCCCTGATACCTTCATAGTAATTCTGGTACAAATAGAACAGCGGATTAATGCTCTCGTTAATGATACCTTTGTTGAAATATACAACATTTGAAGAAACATTGGTTTGTTGGGCTTCATCAGATGCAGATGCAAAAATATTTCCATCAACAACCGAAAATCCGTATTGAATTGGCGAATAAAATGCATTGCCAAAGTTCCACAAGGTACTGCGATTGGTTGCAATAGTTTCAGAAGTTTGGTTTCTATCCAAACTTGTATCAAGAAACTCTTCACAACCCGACAATAAAAACAGCCCTGTCAAGATGAACAATGATCTCTTTATATATCTTAAATTCATAATTCTGTCAGTTTTAAATATTAGAAAGTTAAGGATACACCAGCATTAACCGATTTAACAGATGGATAACCGCCGTATATATTTTCCGGATCCATGTTGTAATCATCAAGCAGCTTACTCCAGGTAAATGGATTTACTACATTTACATAAATACGAAGGTTATCAACTCCCTGAATTTTGAATTTTGAATTTTCTGAGAAGTTATATCCCAATTCGATGTTGCGAACTTTCAGATAATCACGACTCTTAATCCAGAAAGAACTGGTTCTGTAGTTATTATCGTTACTTTGAGTGGTCAATCTGGGATACGTTGCAGTAGCACGTGTATCAATATTTTGACCAGGATAATAAGCCCAGGCTCCTTCAGCAATTGGGAAAGCATTTCCGTTATCCACAAATGCTACTGTTTGTTGCCAGTTAGAAAGTAAGTTTGCCGATGCTCCTGCGATTCCCTGGAACATGATACTAATATCAAATCCTTTGTATTCTGCAGAACCACCAAAACTATATGTCCACTCAGGTACAATCGATTTTCCGACAGCAGTCACATCATTTTGATCGACAATTCCGTTATTATCTAAATCTTTGTATCTGATATCCCCCGGCAGAACAGCACCAAATGCAGGAACAGAAACTCCACTAACCAATGATCCATCAGGATTAAAATCTGAAATATCATAGAAACCGTCCGCTTCCAAGCCAATAATAGTTCCAACAGGACGGCCAGTCATTGCATTGTAGTCATGAGCTGTTGCAACTTCTGCCATATAGTCGATAGTGTTGGTATTGTACGAAATCATACCATTTAAAGAGTAGGAAAAATCACCAAGTTGTTTTTGCCAGATCGCAGTTAATTCAAACCCTTTGCTGGTCATCTCCCCAATATTTGACAAATAGTAATTCTTACCGTAATAGTTCATCAATGAATTATCCAAAGTCAAAATATCAGTTCTTTTATCTAAATATGCATCAGCAATAATGTTTAAACCTCCAAATAAAGCTGCATCAACACCGAGGTTGTACTTGGTGCTTTTTTCTGCATGAGCATCTGGATTTGAGATAAACATAGGAACTAAAGTACTTTGCCACGAACCAGAGGAAGCTCCGGTGTAGAATGCTCCAACATAGCTGGATGTGAAATACTCCTTAAACAGAAAACGACCATTTGAAGAGAACGATGCCAATGAACTTGTAGAACCTGAGTCTGAAGAACCAGTCTGGCCAACAGAAGCTCTCAATTTCAAATAATCAACATTTTTTGAATTGTTCATGAAATCTTCATTGGATATAATCCATGCACCAGAAAGTGCTGGATAAAGTGCCCATTGATTGCCAGGTGCATATGAATCATTTCCAAAATATGAAAACGATAGTTCACCAACATACCTGTTATCGAAACTGTAGTTAAATTTTCCATTTAAATTCACGTAATGATATTTATAGGAAAAATACCCATCTCCATTATATGCAGAAGAATGAAAATTTACAGCGGTACTCACAGCGTGCTTTCCAAATTGTTGATCATATCCTAATGTGATCTTCCCTTGCTTCCAGTCTTCCATGCCCGCAGAACCCCATCCACTCGCCGTAATTGAAGTAGTCTCATCAGTAGTAGTTGGTTCACCGTTATAATAACGGGCATAATTCTTTGTTTTGCTGTATGAACTTAAAGTATAAGCATTAAAAGAAAATGACTCTTTCATATATAGTCCGGGCGTTATGAAATCCAGCTTTTCCTTCAAAGTAAAGTTACCCTGAAGAATACGCGTTTGATTGGATGCCCAACCCAAAGATTGAACAGAAGCCACCGGGTTGTTACTGTAAATTGCTGTTCCAGAATAGTAATTCATCGCTTCATCATCGAATACATTGTAAATATTCGAAGGATAACGGGATAAAATAGACATCATATCTGAAGTCCCGATATTTGGTCTTTTACGGCGTTCAATACGGCCACCAATATCAACACGAGCTTCAAAAATATCCAACAATTTAAAATCTAAATTTGCACGGACATTATACCGGGAATAATTCAAATTTGAAGTTGTGTCTGTTTGACTTACATCATAAAGCCCCAATTGATTAATATAACCCATTGTTACATTATATCTTGCTTGCTCAGTACCGCCATTAAATGTTACATCACCATCAACCACTGACCCAGAGTTTTTCAATACTTCGTCATACCAATCAACATTCACACCTTGTCCATTCTGATAATTTGAAAGTTGAGCATCTGAGTAAACTGGAGACCACGCCCCCATATCATTACTTACTGCCTGATTGTATAATGAAGCATAACCATAAGAGTCTAAAGGCTTATTCACAGCAATTGGTGTTTGTGATCCATATCTCACTTGAGCTGTAACCGTTGAAGTTCCAATTTTTCCGCGCTTTGTTTCAATCCAGATTATACCATTCGCACCTCTTTCACCGAATGAAGTAAGTGCACCAGCATCTTTCAAAATAGAAACAGTTTCTATTTCTGTTGGTGACAGGTAAACCATGTAATTTGAATTCACCTCGAAACCATCCACGAAGATTTTTGCAGCATTTAATCCAACACCATAGGTTCCCATCCCACGGATCAACCAATTTGCATTATTGTTTCCAACTTCACCCGCCCCCCCTATCACAGTCAATCCAGACAACATACCTGGAAAGGTATTGGATAAGTTTGATGAATTGATCTTATAAAGTTCAGTTCCACTTACCGTCGAAATGGCAGAGGAATTAGTCTGTTGATCAGTAGGTATCACGATATCAGAAACAGCAGAGTTCGAAGCAATAGAATCGGATGCAGAATTTACTTCCTGAGCCCATCCAAATCCAGCTATCACAGAGAACACTCCTGCCATAAGGATTTCTCGAAATATATTTAGTTTTTTCATATTCATTACTTTCATCTTATGTGATAAACTTTTTTAGTGGTTTAATAACCAGGATTCTGAACAGTAACTCCCTTGTTCACTTCCGATTGAGGAATTGGTTCCAAATACATTCTTGGACTCCAGAACGCCACAAATGATTCTGCATCCCAATATGACTCAAGGTTTACCGCTAGGTTGTTACTACCACTGGCATCAGCCTTAATTTTGAATTGCAGCTCGCGCATAGAACCACCAATAATGCCATTGGCAATATCTTTGTGCTTCCAGTGTTTAACATCGTAATAGCGCTGATTTTCATTATAAAACTCTATTGCCTTTTCTCGTTGTATAATCTCTCTAAGCGCTTCTGTGTTGGTTTCAGTCACTGCTGGCAAACCAGCACGGTTATGTACCTTATTCAAATTTTCAAGTGCTTTTGAAGAATTACCTGATTCATTGTATGCTTCGGCAAGATTCAGATATGTTTCTGCTAAACGGAACAATGGTGGTTCAAACCAAACTCGAGATTCTGCATGGTAGTAGAATTTGACAGGAAATCCGCAACCTCTACCTGAACCAATAGCCTGAGGGAATTCACCCTCTTTACCCATATTTGCAGTTGAACGTCCCCAGCCTTCAGCGCTGTAATTATAAACTCCAGGGTTATTATATGAATCAAATCCTGGAAAGATATTATCAGCCAAACAACGAGCTTCCATCTGAGGAATTTTTTCCAACCAGTCGCTGGCATCCCTTGGTGTAGACTCACCGATTTCAGGCCATTCCTGATCTGTTCCATCATTTTTATAGTACAACTCAAGGAAATTAGTTAACAAACCAACCAAATCGGTATCCCATCGATTATTCCCCCAGTTTCTTGATGTATTTAAATAGTAGAAAATTGTACTTCCAGGCCATTCCCACATGTTTGTGGTATTACATTTATAAGCTAATATCGTTTCTCTGTTAGCTGGAGTTGAAGTAGCCGTTCCATAGTCATCCAATGCATTCGGATTTGGCTGGCCCTCACCTGCACCTCCGGTATTAATTAATCCATAGCCATTTGAATTAGCCCATGTCAGTACGGCCTCGTTTGCAGTGATCGCATCTTGCCATCTTCCTACATCTTCGCTACCAAAACATACCAAATCATTATTTTCACCATTGTCCAAATATGGAGTACTGCTATTAAATAAAGGGCGCGCTGCATATGTCAATGCCCTGGCTTTAATTGCCAAAACCGCACCTCGTGTTAAACGGCCAGTTTTATCAGCGCTCCAGTCTCCAGCAGGAAGTCCCATGTAAGCTGAATCGCACAATTCAATAATATAGTCAAGTGTGGTTTCAAGGCTTTCTCTACCAGTGTTCAAGTCATCTGTCGCTTCAAAAGATTTACGCACAATTGGAAGTCCACCATAACGATAAAACATCCCCATGTATCGATAAGCAACCAAACCAGTAACTTCCGCTTTAATGTATCCTTTTGTCTCTTCGCTCATATCAGGAACCTTGTCAATATTTTCCTTTACCAAAAAACATTTCCTGATATTACTCCAGTTATTTCCAAAATGATCTGCACCACCATCAGAACCGTCAGTTCCGTTAACAGATAAACCAGTTAGTGCAATCGTATTGGTACCATGCCAGGAATAACCTTTTGAACGCTCACCGCTAATTGAAGCCAGTGCACCGTGACCAACTCCCCAACCTCCTGGCCAACCATGTATCAAAATGTTCCGGTAGCATGAAAAAAGAGCAGCTTCCGCATTCTTCGATGAACTATATACTTCGTTCAAATCGACTGTTCCTGTAGTATCCGGTTTCTCAAGAAAGACATCTTCACATGACATCAGACCCACAGATCCTAGTATTAATAGTATTATTGCTAATTTTTTCATAAATATTATCTTCTTAATTTATTACCTGTTAAAACTGCATGCTAAGGCCGACTGTAACAACACTTGTCAATGGGTATATATAAGTGCGACCATCAGTAGTTTCCGGATCAATTCCAATATCAGTAAGATCATTTTTGAATGTGTAAACATTATTGGCATTTGCATACACCCTAAATGCTTCAATTCTGTTGAAGAAATGAGATCCTTCAGTTTGGAAAGTATAGCCCAGCTCAACATTCTTAAGTTTGACGAAATTGCTGGACTTCATCCAGTAATCACTTTGACGATAATTGTTGTGGGTTCCATTAGCATCGAACGTAGAACGAGGAAATGTAATTTCTTCCCCGGCAAGATATTTTTCTTGCGTCCATCTTCCATCATACATCCATTGCCATGCATTTCCTGCACGTTTAAAGAAAGGAATAGTATAACCACTGTTCAGGTAATAGGAACCATTGGCTGTTCCTACAAACAATAAATTCAAATCAAACCCTTTGTAAGCTACCTTAAATTTGGTATTAAAGTGGTATTGAGGATAATTTGGGAAGCCAATTGGAGCGATATCCTTATTATCAATCAAACCATCACCGTTCAGGTCTTTGTATCTGATATCTCCAAGAGTGGCTTTATTGGAAGTGAAGGTATTGTAAGGACGATTATTAAGTTCTTCTAGAGTGTTATATAAACCGTCACTAACCAGACCAAAACGTTGCCCGATTGCAAATCCTGTCTGATTCATCCAGGGATATGGATTATTGGCTTCGGCTTTGTAAATAATTTTATTTCGCGCATAGCTTAAATCGCCTTCAATAGAATAACTCCAATCTCCTTTATGATCTTCCCACCTGGCCATAATTTCGTAACCTTCGTTTTTAGTAATTCCAACATTTGCAGGAGGAACAGAACTGGAAGACACACCATAAATAGCAGGAATGGTACCTAAAGTTGTAAGGATGTTATTTCTATCTTCTTTAAACCAATCTGCAATTAATGATAGTTTATTCTTAAAGAAATGCACTTCTAAACCAACATCATATTTTTTTGCTCTTTCCCATGTGATTGCAGGATTACCGAGCGCACCTTCATTTGCCCCACTGAAGTATGTGTTTTGTGAAGATCCGTTGCTGTTACCGAACCAGTAACCTCCTTGTCCTAAGTTATAGGTATTTGGCAAATAATAATATCTTCTGCTTCCTCCAAGCTGATCATTACCAACTTCACCATATGATCCCCTGATTTTAAGAAACGAAAGAAAGTCACTTTTCCTGAAAAAGGTTTCACTGGTTGGCACCCAACCTAAAGAATAGGCAGGAAAGAATCCAAAGCGCTTGCCTTCTGCAAATTGCTCCGTTCCGTTATAACCGACATTAAATTCAGCCATGTAACGATCTTTATAATTGTAAGTTACACGACCAACCAATCCCATCACACCCGAAGGAACATTATAAGAATCACTTGGCATGGTATACTTAGAGCCTTTGCCAAGCAATAAACCAGATACGTTATGATCTCCAAAACTTCCAGCCCAGTTTAAACCGGCATCTACATATAATTTATTCCAGTTGCTGTACCCATAGGAATTAAATGAACCTGCTCCCATGGCTCCTCCAAAAAATTGATATTCATTTGGATTATCAAGGCTTCTTTGAATCGAATAGGAAGGAATGGATGGAGAATAAGTTACGTAACGATTATAATTGTCCTGATAACTTAAGGTTGCATGAGCCTTCAATCCTTTTACCAGGTAATCCATTTCATGATTAACTTTTACCAAGTTATCCAACAGGCTATTATAGATGGTTCCACGACCACTAATAAGCAAGTTATAAACTGCATTTTGAGAACCAATCTGACTTCCCGTTTTAACTCCTAATGGATTTTGGATAGATCCGGGAACACCAGCAAAATTATTAATCAATTTGCCATCGATAATACCTGGAGTAATGAATGGGTTACCATCATAGATATATTGCATGATAACTTTGTAACGTCCATTCAAATCATAAGGACCGGAGTTAATACCAGGCCCCTGTGTTTGTCCGAATTGACCAGCAGTATTAACAGTTATACGCCAGTTTTTGGCAATGTCAATATCAAAATTACCCCTAAAGTTGTACCTATTAAAATTTGACCCTGTTTCAGATCCAAAATATTTGGTCGAATTTGTAATCCCTTCTTGACTAAAGTAACCAAAGGATACAAAATATTTAACTTTTTGTGTTCCGCCAGAAATGTTAAGGTTAGATTGAAACTGAGGAGCAATCTTATCAAATTGTTCCTTATACAAATCATGGCTTGCATAGTACAATGCAGGTGAATTTTTAAGAATTTCTTTTTGCTCACTTGAAAGGTTGGACATCGCATCAACTTCAACCGGTGTGAAATCACGATTATTCTTAAATTTCCACAAATCATAATCATTGTAGATATACGCTGACAAACTTCCAGTTCCATCATATGCACGTTGCTCATTGCGAATTCCTTCGTTTCTTAAAAGTGCATACTCGTATGCAGTTGTTCCCTTCTGCAAATTAGAAGCTTTGGTTAAACCATAGTTTGAAGAGAAGCTGATTTTTGCTTTACCGGAACGTCCTCGTTTGGTAGTAACAATAATAACCCCATTTGCTCCTCTAATACCATAAACGGCAGTAGATGCAGCATCTTTCAACACACTAATGCCGGCAATTTCATTGGCATCCATAGCATTCAATTCCTCAAATGCTTGTTCAGCAGCCTGCTCAACTCCATCAATTACAATTAGAGGAGCGGCAGAACCATACGTCGAAATACCCCGAATATAAATATTTGCAGCATTCCTTCCTGGCTCACCAGATGTTTGCAAACCGCTAACACCAGGAGTATTACCGATAAGCGCATTGGAAATATTTGCGACTGGTGTAGCAACAAGTTCATCTCCATTTACAGCGGATATAGCTCCTGTAACATTTACTTTTTTCTGAGTAGCAAATGCAGTTACTACCACTTCATCAATAGCAGCAATATCTTCGATCATCTTTACCACCAATGAACCACTAATAGTAGATGCATCTATTTCCTGCAATTGATAACCAATAAATGAAAATTGTAAAATAGCATTATCCTGAGACGTCGATAAAGAAAAGCTTCCATCGGGCATAGTGATCGTACCATTTGTAGTTCCTTTTACTACAATTGTTACTCCCGGTAACGCTTCTCCTTCCTCATCCTGAACTATACCGCTAATCGATTTCTGCTGTCCATACAGCATGTCCGAAATTCCTCCATAAAAGAAAAGAATTGCGCACAATAGAAAAGTTTTTAGAAAATTAAACATAAGTTTAGCGAATTTGATTAATATTTAGCTTATTAAATTCGATTACAAGTGACTAATAATATGCGTATTATATATTTCAATACATTTTTAATCACTATATATTCGGCAGATTCGGAATCAAATGATTGAAATGCCTTACTCCTCTGATGATTTTAGACTTCTGCCAGTGAAGACCCTTAAAAACAATTATTTAGCCGGATCATTGAATATTTCTAATCACGCAATATCTAAATAAAAGATATTAGCGGTGATTATGAGAGCATACTATTGCTTGGTAGCTTTTACAATAAAATTCCTTGGATGCCATAGATATTTTGCATCATCTTCCCAGATAACATCCCAATTATCTGAAACACCTTCCGTGATAGGAAAATTGAAGCCGAGATTCTCAATGCTGATACTTTTATATTCATCCAAATCATGATCTCCTGCGTCCAAAATAGTACAAGATCTCTGAACACCTTCAGAGGAAATGAATGTGATCACACCAGTTTCCGAATCTTTTTCCCAGGTACTTTCCCCCTCTGGAATACAGCGGTAGAAATGTTTCAAATCGTGCTTTACCCAGTCTCTATCGTCATAAATAAAACTAGCATACATTCCATCTGGCCCGGCATCGTTTAAACAAGTTCCATAAGTATCACCTGTTTCTTCATCCACTCCTTTTAATACAAGAGTAATAGTATTATCTTCTTCAGCAGTTGGTTTTCCATCAACATTCCAGCGCCAGCTTTTCTCCATCAAATTCCAAACTGCCCCACCGCCATATTCAGGACCAGTACCTCCATACAACCAAAGTTGATCAATTTCATATACACCAACTATTGGTTCCTGGAATTCTTCAAATGATACTTCATAAGTACGGGTTTCTCCATTCTCTGCAGTAATTATAAAGGAATCAGACCCTTCAGTCATATCCAGTACGCTACCAACAGAAACTGAAGAGGTAGCATTATACTGTAGATCAAGATCTAACACTTCTACGTTATGCAAGTCTTCAACGGCAGTAGAAATCATTGTAATCGTAATTGTTCCCTCGCCATCATTTCTCCAATCATCCACTATTGTAGCCTCTCCAACCTGCCCTTGCAGTTTAAAGCTAATTGGCGTTCTTTCTCGTAACCAGGGATCAATAAGTTCCTCCGTATTTCTGGGATCATCTTTGCAGGCGGATCCCAAGAGAATCAGCACTGAAAAAGTCATTACATACTTCAAGATCTTCATAATTAGGTTAAATTAAGTTTTATAAAATTTAGCTCGTAATATTAAATAAGGCTTTCTACACCTTTACCATGGTAAAATTAAACGTCTGTATTCTAACCATTTATACATTCCCAACCAACTACAATACTAAATAGATCATTCGCATTCATATTTTGTATCGATAGTTAATTTACAGGATACAATATTAACTGATGATTAAGCAAATTTTTAATACAATTTTCACAATGTATGGTATAAATCAGACACAACGAGAAAGCAGACATACTTAAAAGGGAGGTATTTCAATTGTAGTAAAATAAAGATAAACACTGAAAAAACAGCTAACTAACAACTCATTTCCAACATGATACGTGATACAAAAGATACAAAATCGTTAAATAACAATTAATTCGTCCTTCTTTCAAAAAATGCAAATCGGTATTATATATTCATATCATGGTATTATATTATCATGACCTTTTTTGCATCAGAAATTTAAAAAAAAGCCTGTCTAGCTATGCTAAACAGGCCTCTCAACCTAATACCAATTATTAAAAACAAGCAAAATTTTTACTACTAAATATTCATGTAGGCTCTTTTTAAAGATCGAATACTGTCACCAATCTCAAAATCGTACATGCTACAACAAACAAAATCGGCACCTCCCCGAATAGCATACTCAAATCCCTCCTGAGTTGGTAACGCTCCTGCTGCATTCGTTTTAAAAGCAATCCATGGTATATCACTTTGTTTCATCAATTTGGAAAATTCGTTGGGGTTATTGTACCAGAAGTTGTCATGATAGTGACCGTGTTTTTCTGTCACATCCTGATATATTTCCATGTACCTACGATTACTCTCAGGATGGGCTGACCAATATGTATCTTTATGGTACGATTTGAAAAAGAAATCTGGTTGCAAATTTTGATCCATTACAAATTGGAAAGTTTCATTGTAATAACCACCTATTCCAACGGGCACATCAAATTTTTGCGCAATTTCCAATGCTTTGGGCAAATGATCAAATTCACCATTAGCAATCCATTTGTCACAAACTTCACGCGACAAACACAATGCTGATGCACCTATCAACAGGTTTCTCTCAATAATCTCAGGTAACTTATCCAGATTTGAGGTCTGCAACTCCGAGATCCATTGCAAACTTCCTCCCCATTCCTTCCAGTAGTTCAAAAGCTGGTAATCCTGAAAATTGCGAAAGGTCAAAAACACGGTATTAATACCTTGTGACTCGATATTTTTAAGTGTCATCAGAATACGATCTTCCGTATTATAAATACTTACCAGCTTTGAAACATACCTCAAATCCCGCGCACAATAATCTTTAGAGATGATACGATTACCGCCAATAAGCCGGCTTATTTTCAAATTTCCAATCATCCCGTATGGCATTCCTTTTCGGGCTCCGGCAACGCCATCACTTAGAGATAAATTCAGCTTCTTCAAACGGTCATACTCCATCCGAAAGACATTTGCTTTCCCTAGTGCAGTGGCACCAGTAGTTCCATCTACCTGCTGAATCGATTTCCTATTAAAAAAAGGAATGGAAAAAACGGCAAGAAAGGGAACCGTAGCTAACGATTTTACAACCTCTCTTCTTGACTTTGCGCCTTTTATCAAGTCTTCCTCATTTATACTCTCGGACTCTTCCTTTAACTTTACTTTTTTTAGCCTGCTGACTCCAATGAATTTTCCTGTTGGGTTAAGAAATAGAACAATCAAAGCCACGACTTCTATCAGCAATGGATTAACCAAATAAGTTGGTCCATTTCCGACAGATGCTGATAAAGCCGGATCCAATGGAATATATGCCAAATAATAAAGGCCTAACAATAGAATACCGGCAAGTGCTGCAATGCGTTCAAGCCATCCAATAATCAGCGCCACACCTGCAAGAATAAGTACCCAAACATTTAGAATATCAACAACATTCACTATGTGAGATTGAACTGCCATCCATTTAAAAATGCCATAAGAACCTTCAAGAAATGACTTGGCTGTCCAGTTTGGATTAAACAGTTTCACAAGTCCGCTAAAAAACAAGTGCCCTCCAATAACTATTCTTAGAATAACAAGGATGATATTCATTTTAACTCCAGCTTGATCTTTCATAAGTACTAATTCTTTAAATGAAAATACTATTTGGAAACTCCCTTACCTGTAGCAGCCCAATAAATACCTCCAAGTATATGATCTAAAAAAAACTTATCTGCGTAAGCTTCTTGCATATGACCGAGCGCGGTGAAAAATGATCGACCACCATCATATTCCTGGTACCAGGAAATTGGATGAAATTTTCCCATTCCTACTTCAGTAAAATAAGTGTTTTCGTCCACTGTTAATACAACATGTTGGTTTTCCGTCAACGCTTCTCCAAACTCATACCATTCATCTGTCCACATCCACTTTCCAGGCAAATGAAAGGTCGCGGGGAAACTCTCATCCGTGACTTGCATAACAGCTGTTTGTTTTTCCGGATGCCTCAAAAATGTTCTTCCAACTAGCTTTCTGAACCATTCACTTCCACGAACTGAAGCCGCATGAATTCCAACAAATCCTTTTCCACTTTGAATGAATCGCTGCAAACTTTGTAGCTGTTCATTATTCAATTTATTGTCATTTGCATGGAGAAAAACAACCGCAGAATAGTTGCTTAAAACGGAGTCGTTAAAATTGGATTCCAACTGAGTCCAATCCAAATCCATGAAATTTTTTGCAGCCATTTCTTTTAAAGAAGTAACTGCAGCGGGCACTGAAGGATTGTGATAAACATCCGGTGAAGTATAAACCAGAACTGAAATCTTTTGATACTGAGAAAAAGTACATCCCCAAAAAAGAAGGACAAAAATCACTGTGAAGATTGATTTAATTTTCATGTTTTTTAGTCTGAGTATTATCGCTTAAGCCATTAAATCCGCTGCCTCTTTTATCAACTCGCCTATCGCTATCTTTTGAGGACAAACTGCTTCTGCTTTACGATAGTCGAAATTCTTAATGTTCTTCCTGATATCAATGGGCAAGCGGTGATAATTTTGTTTAGCCATTTGATGATGACAATGACCATGATGATAAACCATATACCTTAATACATCTGCAACATAGGGCATTTCAGGCATTGCTTTTTTACAAATATGTGAGCATCCAAGACAGGACAAATGAGAGGTAGCTTTTTTGTATTCCTCCATCATCTGAACATCAGCCTGAGATAGCTTCGATTGATCAAGAATTGCAGCCACATTTTGCATCAAAATTCCTACATCTTCCATTCCTACTGAAGCTGCGCTAATTCTTTTATCATCAAGAACCAGTTTCAGTTTAGCTTGCCCTTCTGTAAACCCCTGCTCCAAAAAATGAGTAACCATGTTTTCCAAAGCATCAGATTCAAAAGGACCGTTTAGTGTCAAAGTCTTTGAAAGTGTCCGCTGAGTTTTTATCGCTACAATCCCTTTACCTGCGTTGTAGCATGCATCCAATGCATTCTGCAATTCCTCATCATTGAAAAGCTCAAAATTATATTTTGTGTAAACAAAATCTATCCAATCTGTTTCTGCAGCTTTCATCAGAATTGGAGCCATATTGCTATGGGTACTCAGCCCCACAAACCGAAACTTTCCCTTTTCTTTTTGCTTTCTGGCCCACTCCCCTACTTCAGGTGTTATTTGACTGGGATGCTCAGTTGCATGTAAAGGTACATATCCATCCAATTGATTAAGTCCCATTCGATGCAAGGAAGTTTCCAAATCTTTGCTTATCCGCTTTATATCGGGACTATTATCCCATATATCATCTGCCTTTGTAACGGTGAAAACTTTCTCTTTTGCTCCGGGATTTTGCTTAAAATAATCTCCCAATCCCGCCTCTGCCATTCCACCACTATACAATGCCGAAGTATCCCAATAATTCACTCCATATTGTACACAATTAGTCAACAGTGGGTGTTTTTTTCTCATATCCCTTGCTGCTCCCAAAATTAATTCAGGAACTTCTATTCCTGTATTTCCAAATTTACGTTTAGGGATTTCAGGAAATTGGGTTCTTTTATCGTCACTGGAAGATGTACATGACTGTGTAGCCGAATACAATGAGCCCATTGCCAGGGATCCAATACTTCCTAAAAATTGTTTTCTGTTGAGACTATTCTTTTTAGTCATATTAGTTAGCTATTCTGAATAAATTCAAGCGTTTATATCTAGTATTTTTGAAGCAAATCCAACATCTTACGATCCAGCTTGTGACCATGCCAGTCCTCGTAATCAACATCTTTTCTTCCAGAATCCATAATACCAAAGTCTCCTCTAAAATTCCAGAATGCATAGCCAATATTGTTCTCTGTCAACACGCTAAGAACATCATTTAACCATGCCAGAAAAACTTCATACGGTGTTTCCCTATAACAGCCACACTCTCCGCAGTGTACTCCAACACCTTGTTTTACACCTTCAATCCATGGAGCATAAAAATCCTCAATACTTTTGCGATCATAATAGGTTCCATCAATCTCTCCCGGCCAGACAGTTTTTGGAGAGTCATCCGGATTTTTCCATACCCATGGTGCCCGGTAATGCGAAACTTCTCCGGGGAAATACCCTCTGCAACTTTGTCCAACTTTCAAATCATTTAATGCAGGAGTTATGTCGCCACCACTGTTATTTCCGTCCGCGACAACCAATCGATCCGGATTGTACTTATGAATGACATCCAAACATCCCAAAACAATTTTACGGTAGAGTTCACCAGGCAATGGACTTTTTTTACTGAACTGATCATTCATATCTTCACGATAACATGGTTCATTGATTAGGTCAAAACTTAAGTTTTTAGCCGAAACATGCTGAAATCTTTTTGCCCACATTTCCCAATGGGCATACAGTGCCTGCTGTGCTTCTTCATCTTTCCATAAATTGTAGGGTTCATGAAATCCTGAATTCACACAAAAACCAGGAACGCGATGCAGGTTTAAACTAACATGCATGTTGTGCTTTATAGCCAGGTAAACTAACTTTTCGATTTCCTCAATAACTGATTCGTTGAAATTTAAAACATCCTCGGGTGTCGCCCGTTTGGTACGATGATTTCCCGGATCAAAATTGATATAAGAAGGATATTGAACTGGTATCCGTACAAAATCAAAACCCCAATCTGACATCCACTTAAAGTCATCTTCTTTTGTTAATCTTGGATTCACTGGACGGGGAATCTGGATTGGTCTGGATGTATAAAAATCCAATAAATTGAAACCTTTCCAACGAGGCAATTTGTTCGAAACAGGTTCAGCTAATGCATTAGCAAATGTGCTCGCAGAAAGGCCAAGCAAAGCAGCTCCGGCACCTGCAGTTTTTATAAATGATCTTCTATTTAAATCTTTCACTTTTTTGACTTTAGTTAAGGTTTTCTTTTAGCTTGTAATTTTTCCCAGAAAAATCGATTTCATCCAAGGTTATACAAGAAGGATGCTCATACATTGCTCGAACAGACTCTCCATCGTCCCTCCGATTAATAAAATATCCCCAAACCATAAACCACGACCAATTTGTCTGATTATTAAACTGTTCAACAGATGGCAAAGAACCAACTTCACCTAATGTTACTAGCTTTCCTCCGCCCAGTGTATAGAGGTCGTCGTGGTGTGATTGCTGATAATCCCCATGATACACATCTGCGGCCAAAACATCTACATATTCAACCCCCGGGAAAAAGTCTTTGTAAGGACCTGCTTCATCACCAGGAATATTTCTGGGAGCATTGGTGTTCCATACCCAAAGCAAGTTATTTAATTCATGATGTTCGGTTAAATAATCGTAGGTCATGATCCAAAGCTTTTTAAAACCATTATCTCCAGGCTTATTACACCACCAAAACCAAACGCCATTCATTTCATGATAAGGACGCCACAGCACCGGAACGTTTGCATCTTTTAACTGCTTCAAATATTTGGCGACCCCGTCCATTTGATGTTTCCATTGGTTATTCAATTCGGTCCCTTCTGTAACCAATTCATTCCAAACAGAATCTGAAGGTGCATTTTGCCAGGTCCAGATAGAGTTTCCGATGCAATCGTCTCCTTCTGTGGGAAAACAACAATGCCACATTAATGTGATAATTCGTCCTTTATCATATTGCTCAATAGCCTCATCAACCAATCCCTGACGAAGCTCTTCCGTTGATAATCCGTTTACATAGCAACTATCAAAGGGAACCGACAGGTTCATTGGTCCACAGTGTTGAAACTTTCGAATATTATCGCCAAGAGCATTGAAACTGAAATCACTTCCCCATACAACCGAATATTTTCCGGTAATTTCGTGCACTCTGCTATTGTAGCGATCAAAATCACTCACAAAATTATGCTGCCCAGTAAGCGTGTATTTTCCTTGAATTGAATACAAAAATCCAAGTAGCTGCCTGGCTTCAATTGAAGCTTCGGAATTTACAGGAGCAAAACCGTGATAAGATTCTTTTTTATTGCAACCAGATAGTGTGATACTCATATAAAGCATCACAATAAATATCTTATAAACTTTCATGCGTTCTATTTAAATTATTCAAAAATCTGATATAAATCCGGCAGATCACTCTCAAACAATGTGACCGGACTTTGATAAAAAACGTTAAAATCATTTGCAGAAGCATCCCCCGGATACGGGCCAAAAGCATGACTCGTTTTTTCATTTCTCCAGGCAACGACCATACTGCAATTCTGACCTACTAAAGCTGGTAGAACATCTTTTGTCCAATAATCTGAAGTGTGATTTTTTTCCAATCCTGTTTCTGTCACTCCTACTGGTTTTCCAAGTTTCATAGACAAGCCAGACAAAACCTTCACATTGGAAACAAAAGCTTCAGATTTCAATCCATGGTAGCAATCCATGCCCAGAAAATCAACATATTCATTACCCGGCCAGCGATAGAGCAAACGTCCTTCGGTATCTTCATAAACATCATCCATTTGTGGAGAGATAGCATAAATTACATTGTGTACATCTTTTTCGTCGCGCAAGTATGTTACAATAAAGCGCCAAAAAGCGATAAATTCTTCTTTTGTTGTAGCCTTTGATCCCCACCAGTTCCAGCTTTGAGTATGTTCGTGCAGAGGGCGAAAAATAACCGGAATAAGTTTTCCATTTTCGTCTTTTAACGAGTGAAAAACTTCAGCAACATCATCCAATCGCTTTTTATATTTTAGGTTCATTTCGCTGCCTTCCTGCAAAATTTGGTCAACAACTTTGGTATTATCCCATGCAGTACCAACCGGATATTTTGCATCAGGTGATTCAGTTAATGGATTACTTTGATGCCAGACCAACATGCTTACCCCTCCACGATTATAAACCTGCTTTATAAGCTCAATTTTCTTTCCGTAAATACGATTCATATCCAAACTATAAACCGCAGGATGTTCGCCGACCAAATCTTTCACATCACTTCGCCCATCTTCTCCACGCCAGCCAATCCCATAGGAAGGATAATCATGATGTCCAAACATCACCCCTTTCTTCTGAATCGCCATTAAATTAGCATAAAGAGCCTGGGTTTCGGACGTAGCATCTTTATCAACCATAGTTAATTTTTGGGTCTCCGTTTTGAAAATCCGTTTTGCAAAGTCATGCAATTGCAATCTCCAAAAGTGCCATTCGTGCCCATAGGGTAATTTGTGAAACTCGTAATTGATTCCACTATCTTTCAGGCCTTCAACAAAATTTAAATGTCCCTTAAAACGAGGATCTTTCGAACCACAGCTAATCCATAAAAGTTGAAGTTGCTTGTTAATATCCTCTGTGTTCTCTAATACGTCAGGCAAATAATTATTGCAATCAAAATTTCCATCACTTAAAATTCCTGCGCTGAATTCTCCAATTGCTGAAAATTTATCACGATTTCTCATTCCAATTACAAAAGCCTGGCCACCCCCCATTGATAAACCAGCAATAGCACGATTCTCTTTTCCTTTGGCTACCCGATATTTTTTTTCAACTAAAGGAATTACATCAGTAAATAATTCATCCTGCAATAGCTTCATCCCTTCAACGGTGCTTCCACCAGCCCACGAACCATCGGTTAAGCCATTGGTCATCACAATCATCATCGGCTCAGCTTCACTGTTTGCAATCAAGTTATCAAGTATAACTGCAGCCCTTCCGTCATTCACCCAGCTGCTTTCATTATCGCCACCGCCATGCCGAAGATAAAGAACCGGAAACTTTTGCTCAGGATTATAAAAATACACTGATGGGACATAAACATACATCCTCCTTAGTTTCTGCAGCGAAGTTGACAAATACGAAAGAACATGAATATCTCCATGAGGCACTGGCTGTTCTTCATCAAAACGAGGTTCATTGCCAGGAACCTCGACCACACTGCCATAAACCTGAGTTCCTGCTTTCACATCAGGATTGATCAGATCAATCATCTTCAGTCCATCAACTAAAAAGTTATACTGATATAATCGGGGTTCCACCGGATCAATGGTAATGCTCCAATCTCCATTTTCATTTTTGCTCATCGGCTGTGGAAATACATCCCATTCGTCAAAAAGCAAAGAAACTTTTTTGGCATCAGGAGCCTTTAACCTGAACGTGATACTATTATCATCATTCACAACTGGTGAGAATTTAGGCCCGGCAGGTTTCCACCATCCTTTTGTACTGAAAGGTTTTCCAGTTTGTGCGTTAGTATATACTATATTAAATATTAAGATAGTTAATATAAATATTACTTTCTTCTTCATCCAATATGATTTTAACAAGATGTTCCTATTTATTTATCCCAAACGTAAGTTCCAACAGCACCAGCAGGCAAAGGAATATTAGCAAATTCCCCTTTATATTGAACTTTAAAGCTGTTGCTATTCCATGTGTCGTTTACTACAATCAGGACAATTTTTCCTTCGGGGGTTGAGAACGCGACGTTGGGAAGAACCTGTGTATCTTCAACCACTCCCGTTCTATAAACCTGGGGACGTTGTTCATCTTCATATAAATGAACCGTTTTGTCCCCCCTGTTCGTAGATACAATGCGTGCAGAACCCGGACGAACAAACTTGGAAGCGTGAGCAATTGTGTAATAGGCAATGTTACGGATCACCTCGTTGCCATCAATTGTAATTGCTCCCTGGCACATTGAACACCCTCCATTATCGGTATGTGGATCATTTAGCGGATCAGCCGCAAGGTTCCATAAAATCAGGTTTCTACTCCAATTTAAAGATGCCCCCAACACCAAACGTTTTACCGGATTGATGATATTGATTTCGGGACTTTCAGGACGCTCTGTCACCATCTGTTCTGTGAAGTAAATATTCTTATCTGGTCTTGCCAGATGCACCAAGCTCATCGCTTCCATGTCCCCACGGTAGTTGTGAAACCCCGAACCATCAATATATTGAGCTGCTTCAGGGTCACTTAAAATGCCCAACGGATAGTCCGGGCGATCGCAATTATGATCGAAAATGACAATCTTGGTTTTTATTCCTGCAGACTTAAAAGCAGGTCCTAAATTATTCTTCACAAAATTAGCTTGCTCATAAACAAACCATGACATACTTGGGGTATTGCGCGAATTCATTGGTTCATTCTGCACAGTAATAGCGTCAATAGTAATTCCCTGCTTTGCCATTTCCTGAACATATTTCACAAAATAACGGGCATAAACATCGAAGCATTCTTCTTTCAATTTTCCACCGCGCACATTATTGTTGGTCTTCATCCAAGCTGGAGCAGACCAGGGAGAGCCCATGATCTTTATTGTCGGATTGATTTCAAGAATCTCCTTCATCACTGGAACCACATCTTTCAAATCTTGTAAGAGACTAAATTTCGTCAGATCAAAGTCTGTCTCACCATCCTTCAAATCATCATATGAAAAAACGAAACTATTTAAATCCGATGCTCCAATGCTCAAACGAATGTAACTAATCCCAATATTGTCTGCATCTGTCGCAAACAATTCATTCAGAATTTTTGCCCTCGCATCGGCATCCATTTTTATCAAATGCTCTGCACTTCCTCCGGTCAACGCAAAACCAAAACCGTCCATGGTCTGTAATTCTTGTCTTTCATCAATAACTATTGGTGTTCCCCACCCTTGTTCACGACTTGAAAAGCTAATCATTTCACCCTGTTTTTCAAAAAGAGAAGAACGATCATTTGTTGTTAACCAGGCTTCTATTTTACGACCAGGCTCACTTTGTGCATACAGGCTGGTTATACAAACAAGAAAACTTAAAACTGGTACTATAATTTTTTTCATGATTTCAACTTTTAACGATTTAAGAAAGATGTTTTCGCGCTTCCCCATCCGGGTTATTTTTAACTGCACATGTATCATCAAGAACCATTGTCTCTCCACTTTCTGATGTGTATTTGGGCCACTCTGGCAACTTTTCGCAATTAGGATCACCAGTGCGTAAGAAATTAAGCAGTGCATCAGCCATTTTAGCAGAAAGCGTTCTTGGACGAGCTCCACCTCCAGTATGAGTAATCATTAGGTCTGTATTCAAAAACCAGAAACTAATATCAATGCAATGGAAAGCCCTGTGACGACCGTCAAACAATGGAGATTCCCATCCAAACCAAGCCATATAAACCGGAGACTTCTGCTGTAATTTAGTATCTGCAGCGTTTACAATTCCCCTCCTGTTTGATGCAATTAATGCCCATATCTCAATAGGCCTTGCTTCTGGAAACTGTTTTGCATACGCACTCACAATCTCTTTTGATTTATCGCCGTACGAACCTTTTATCTTTTCGGCAACCTCATCCATCGTGATATTTTCCAATTCAGGATTGTCACGATCGGGATTCCACTCATGGAAAGTGGAACAAAATATCATTGGAATATCCGGCAACGAGCTATCTTCGGCATTGAAATAATCCCCTTTTGGAATATTGATTCCATCAGCAATTGGGCCAAAACCACCTCTACGAATATTTAAACCTTCTTTCTGCAATCTAGATGAAGCCTTATAAGCAATATCCATATACTTTTCCCAAGGCATTTCCTGCAGTTTATTAATTTGAGATGAACTTAACCCAGCCTCTTTCAAAATATATTCTCCTAACTTTTGGGTGTATTCCTGATTTCCTCCACGCACTGACTCCCCACTTAACGCTACTCCTTTATGGACCAAGCCCTTCGCAGCAGGCATTGTAGCAACATTACAAACTTTAGAACCACCGCCAGATTGTCCCATTACTGTTACATTCCCAGGGTCACCACCAAAGTTTTGAATATTAGCATTCACCCACTCCAGAGCTGAAATAATATCCAACATACCCACATTACCAGAACTTTTAAACTTTTCGCCACCAACGGAAGACAAATCAGTAAACCCAAGGGGTCCCAGCCGGTGATTAATGGACACATAAACAACATCCCCGGAACGCGAAATATTTTCACCATTATATCCATCCTGTTCAATGCCATTTCCACGTGAAAAACCTCCACCATGCAGCCATACTAAAACTGGTCGTTTCTTTCCATCCAATGCGGGAGACCATACATTTAGACGCAAACAATCTTCACTTAAGACGTCATAATTCCAGTGGTCGACAAAAACCCCATAGGATTCAGGACTACGGTCATAAATATCTTGAGGGGAAGAGCTTCCATAAAAAACAGCTGGCCGAACATTCGTCCAGGGTTCAGGCTTTTGAGGAGGCAGAAACCGGTTTTTACCAGATGTATCTGCTCCGTAAGGAATACCACGAAAGTTATATATTCCTCTCAATAAAAATCCTTTTACCTTACCATAAACAGTATCGGCAACAGCAATATTTTCGCCTATAAATAATTGCTGATCATCCAACTTTTCGTCAGACACACTTATTGAAGAGGTTGAGCAAGCAGTTAAAGGCGCAACGGCACCGAAACTACAGGCTGCTATTCCAACGCCTGCTTTTCCGAAAAAATTTCTACGATTAATAGTCATTGGTTTATTCGATTAGGTTAATTACATATTTAATGTGAGGAAAGTGATGATTATAAATACTATAAAATTGTATATATACCAGCTTAAGCATTCATTATTCCACAAATGAAAACTGAATCATAATTTCCAAATGCAATTTAAAGGTATTTTAGGTATATTTTTTATACTAAAATATTGATTCATGATACTATTAGGTATTTAGCCAATTTTAGTTTAAATCTTCCAAAAATCCGAAATAACTCATTGATTAATTGACGTTTTCATCCAGACATTAAGAAATAGGTCATTACCCACAAACTGGCAACGACCTACTTTCTATAAAAAACTTATTTAACACTACTTATTAGAGTCAACAAACTTGCCATCTGTGATCTGAATATTATCCAGGTTTAATTCAAATGGTCCACTACTAACATTACCTGAACAAATTTTAAGTTGCAATGAAAATGGTTTCATCCAATCAAAACCTTGTTTTTTCCATTCCCCGGCATCTTCACTCTTTGGATCTAAAGGATAACTTCTCCACTCCCATCCATTTGTATCAAAGGCATAATCGTCGTTGTACTGACTATTGAAATGAGCTTCGTAGCTGACACCGTCCTGAACAAACCACATATACATATAGCCGCGAGTATCATTTGAATTAACCTGGAACGTTAGATACGGTTGATGCATATCAGAAATGTTCATCACTGGTGATTCCAAAATACCAAATGTTTTCCAACCTCCGCCAGTTTCTGCAATATAGGAATGCCAATAATAATCACCTAGAGGAGGTGCTATTACAGGATTTCCATTAAGCAATGAAGTAATAGAAACACTTCCTGGTTGATATGGATTTACATTATTTTCGAAATCCCACATAACTACTGGAGGAAGCGGTTCCCAAACGGAATCGTCAACTACTGGAACATCGGTAACTTTAGCAGCCCCAATAACATCTCCGAGTACTGATACAATTTCAATATTTACGAGATCCCCTATAGCGATATTCAAAGCAGCTGTTGGAATCGAAATCTCGTCTGTAACACTAGGCTGTAAAACAGATACTGTTTCACTTCCAATTTTTATTGCTGTTATAAGATCAACATTTGCACCTTTAATTTTGAGATTTCTTCCAAACTTTACGTTAGATGGCCATTCTGTAACTTCAACATCAGGGTAGGTAATTACTAAAGTTGAATCACTCTCGGTAACTCTTCTGTAAAGATTTTTTAATACTACCGGACCGGAAATAGCTCTGCGAGGGACAATAAAACTAAGATCTCCGCTATTTTGCGATCCATCGACAATTTTACATTCAACTTTTCCTATCCATACATTGCTGACTTTGTCAAGAACAGTTCCGGTAAGCGAAACTTGATCGCTGACCATAGCTGATTTTGTTGAGATTGAATTCACAACAGATAATGGCAGATTGATATCATAATCCTCGCTCCACTGATGGTCTTCACATCCCAGCGAGAATAACAGGATGAGCAATAATAACCAACTGGTATTTAAAATATTTTTTGTTTTCATTGTAATCATCGTATTGCAATTAATAATTAGGATTTTGCTCAAGACTCCAACTTTGCACCTCGTCGTATGGAATTGGTAACAGTGGAATCTTATGCCCATCAGGACCGTCAATTGAATGAGATAAACAATTAGCCCGTAAATCGACGTTTGCATATCTATATGCCCCACTGTTTGTTACAGAAGTTGCTTTTTTGACATCCAAATCATCCAAATACCTTCCTGTTCTAACTAAATCAAAAAAGCGGTGCGATTCCATCGCAAACTCCAACCTTCGTTCCTTTAGAATTGCATCTAAAAGTGCTGCTCCCGAAGCGGTTACTTCAGGCAAGTTGCCAGTAAAGCCTGTTGGAGTATAATCCAAACTTCCTTCAACATACCCTTTACAGAAAGTACTATTTCTTGCACGGGCCCTAACCATTTCCAAGTACTGCCTTGCACCTGATTCATCTCCTTTGTGGTATAAAGCCTCAGCCTGGGTCAGTAATACCTCAGCATATCTTATCATACGCCAGTTATAACCACTACTTTTACTGATTGCAGGACGCTGAGCTGGCTCCAATGCAACTTTACGACTTAAATAGGGAGAACATTGTTGTGTTAAATCATAATCAGGAATACGACCATGAACAACGCCGTTATTATAACTTGGTCCATAAATTACACAACTTAAACGAGGGTCATCATCGTCGAAAGACTCAACCAATTCCTGAGTTGGATTGAAAAATCCCCACCCCCAATCTTTTCTGTTTCCACAAAATTGATTGATGTTTGTCCCCGTTTTTTGAGGAGGTGTCTCTGAAGTTCCTTCAGTCATTTGCAGTTCCCATATTGATTCAGAACTATTTTCCCCATCCATCTCAAATATGGTTGCATAATTTGAAACCAACGAATATTCTCCGGATTGGATAACTGCATTTGTTTGAGTGTAAACGTCATCCCAATTGGTATCTGAATTTTCTGCATCCATGCCAATCTGGTACATATAGACTCTAGCTAGCAATGCTCTCGCAGCTCCTTTAGTTATTCTGCCTAAATCCGATGCGTCGTAACCACTTTTCTCCGGAAGTAGTTCAATAGAACTCTTCAAGTCGTCAATAACCTGCATAAATGTTTCGTGATAGGTATTTCTTTCCTTTACCCCGAAATCAGAGGGAGAAACCGGTTCTGTAAAAACAGGAACACCACCAAATAAAATAACTAATTTATAGTACCAATATCCTCTGATAAACAGAACTTCACCCTGTAACCTTGTTCTTAACTTTTCTTCAAGAGAACTTACACTAAGTCTTTTTAAAACCTCGTTACACCGGGCAATTCCGTTATAAGGCAATCCATAAAAAGTTCTTAAAACACCATCAGATGGATTCTTTCTCCATTCGAAAAATTCAATCAAAGAAGTAAAGTCGGTTTCAGTACTCCCTTTATCACTATCAGAAGTACACATATCTGCAATCATCCCGAGGTAATTGTGACTAAATCCTTCACCTTCGTCTAGTCCGATAGGGTCGTAACAAGCAGTAACAGCATATATTGCATTTTCCGGAGTTTCAAAAAAGTTCACTTGGGTTTCATTCCCAATTGGATTAACATCCAAAAACGAATCGCAGCCAGCAAACAAGATACTTACCAGCAAAACTATTATATATTTATTATATATTTTCATCTTGTTAAATATTAAAAAGTTACATTTATACCGGCAGAAATAATAGAAGGTATTGGATAGGTTGCATAATCCACGCCACCATTTAAACCACCACCTGCAATTTCAGGGTTCCAGCCACTATATTTTGTAAGAGTAACTAAATTGTCTCCCGATATATAAATCCTTGCTTTTGAAAGACCGATATGTTGTATCAACGATGAGTTAAACGTATAACCTATCTGAACATTTCTCAGTCTCAAATAACTTCCGTCCTCAATTGCCAGATCAGAAAATTTCCTGTTCTCATTTGCGTCTACTGCAGTCATTCTGGGCTCATTTCGTTCAGGTTGATCATCCGTCCATCTATTCATTCTCGATGCAGCATAATTGGTAAGTATTGATGATGACTGTAGGTTGTAATTCATTCCATTCACAATCTCACTTCCAAATACGCCAAACACAAAAGCCTGGATATCAAACTCCTTATACGTTAAACTTAAATTCAATGAACCCGAGATATTGGGGAATGCACTACCTAAATAGGTTTTGTCTAAGTCATCAATTACTCCATCGTCATTCCTATCCACAAACTTCACGTCACCAGGAAAAGCTTTCGGTTGAACAAGTTTTGTTTCATTTGTTTCCGGATTAGTCCATGTATAACTTGACAATTCTTCTTCGCTATTAAAAACACCATCTGTCTCCAATCCATAAAAATAGGCAAACTCCTGACCTTCAATAGTCCTTGTAGAACTCCCCTGGCGAAAAATACCACCACCATAAATTGGATCGCCACCAGCTAAATCAACGACTTTATTCTTTATCATAGTCGCTGTAGCATTCACGGTATAGCTAAAATCGCCACGTTTGTCTTTCCATCCAAGGGCAAGTTCAAAACCATAGTTTTTCATGGTACCTGCATTTACTGTTGGCGAGTTCATCCCTACATAAGTAGGTATTGGCTTATTTAGCTGCAGATCCTTTGTTTTTTTATCAAAATAATCCAGCGTTACGTTAAGCTTTTGGTTAAATATCAACGCATCCACTCCAAAATTTAGTTGTTCAGAAGTTTCCCACCTAATCTCTTCATTACTCAATTTTACAGCTTTAGCTCCATCTACGATTGTTTCATTTTCGCCAAAAACGTAGTTATAGCCTGTCGTCATTGTTGTTGCATAATCAAAATTTCCAACAGAAGCAGCATTACCAACCTGCCCCCAACCAAGCCTGACTTTCAATTGGTCAAAGAAATTCACAGTATCCATAAAACCTTCTTCTTTAATATTCCATGCCAATGATGTAGACGGAAAATATCCCCAACGATTATCACCTAGAAATTTTGAAGAGCCGTCGGCGCGAACTGTAGCAGTTATCATGTACCTATTCTTGTAACTGTAATTTAGTCTCGTGAAAAATGATTCCAGCCTACTAATTGTCGCGCTTCCTCCAATGCTTTTTGTTTCCTGGTTACGTGCATTATTTAGGTATATCAATTCTTCGATGTATGGAACATCATAACCTGTTGCACTCATCCATTCGGAATTAAATTCTTGGATTTCTGCCCCTATCATTGCATTTACAGAGTGATCTTCAGCAATTACTTTGTTATAGTTGAAGTAACCATTTAACTGCCAGTTATAAGACTGATACCTGTAATTATAAATACTACTTTGGTCTCTTTTTTGGTCAGATGCAAGCCAATACTCCGGAACAATATTTTCGTTGTTGTTGAAATTTAGATCAGCTCCATACATCGCATTAAAAGTTAATCCATCAAAAAGAAAGTCAGATACATTCAATGTCACATTACTTAGTAACTTGTTCCCGTTTTTTACGTTGTACTTTGACTCATCGACAGCCAAAGATGGTGAAACAATAACAACACCTCCCATAAAACGTGCACCATAATTATTGGTATAAGAATCCCATGCTGGTGTTACCGGATCCATTCTCAAGGCCACAGGTAAAGAGCCAAAATATGAATCTCCATTATGATTTTGTTTGGTATAATGCGTATATGAAATGTTCAGATCTAATTTGACTTTTTCAGATAAAGAATAGGAATTGTTTGCCCAGGTGAATAACTTATCAATTCCACTATTTTTTACTAACCCATCCTGACTAAATAATGTAGCTCCAACATTATAAGTTGAATTCTCACTGCCACCTCTAATCGAAACATTGTAATTCTGAACAGAGGCTTTATTGATTAATTCATCCTGCCAATCTGTTCCCTTCAGTTTATTTGCTATAACATAATCAAGTATAGCTTTCTCATCCTGCGGAATCAAACCGATATTACCATCATTTTTATAGGCTTCAATCCTTAGTTTAGCATACTCTGTAGCATCACACATATCAATTAACGAATTGGTATATTCCAGGCCGCCGTAAGCATTAACTTCAATATTTGATTTGCCCTTTAAGCCATTTTTTGTAGTTATTAAAACAACGCCATTCGCTCCTCTAGAGCCATAAATTGCTGTTGCTGAAGCATCTTTCAAAATTTCAATACTCTTGATATTAGAAGGCTCAACAGATGAAGCATCATTAACAGCAAAACCGTCTATAATGTAAATAGGATTGCTGTTGGTCCACGATCCGATACCCCTTACCCTTATTCTAACGCCAGACCCCGGCTCACCAGAGTTGGCAGTAATATCAACACCTGAAACTTTTCCTTGCAAACTTTGAATCGCATCAACTGTTGCCACTTTTTGAAGATCTTCTCCTCCAACTCTTGCAACAGCTCCAGTTAAATCGCTTTTTCGCATGGTTCCATATCCAACCGCAACGATTTCATCCAGTCCAATGGACTCTTCCGATAAAACAATATTAATTTCAGTCTTTCCAATGACTGTAACCTCCTCTGATTTCATTCCAACAAATGAAAAGACCAAGGTGGCATCTGACGAAACATCTTGAAGATGATATACTCCGCTAGCATCAGTAATGGCACCTTTCGTTGTTCCTTTAACAACCACAGTCACTCCGGGCAATGGCATGCCGGTTTCATCTATAACTTTGCCCGAAACAGATTGATTTGACTGAAATAATGTTTCACCCTTATTAGTCAAAATAATCTGTTCACCGTAAAAATTATAATCAACTTTTTCATCTTGAAATAAAACATCCAGTGCTTCAACAATCGATTTATTGTTAAGATGAATACTCACTAATGCCTCCACATCAAGATTTTGCTTATTATAGATAAACTTGTAGGAGGAACTATTTTCTATCTCCAACAAGGCTTTCTCGATGGTTGTATTTTCAAGATTAACAGACACTTTTGTTTTTTGAGCATAAGAACTGCCTGCAAATACCTGTATAATACTTACCAATGAAATAAACACAGATAACTTCATAATCAGTAAAAATTTTTTGATGGGACCATACAATTCCTTGTATCCCATTCGATTTTTTTTCATAAATTTGATTTTTAGTTGAGTTAATAGAAATGCTTGAAAACTCGCTAATTAGAGGGAAGTGTTGCTGCACTTCCCTTTTTGATTTTAATTAAACCATATTCTTATTTTTTAATGATTACTTGTATTTTTGAAAGATTCCCGTCACCATCAGTTTTTCGATCTATCACGCTGTAGTTTAGATTCATAGTCAGACTCATATAGCGTAAAACCTCTTCCAGATTTTCATCTGCCATGATGGCCCGGAATAATTGTTCCCTATTCACATCCTTTTCGACAATGAAATCCACATTAAAATATCGTGAAAGCTTTCTTATTACTTCATCGAGATTATCATTGTAAAAAATTAACCTCCCGCTTTTCCAGGAAGTATAATTTTCAACATTGACATGATATTTTGTAAGTCGGCTGTCTATTTGGTTGATCACTAGCCGTTCGGATGGCAGAAGTACAACTTTTTGTTTTTTTGTTGTGTTAGTATATACCTTGACTTTTCCGGTTTCCACAACCACTTCAGCAATTGAATCAGCGTCATATGAAACAACATTAAAAGAAGTACCCAGAACTTTAACAGTTATGTCATTAGCATCTACAGAAAAAGGAAGTTGTGGATTTTTCACTACATCAAAAAAAGCCTCCCCTGTAAGAACAACATCTCGATGTCGGCTAAAACTAACGGGATATTTAATTACAGAACCTCCATTCAACCATACAGTTGAGCCATCTGGTAATGAAAATTGTGTTCTCGTCCCGTATGGTGAGTGCACAGATATCCACGTCTCATTTGAATAGTTACTGGTTGATTGGATGTAAAAATAAATTGATACTAATAAAATTGGGATCATCAGAACAGCAGCATATCTAAAAAAAACACTGATGAACTGTTCAATTTTCAGCTTCTTTGTTTGTTTGGATAAAAGGATTTGATGGCTAAGCTTATATCTGACAGAATCAGGTATCTTCGCTACTGAATTATACTCTGAATCGGAAATTAATTCAAGTAATAGATTATTTACTTGACTTGAATATTCATCCTTTGTAAAATAATTATCTACAACTTCTTTTTCAGCTAGAGTAAAGTTCCCTAATAAATACTTCTTTACTATCTTTTTGTCTATTGCCATTTATTATTCTTGCGTTTACTATACTACTGTCAAGAATAAAAAAAGTACCATACTTACCTTAAAAATTATATTTCATAAAAAAAGAAATAAGAAGAAATTTCAATTCACTTCTTTCTTTTTTTGCTTCTTCTCGTAGGTATTTCGTTGCTGAAACCAACTGATTTTTCACCGTTTGAACCGACAAATTCAAGTCTTTCGAAATTTCCTGAATTGATAATCCGTTTTTCTTATTTAAAATAAATATTTCACGTTTTGCAGGTGATAATTTATTAATCAACGAATCTACATAAACCAATAGGTCTTTATACTCAAGAACTGTCATCTGGTAAGTTCTATCGAAATTCAATTCCAGAGCAATATCCTGCTTATATTTTTCACTCAGAAGCTTTTTTTGATACAAGTCTTTTGAAGTATTAACTGCAATTCGATACAAGTAAGCATTAAACGAATGGTCAGGTTTCAAATTCTTCCTCTTTACCCATATTTTGAAAAAGATATTCTGAACCACTTCTTCAGCTTCTACCTGATCCTTTATAATGCTCAGCACAAATGAATACAAATTTGATCCATATCGTATGAAAAGTTCGTTAAATGCACGATGATCTCCGTTTTTCACCATGTAAACGAGTTCTCCATCTGTTGATTTTGAATAGATTCTCAACCTTATTTTAAGATTTTTATAAAATAATATAGATCAATCTCACATAATAAATAGAGGACTGCTGGCTCCTATTAATTTAGAGGAAAAAAAATGACATTATTATTTTTAAAATTTCCTGAAATTTTTGCGTACTCTAAATTTCCTTTTTAATGCTGACCGCTTTGATTCTAATACACCACTAAAATTACTTATCTCTAGCCTTAAAAATGATCGGAAATTTATTTCCATAATAGGCTACTCCCAACCGGGCATTTCATCCAACGTTAGTACATTTTCGGCATCATGAACTTTCTTGATTTGTTCTTCCGTGTTCCTTTCAACTTCCAGCTCCGACCATCCCATAAAAAATGTCCACTTAGGCTGATCTTTCAGTTGTTCGACAGTTGGAATTTTCTGACACTCTCCGATTGCAATAGGTTTACCTTTAGCAGCTTCAACAATGATATTATATTTTTCCTCACTATAACCAGATTTATCATCATAGACATCAAGCGCTAATACATCCCAATATTCATCCCCAGGATTATATGAAATCGCATCAGCTGCCAACGTGCCAAAGTCTTGAATATCCCAAACCCAGATTAAGTTTGTCAGGCCTTTCTCATTGGTCATGTAATCATGAAGCATCTGAAACAATTTCAGTGTTCCCTCGGGTCCAGGACGACCTCCCCACCAAAACACTCCCTGATTCATTTCATGCATCGGACGCCAAAGCACTTCCACTCCTTTGTTTTGCAAGTACTCCAAATAGCCACTTATTTCATCAACTCGAGATTTCCATTCCTTATTTAATGGAGTTCCGTCAGTTGTCAATTCTTTCCACTGCTCATCTGACAAATGACTTAACACACCTTCTTTATTCCAGCCACAAGGCTCATTTAACGCAGGGCTACAGGTATGCCACATAATATTAATAACAGCACCTTTTTCCCATTGCGTAACTGCCTCGTCAATCATCGTTTGACGATTTTCAATATTCTCTTCCTGAAAAAGAAAATCTCCACTCCATAGTCCTGGATATTTACCAGTAAGTCTATGAATTTCATTGGTCCACTGATCTGGATTTGCATTGGGCTCTCTATTGTGAATTCCGGCAATTGTCTTTGAACCAGAAATCTCATACAAAAAGTCAAGGGTTTTAAAGCTTCTCTCCTTTTTGGCCTGACAAGCACCTAATGAAGGCATTAAAATGATGGCAACAAGGACGATAAAATTATTTTTCATGAAATGAATGTTTAGGTTTAATAAAAGGTATTTACACATCATTTTACCTACACGCCGAGTTTAAACTTTTAGCATTTAGTCAGTGTAAATCACAGTAATCAATATAACAATCAAAAATAAATACTCAATTCTTATATCCTTAATGTTATTTTATCAATTCTTAGTACTAATCAGTATTTTTTAAATATCATTATGAAACTATTCTATCACATAATGATACTTTTTTATCATTTACAACAACCACTAAACAAAATAAATCACTAACAAATTAATTTATTATAACTTAGGACCTATATATATTTAACATGTTTTCTATTCAAATTCAACATTTTTATTGAATTCGCACTTAAATATCTGAGGGAAAGCAAATAAAATATTCACTAAAACGGGAAGCGATGAATGTACTTAGAGAAATTACTCCTTTAACGCAATATGATTGTTTTACCATCTTTTCCAGAGAAAAGGATGAGTTTGATTTTCCACTCCATGCCCATGAAGACATAGAAATAAACCTAATCTTAGACGGAGAAGGTGCTCAGCGAATTGTAGGTGATCACATCAGCGAGATAACAAACAAGGAGCTGGTGTGCATTGGCTCAAATTTAGCTCATGGCTGGTTTACTCATAAATGTACCAATAAGAAAATTAGAGAGGTAACCATTCAATTCCACACAGACCTTTTTGACGAGCGTTTCCTAAAAAGAAACCAAATGGTCAACATTCGAAACATGTTTGAAAATGCAAAGCGGGGAATTGCTTTCCACCCATCTACCATAGAAACAATTGCACCAAGAATAATTGCTCTTTATAAGAAAGGTGGGTTTGATTCGACGCTTGAACTGCTATCCATTTTGCACGACCTTTCAATTTCCAGAGATATAAAAATACTCTCAAACGCCACATTCTCCCCAGAGCAATACGGAACATACAATAGTAGACGCATTGAAAAGGTATTTGAGTACATGAATAATAACTTTCATAAGCAAATTACACTTTCCGAAGTTTCAAAAATCGCTAATATGTCAGAAGCGTCTTTTAGTCGTTTTATTAAAAAGCATACTGGATTTAGTTTTGTCGATAGTTTGAATGAAATTAGATTAGGACATGTTTCAAGAATGCTTCTAGACACGACTCAGTCTATTGCTGAAATCGCTTTTAAATGTGGCTTTAACAACATGGCAAACTTCAACAGAACTTTTAAAAATAAGAAAGGATTTACCCCAAAAGAATTTCGAAACAAATATGTCGGGGAGAGGATATTCATTTAAGCACTTGACACAAAAGAGTTATTCTTGATACAATTGATGTGTCTATTAAAATTAAGATTAAGCTTTATTGTATTTATATTCGCAAATAGGGTAAGTATACAAAATCAGTAAATTACCTATATCCGAAAGGAATGGTAAAATACTGATTTTGCAAAAAAATATTCCCTATTTATCAAAAACTGAAAAGCGTGCTTGCTTTTGCCAATCTAAAGGTTGCTCTAAGCAATTAATGTGTACTAAAGTAAGCTATAGAAAATCATCCTGCCCTCGTTTGACTATAACAGAAACAAGGAAGGAGTCAAAGAACTTTTCTTAACTATAGCCTCTTAACCGTCTCAAATAGTGCAAGTATATTTTCTTTCGAAGTATCTTCCTGAATATTGTGTGCAGGAGCGATGATATAGCCCCCACCTTTCCCAAGGATACCTGCCCTGCGGGTTACTTCAGTTTTAATTTCTTCAGGAGTGCCATTGGGCAACAAGTCCTGAACACAAATACCACCAAAAAAACATAGTTCCCCGCCAAAACTATCTTTAAGGCTTTGTGGCTCCATGCCTGTTGCAAGCGGCTGAATGGGATTTAAAACATCCAACCCAATTTCTATAAAATCAGGTATTAAAGGTTTGATTGCACCACAGGAATGCCAGGCCAGTTTGATGTTTGGATTCACTTTTCGAAATTCAGCAAACATCTCCTTTATTCTCGGTTTAAAAACCCTTCTGAATGTATCCTCATCCATCATTAAACTGGTTTGTGATCCGAAATCATCGCCGCACCATAAAAGATCTGCTCCCAACTCGATCATTTTCTTCCCGTATTCAGTATGAATTGCCTGAATTTTATCAAGTAGCGGATTAATATATTCAGTCTCCATCATCAGGTCAATCAGGAACTTTTCCAGGCCAGTCAGATACCAGGCTGTTTCAAAAAGGGTAGTTTCCAGGTCCGCAATAATACCGTGTGTTTTTCCATATTTTTCAACTGTTTTTATTGCTGCTTCCCATCGTCCAGGTGCAAATGGATCAGGAAAATTGAAATCTTCAATATCTTTCGCAGTTTCTGCATGCGCCAAGGGGAACTCGTAAAACTCGTTGTATTGTCCTGTATCTTTCAAAACCATTCCCCACTCATTTTTTATTAAGCCATTTTCGAGTGTGATTGTCGGATTGTTTTCAGGGACACATGTCGCTATTCCCACGGCATCAGCGCCAAGATACGCCATCAAATCCATGTGCGACGCACGTGTCGACAACATGGAATCAAGTGGCTCTTCAAAAGGTTGTCCTGTGTGTTTACATAACTTTTTAGCTACCTGGGGTGTAACAGAAACAAATAGCGGTGGCCTGTCCGGGGTTTCTCCACCTAATGTTTTTAAAAACCTTTCTCTCGAATTCATTATATGCTAATTTTTGTTGTTTTTTTTGCTTACAGGGATAAGACAAAAAAAATTATTATCGATCAATTTTTCAATTCAAAATACAACACAACATTATTTGACTTAGAAATACTATCTTAGCCTCAGCAAAATAACTCTACAAATCAGCAAGTATCAATGCACGTTTTGCCAAAAGCACATCACAAAATGACAAACACAAATATCGGAATCAAAAAATACCTTCCGGTTTCTGAAACCGATAAAAGTTGGGGATTTGTAGTTCATGATGTCGGACAAGCTATAATTTCCCCAAACACTGAATACCCCCCGGCTGGTCATCCAGGAAGTCACAGATTTTGTTGGGAACATGGCAGGATTCTTCATGAACATCATTTTGTTCTAATTACAGAAGGAAAAGGAATTTTTGAAAGTCATTCAGCCGGAGTTATAAACTTAAATGCTGGTGATGGTTTTATTCTTTTCCCAAATGAATGGCACCGATACAAACCCGGACCTAAAATTGGCTGGACAGAATATTGGATTGGCTTTTCCGGACCTATTACTGATTTGGTTATGAAAGACATCTTTTTTACCCCTAAAAAACCGGTTGTGCCGAATTGTGCCAACATGGTCGTGCAAAACCTTTTCAAATCCTTGTTTCAATTGATACTGGAAGAACCATTTGGTTTTCAGCGTTCTGCTTCCGGTATTTGTATCCAATTAATTGCTGAGATCTGTAATATAAAAAAAAATCCTGATTCCAACAGCGACACACAATCGTTCATATCAAAAGCCAAGCTCCTCATGAATCAAAAAATAAATGAAGACTTTGATCTTCATTTATTTTGCAAACATCATGGGATTACCTATTCAAAATTCAGGAAAGACTTTAAAAACCAAACGGGCTTAGCCCCTCTTCAATACTTTCTCCTTATTAAAATCGAAAAAGCCAAGGAACTGCTAAATACAACAGACCTGAGAACCAAACAAATTGCTTTCAGCCTGGGATTTAGTTCCGATCATTATTTTTCCAGGCTTTTTCGAGCAAAGACAGGTTTTTCTCCCCAACACTTCAGATCGAAGTCTGGAAAATGCATTTAATCTTAAATCCCGGTTTCACAACCTATTTTCTAATTCAGCTTTTTTTCTACCGGTTAATTCACTATAATTTCACATTCAATTTGATACTCCCCTGCTTTTAAAAGGATTTTTTCCCATTGTTCTTCATTATCAGAAAAAACTAACGGTTGCTTTTCGTCTAGTGTTTTCCCATTTACTTTTACTGATTTCTGATTTGTAGTCGGTAGATAAACAGAAGCAGTGGTACCTTGCGGCACGTTCAATTTGAGTACAAAATTGCTCCCCTTCGATTTCTCCCAGCTAACCGAAATATCGCCGGCCACTGTCGATACCTTTCCTTTCGCCCACATTAAGTCGCATCTGTTGGGTTTTACAGCAAAGCTCTTCCATCCATAACCAGTTGGTTCAACTCCAAGGACTTTCTGGGGTAACAAAGCAGTGGGACCAGATGACCATGCATGCGAAGTTGCCCCCCAAGAAAGATCCCATCCTTCATGCCAGGCACCATTGAATGAACTCAGTTGCATCTGTTCGCCCCAGTTTTTGCGCAAATAATCGAGTGCCCACTGTGCATTACCTTGCGTAAACATTGCGTAAAGCGTCCAATAGGCGTATGACTGTTCGCTGGATTTTCCCCGTTCCATCATTAGTTTTAGTATATCCTCTTTTCGACTTTCATCAGGCAGTCCGTAATTTAGTGCATAAACCTGGGTCTGTTGTCCAATCTGGGTGCCCTCATAACTATCCAGATAGGCTCTATCTTTTTCAGACCAAAGTTCTCTGTTTATATTTTCCTTAAGCCGACGGGCTTGCTCTAACCATCTTTCTGCCTGATCGTTATCGTTAGCAAAATCGGAAGCAATAGCAGCAGCGGCATTTAGTGCTCCGTAATAAAGGCAGTTAAGTCCAGTAACGATATTCTTTTTCTCAATTGAATAACTACTCGGCCAGTCAAGTACAATCCAGCCAGGGAGATCAGTAAGCAAACCCGTTTTTTCATCCACAAATGACAGGTAGTAATCAACAGCCTTTTTCATATTGGGGTACAAGTTCTCAATCAATTCATCCTTTCCAAAATACATAAAATATTCTCGCATCATTAAAACCCATTCCAGCTGATAATCTGCCAAGTAGGTTGAACTGCCCGGTTGCATGAAATAATCGGTCGGATACCGGCTTCTTACTGCCCCATCCTCTCTCCAGCGTTGTGACTGTGCACCGCAGAGTAGGTTGTAAGCTGATAAAAACCGTGCACTTTCACCAAAGGCATAATTCCCATAAATCTGCATATAGCGAGAGTCTCCGGCGATATATTGCGTGTGCTCACGCCAAGGATCCTGGTAGGTATCGATGGAGTTGATGCGCATGGTATGCTTACCAACTTCCCATTTCTCGTTCAACTGCGGATCGGAACATTCAAAGGAGCTGACCATTTCATAATTATAACAGGAGAATTCCGCACTGACATCCTGAATTTGAATATCCAAATCGGTTTCCATCGAAAAATAGCGAAATCCTGACCAGGTGTAAGGACGCCAGCTTTGAAGACCTTTTTTTGTGGTATATTTCTCTGAATGATCGCTGCTCACTCGCAGCTTGGGGGCTTTAAGTGAATCCAGCCGTTCGCCCGTGCCAACTTCTATTTGAATACCCTCTCTAGCAGAATTAATACTGAATTGCGGATAGCCGGTAATCTCAGTACCAAAATCGTACACCATCAGATTCCCGGTTTTCCACTTGCGAATAGGCCGAACGATTTTTCGATCTAACTGAGGACGTTCAGTCACCACCATACTGTTCCAAGGAGAAACCGGGGGAATTCCAATAACAGTTGCCTTTTCCCATTTTGAGTCATTGAAGCCTGCATCATGCCATCCGTCCGGCCAGAGCCTTGCATCAAATTCTTCAATAAATCCAATTAGGCGGGCATTTGGATCCCTATAGGGTGTTTCCGTTTTCCAAGCTTTGGCATGCGTAACTTTCCAGCTGTCATCACTCAACAGACTGGTTGACGAGCCATCAGCAAAATCCAACTTAGACTGAAAGAAAAATCCGCCCCGGGCATTTATCTGAGAGTGAAGCCCAACGCCAAAATTCTGAACCACCCCCGAAATGCAGTTTTCCCCTTCTTGCAGGTAACTTGCAATATTGAATTTGTCGTAACATTGATATTCAGGGTCACAATTCATCGGGCAACGTTCAACAAGCTTACCATTAATATACACATCGGCATAAGCATAAGCGGAAATGTAAGTGATGGCTTCCTTGGGAAGCTTTTTCAACTTGAACGTTTTACGAACAAGCAAATAATAGTTTTTCGGATTTTCTTCACCTGAATCCCAAATCCAGCTGGCCAGAGGCTTTACACCATTTAGTGTTGATGACGCCTCGGAAATTGAAGAATGCTTCCCCCATCGGTCAGACGCATTCGATGTCTGTGCGTTAAGGTTAAGTACGATCGTCATTCCAACGAGCAAGGTTAGGATAAATGGTTTTGTCCACTCGTTTCTTTCTTTCTTCATTTTTGGTTTGTTTTTTTATATTCTTTCTCAATTCAATTTCGCTGTTAATTGATGTTTTTCAGAGATAATCTTGTTATTCTCGTTATCAATCAAAAGCACTTCACTATGAGTTTGTTAATCTATAAATAAGCCGCAGAGGGAAGCGTTGCTACCCCGAACTTGGTTTACCCGAATTCGTATGCTACTGCTGGCGTTGAATTTCACATATTTCCCATCCCCATAATCCTTGATAATTTTTACGGGCATCAACAATGCTTTGCTATCCAGATCGAAAACCTCAATTGCCGAACGCCTTCCGTCATTCTCGTAATCCAACAGGTATAAAGAAACATGGTACGGTTGATCTTTCAGGCAACGAATATCAATTATCATAGTCTGCATGCAGGGCGCAGGGTCTTTCGTAATAATTGCTCCAAGCTTCCGTCCGGCAGCATTATCTTGAACCGGAGCTAACACCCGCTGATCATTTTTTATATTCTCCAAATGCATATTGCCATTTTGCGCGAGATCGATTGAACCAATAAAATCAGGTAGTTTTTTCAGATGCTTGTCCGAACCTTCAATATTAAACAACATGAATCCTTTTTCTCCACATTTCCCAATCCATTTCCCATGCGTGTTCTTATCATCTTTTAAGAACCTAGATTCATAATTGAGAGATTCTTTGGCAGTGATATTATCTTTCTCTACTTGACAAAATTTTATGTTGTATTGACCAGCTTCCAGTTCCCCAATGTAAACGAAATTATTGTCCACACTATCCGGTTTCATTTTATTTCCATTTATACTGATATAAGAATAATCTTTAAAATTTTTAGGAACAGCAACATTTGCCCTAGTATTGCGAGGAACGACCAGGTTCATTTCTCCAACTTTCGTGTTACAAGATAATTTAACATCTCGGGGGGAGTTGGCATAACTCCTTTTACCCATTCCAATCTGCCGCTTAAATGAGGCCTGATATTGAAGGTTCGAAAGCCTGTGTAACAGGAGTAATACCCAAAATTTTCTCGGAGAGCCAATTTGTGACCCCTGCGCTCCATGGATGACAAAGACTTGTATACCCGCATTGGTTATTTACTGGTGCATCATTTGTGGCAAGCAGTTGATTCCAGGATGGCCGATACACTTCAAAAAAAGAAGTCCCCCCATAGCGTAATTGACCTCCCCAACAATCATCGATAGTAGTGAGTGCTTCTGCATCTTTTCCCATATTCTCCATTGCCTGAATAATAAAAAACTGATTGAACGGCGAATAAGACAATCTTTGTAAGCGATCTGAATAATTATTATTCCATATAATTGATTCCTCTTCAGGATGTAGAACTCCGGCATTTATAATATTCGAAGAAGAATGAATCCCTAAATAACCAGGCCAATTTTTTGTCGCCCTTAATCCCTTCATTTTTTCATCTGTATAACCGGCATATTTTTCTGAAAGATCATCTTTTCCCAACCATGTCATCAATTTGCCAAATTCATTCCATGCCTGAACAGAAAGAGTACGGACCACATTCTGTGACTCTATACAATCCGCATTTTCAAAACCCGCACCTAACCTTTCATCCCAACCATTAAATCCTCAGTTTGAACTGCTATCAAAGTTTTTATAGGCATTATCCAATATTTCGCAGGCTTTTGGAAGCAATTCGTTTAGAGTGCTTATATCTCCAGTAAAATTACAGTAATCGACTAAACTCAATACCCAATATATTGGATAGCTGACAATACCATTGGACTCAGTAGAGGTCCGAAACAAATTTTTTCTAATAAAATCATAATTTCCAAAAGCAACCAATGATGCAGCCTGAGCAGGATAGGCATCTCCTGTCCATGAAAAACGATCGCTTCGCTCCATCAATATCGCTCCAAAGAAATCCTTCTGAAAGTTTAATTTTACAGTATAAGCACCGGTATACCAAATACGGGTTAAAGTCGTGTCACTGCACGAAAAGCTCCCCTCATAGTTTGTGGGTTTTACCTGACATACCAATCGAACCTCCTTAATGGTGCATGGTTTATTCAGCTTCCTAATATGTATCCACCCAAAACGAACGCCTTCATATAACTCTTTATTTAATTCCAAACGATAGGTTGATCCGTATTTAACTGGAGTTAAAGTCTTTCTGGGATTTTGCGCACCAACATTCAAAACAGCAGGTTCATTATATTCGCTAATACTCATTTCAACTTCTCCGTCAAAATCATCTGAATCAAATTCCAACCAGCCGGCACTCTCTGTTCCAAAATCGAACATCAGATTACATGATTCCTTTATTTTAATGGGAAATAGACCTTCTTTTTTCGAAAAAGTATCATCCGAAACCTTAAATGATGCAGACAATGGATGCAAGACATAGGTCTCCAATTCATCATCAGCAGTGGTTTTCTCCCATTTATATCCAACCAATGGGTCCGGTGACTCAGGTACATCTACACGTGTAAACTTGCCGGAACATAGCGAGTATGGCTCGGCTATCTTTAAATTAAAAGACAAATTACACCCCTGATTTTGAGGTATAACTGTCTTTGTTAAAAAGATTGCAAAAAATAAAAAGGGATATTTTAGGAATCTTAGGTTTAGGAAGTTAGGCATTGTCTTTTGCGTCTAAATATTTAGGAATTATTCTCTAGTATTAACCGAACCGGGCCTATGATTCCCATTGGATAATATTCCTGATAGCCAGTCCAGTTTTGTGCAACTTTGTTTTCTTTCAGACCCTTCATGTAGTTACCCACAACGGTTGTTAACTTTATTGAAACCTTGTTTTCACCTTCCTTAATTGCCTCTTTAATGTTATAAACATGGGCCCCGTACCACCTGGTTCCTATTAATTTTCCGTTAACGGTCAACTCTGAAACACCTTGTACATCGCCCAAATCAATACAATTGAATTCCAATGAATCAACATTAATTGACTTTTCATAGATTACCTGGCCAGCAAAATTCCTTATTCGATCGTCTTTTGTCAAATCGATCAAAGAATCAAGATCAAGCAGCTGCTTTTCACCATTTATATGATTTAACTGAAGATGCCATGCTACTGAAATTTCTTTTCCCGTAAGGTTCGATGGCATAGGATAAAATTTTTCTCCTTTTGAATGCTTTTCGAAAACAAGCAGTATTGATGTAGCTCGTGGTAAATACAACTCCAAAGTTTTCCTGCTTCCTTTCGTTGGAAACAGACTTCTTCCTCCTGTTTCCGGGTTCCAAACGCAGGGATACAAATCATCGTCTACCTGAAATTCAGCAGTTACCGAAATATCTTCAGCCAAACCGGTATTTGCTAGGAAAAATACAGGACTATCACCCAAACGATAATTCGACTGGGATAAATATTTATGAGTCTTGTCAAATTTGACATAGGGATTAAACTGCATGCTATCCTGCATTTTTCCATACCAACTTATCAAATTGCCGTCAGGAGCAGGATAAACAACCACGTTCGCCGGTTTATCGTCCAGTAATTTGCCAATGATTCGTTTCACATCAGCATCTTCGGTTTCACCACCTGTAAAAGACGGTGATTTGAATGGAACTTTTTCAATAAAAACTATTTTCCCTCCGACGTTTGCAAACTCAACCAAAGCTTTGGCGGTACCAATATCCAGTGTTTCAATTTCAGGTAATAGGATGGACGAATAACACCGCTCGTTGTGTATCATTTGTCCATCTTTAAATGTAGATCGTTTGATGATGTTTTCACTAACAACATCACATCCGCCACCGTTCTGATTTATAGCTTCCCATAAATTATGCTGATATTCAGGATAACACTTTTGCGGGAACGGATCTCGCTGAGGTCCATATTTCAGCCATAAATCAATCAATGGTTGAAGAATAGCAACGTTCGCCTGAGGAACAGCATTCTGGAAAATATAAGATACACGAGCCTTATAATCTGACCATTTGTTGAAATAGGGCCACCAGGTATTCCTTTCATTAAAATAGGCGCCATAGCGAATCCACCCGGGAAAAATAGCTTCCGGCGGTGAATAATTGAATCCGTGTAAAATAGAATGGTTCACACCGGAAATATTACTTTGATCCCCGATAATTTTTATATTCTCAAGCGTGGCCATGAAAGCCATGGCTGTATTTGTGATTTCCTCACAACTAACGATCGTTTTACCTGCAAGAGCAGCTCCCGAAGCTACATATTTGTTGCACATTCGTGGCCCTCTGCCAGTCAAACCTGTGTCAGGATATTCTCTGCCTACATCTTTAAATGCCCAGGTTTCGCATTCCGGGATATCAATTTCCATACTCGCTTCCACCGGATGCATTCCACGTCCATAGGCCTGCATTCTGGATTTTACATTATTTCGATGACACCATGCATTGAACGTGTCAATGAAACGTTCTTTAAAAAGCTCGATCCGTGTTTGGTAATAATCGAGGTCAACACGTTTAATTTGGTCAACTACTTCTTCTGAAAACTTGATGCCATACTCTTCATCAAGAGGATTTCCCATATGTCCAACTTTTTTCAGCACAAAAGGAAGGTATGGCACCAGCGAATAGCCCCGTCTCTTTTCAAACTCAGCAGGTAAATCATCGTTCCAGTTCGCACCTTCCAGCTCCATACTATCGCAAAACATGGCCCGGATGTAATTTCCCATGTTTCCGATTTTGCTGGTAATAAAGCCGGATATTCTGTCCAGATATAATTCCGTTGCTTCTTTGCTATAGTGATTTAAAACTGGTCCGGCTGCCCCCGGAGCACCGTTAATCACTGCCATATATCCTGTGAGCTTCACTACATAATACAGCACATGATCCCCTTCAGTAACATCAATTTCAATGGTATCTTCTTTTATCGTTCCGATGAACTCTGTTCCTTCTGTAAACTGATCAGATTCCTTAGGTAGTAAACGGACCATCAACAGGTCTTTATAAACCAACTCGTTCTTTGAATGTACATTCGGGTTTACTTTTTCTAAAAGCTCACTTACTGCAAACCGGTATTTTTTTCCACCACTTAAATCAATCGTTTCAATAGTAACCATCTGCGACCGCTCATCCTTTTTTAGGAACTCACCACCAAATGGCCAACCAGATCCAACAATCATATCGCAAACCAGACCGCGTTCTTTGGCTCCTTCAAGAGCAACCTGCAACATCTCAAGCCACTCATCATCAAAGATCGTTAAGGCTTTATATCCAACCGGATCTGTATCTCCGGGGAAGGCAATGGGGTTGATCTCTGCACCGCCAATTCCCGCAGCTTTCATGACATCCAGCTCTCGTAATATTTCTTTTTTATCGAGTCTATTCCCATTCCACCACCAACGGACAAAAAGTCTGGAACTAACCGGAGGATTCTGAAATCCTTCAAAATAATTATCAAGCTGGTTATTCTTAAATAAAGGATTGACGCACCCCAAAAGTGAGTCTATGAATAATATGCTGGATGAAGCCAGCATACCCGTCTTAATAAAATTTCTTCTTTCCATTTATTGATTGGTTTAGTTTATTGATTAGTAGCTTTTTTAAATTAAAATAAATTGATTACTAAAGATGTACGTATCTCAATCTTCAAATAAACGACAACTATCGATTAATTTAAATACAGAAATTGAGAAAAACGTTACACAATTTGAGACAAAAAAGAATGAGCCATAATATTTTATTTTTAGTAGAGGTTGCTGATCAAGAAAATAACCTTGATCAGTAGCTCTATCCCATTCTCATTTGTGTCTCATACTGCAATTCAGAAATATTTTGCAAACTTAAATTTAGTAAACGCTTACCAATACAAAACTATCTCGCTGAATATATACACAGTAACAAATCAAACGAATTCGTCTCAAAATTCTATTACTGATTCACTAACGTTATTGGGCCAAAAAGTCCTGCATTATATTTGTTAAAATCAGGGTTTCCAATCCACCCCCAGGTTCGAAGGGTACCCATATCTTCATTTTTCCACATCTCATTTACCATCAAATTACCAATGCGAATTCTTATTTTATTATCTCCTGTTCTTAATTGACTGGAAATATCGAATTTGAAAGGAGGCCACAAACGAGCACCAACTGACTGATCATTGATAAAAACCTCTGCCATATATTTCACCTTTCCTAAATCAACGTAAACCTTCTCATCTTGCTTTTCTATGTTTACATTGGTTTCATAATCAACATAGCCGGTGTATTGCTCCAATCCGTATTCATACCACGATCTTAACGTGCAATTTTTTGTATACTCTACAACGAATTTCAATGGGCAAGTAGGAAGCGTATCTTCTTCAAAAAGCCTAGCAAATGCCGCCAAATGAGCATTATCAGGCAATTTAACAGACGAGACGGACAGTTTTTCTTTTTTTCCATCAATCCAAATTTCAGTTCCATTCATACTCCCAGGAAAAATCATCGTTTTTGCTCCCACGGGGACATTTATTCTCCAATAAACATAACTATCAGCATCAGATTGATCTGCACCTTCATCGCCCATCTTCGCCTTTTTCGCTAATGACTTTTTCCCGGAAATAAATGAGCTATACTCCCAACTTGAATCATTAAATCCAAGTTTCAACTTTGATTCATTTATTTCTTTATCTGTTGAAGACTGAGACCGTGCAGATGTCCGGTAAATTGTATCCACTCCCGGATAACTCACTGTCCATTTGTCATTTAAAATAATTTCTTCGGTTGAATGCCCTCCAGTAACTTTATTATTTTCAAACTCCATTCCATCAGGATTAAATACAAGCCAGTAGCCCTCGTAGGGCTGTAATGTTAAGGACACCCTATTGTATCCATTATCTTTTCCTGAATGAACAGTTGTAATTTCTCCCGTTTCGCAGTTCCAAATTTCTGCAACACCTTCACCATCCTTCAACCAAGCTGAGAAATTTCGCACCGTATCAGTATTATTTGCCAACCAGTAGAAATCAGTCGTGGCTATTTTCCGATGAGCAGTGTAAAGCCTTCCGGAATTCTCGAGTCGTATCTGCGGTTCAAGCCTTTCATTTAATACAGTTACCATTCTAGCTAGTTTATTCTTATCAACTGACAAATCAATAACGTTTGGAAGTTGCATTAAAGCTTTCATTTGATTGATGATTACGTTATCCGTCAACCCTTCTTCAGGTGATCCCTGAGGTAATTCACCAAGAATAATAACTACACCTCCATTTTCTGCAAATTCAAGAATTTTAGTTGAGGCAACATGAGAAATTACGCAAACAGGGGGTAGTACCAGTGCCGAAAATTCATGATCGTTTATGTTAATCTTAGTTAACTTATCTATTGACTCTACCTTACCATCGTTGAGGTAATACTTATCGGCAATTAAAAAATCAATATTGTTTTTATTCATCTCCCGCATGGCATCCGAATAGATTTGATTCGTTTCAATCGAAAGCTTATCCCATACCTCGGAACTTTCGCTCATCGTATAACCTTCATCATGTGAAAAAATACCTTCGGAGTTGGCCCAAATACTCTCTTGTGGATTATATAATAATACGTCGGCAACCAACTTACTTTGTCTCGTTATAAATGAAGCACGTCTGGAAAAATCCGTCCAATAGCGCAGATAAGGCCAATATGGATTTTCTATAAACCAATCAGGAGGGAAAGGATCTGTTTCCACTTTTCGGTTAAGGTTAATACCATGAGGAACAACATGATTAACGCCGAATGCAGTAATAGAATTAATGGTCATTTTCATCATCTCAGGTGTTTGCTCCCACCCTGCAACACCCATGATTTCACTCATAAACGGACGATCTTCCAATTCCGCGATTGTTTGTACTTCTTTAAAATCATGGACATCCTGAGATTTCATCAACAAGCAATCTGTGCCGGGCATCGTTGTTTTTCTGGTTACGCGCATAAAATCGCCCATTGCTGCCGCCTGCAACAACAGGGACTCTTCCCATAAATTTGAAATATAATACATGTTGTGATTACTCAACCAATCGACCATAGGTGTGAAGTAACAATTTTCGTACACATCTGAAACCACTTCAAACCAGTCACAGCGGGCTTTGGCGTATAGTCCCTCACTATCTTTCTCTGTCAATAGCGGTAACCATAATCGGATGTCTTGCCCCTTCATTTCCTGATATCTTTTCGGAAGATATTCAGACCATGCCATTCTCCATCCATAATCGCCTTCGTTATCGACAAAAACTCCAGGAATAGAGTTTCCCATTTCATCTCCAAATCGTTTGGCATATTGTTCGTGTACCAGCGGAATAAATGCCTCCATCAATTTGGGGTCTAGATAATTCACTTTTCCACCATCTAGTCCAGCATGAAATTTTTTTGTGTAGGTGTATACCACCCATTCACCTTCAGGTACACTCCATGTTAGATTTTTTCCTTCACCTACCAATTGTAGTGAACTAGCATCAATTTTTTGATTGATGAGCCTGGCTGCAACGGCAAAGTCAATCGAATCGAATTGTATTGTTGAGCTTGCTTCAACTTCGTGGCGTTGCCAATCAAGATATTTTGCTTCGAGTTCCGGATGTTGTTTTAGAACACGACCAGCAGCCTGACCACTTGGCCAATCATATTCATCACAGTATCCAAGGGTTAATCCGTAATCTTTGGCTTTTTGAAGTGCATTGCCAAAACTGTTAAACCATGGTTCTTCCAGGTATTGCTCGTAGGGTAAAGATGAAAATTTAGGATTTAACCGATCCATTGAGCTGCGCGGATGAGCATAACCGGGGTTCAATCTCTGTTTAGCCATTTCATCAATCATGGATGCAGCAAAATTTTCATCCCTGATGGTATCATCCCAAAACCAAAAAGCATGGGGGGCATAGAACATAGGTGGATTGGCAAACATTTCACGAACTGTTTCTGTATCCGTGTATTTCTTTTGCCACTCTGGTTGATCGTTATTCTTTTCACAACCAATAAGCAATAGCATCAAGATAATGACAAAAACGTTTATAAATCTCATAGTTAATGGTTTAATAAATTGATTTGGTTATTTTACAACAAGGCTTAAACTAATTTCATTCTCTGAAGGCAAGTTTTACACATCTCAAAATGCTTGAGCTACTCTTTTGATAAAACATTAATTGCGATTAAACATCAATCAATCCAGATTAAAAAATTCATCACAATTTCCAACAAATTTTTATTAAATAATTGAGCATCGAGGGGTAAACCCTCGATGCAATCAATAAAACATATTCAGTTAATTATACTTTTATGAAGATAATAAACTAGTTGTACCCTGGGTTCTGAATCAGGTCTGGATTTTTGTTAATTTCATCCCTCGATATTGGGAAGAAATAGGCTTTATCCTCCCAACTACCTGTCATAATTTGAACTGGTGTAATGGTCGGAATAGTTGCAGTCGTTTTATCCGGATTTAACTCATATACAACTTCTACTCCATGAACCGGATGGTACGCCTCTTCTCCAATCATCCATCGACGCACATCGAAAATCCGATGATTTTCAAATACCAACTCCACACGCCTTTCATTTTGATAACGCTTGATTAAAGCTTCTCCAGAATCTGTGATGTCTGGCATTCCTGCTCTTTTCCGGATCATATTTATGTAAGTTCGGGCTTCCTCTTCCTGCCCCAAACCAATACATGCTTCCGCGTAATTTAACACGATTTCACTATAACGTATAAAACGCCAGGTTAAATCCATGGCATGATTTACATCCAAATCAACCTTTCGATCAATAAATTTCAACATTGAAGTTCCAGTATTATTATATCCTCCCGGATAGACAGCGCTATTACGCCCGTCTAAACCATAAACATAATCAATCGAATTTGTTGCGCTATTCCACACTTCCCAAGTACCAACTTGCAAAACACCAACCGGATCATATGCAAGTAAGTTTGAAGAACGTGATCTAAATTTTGCTCCTTCATATAGAATCGAAGCATAAAAACGAGGATCTCTGTTTTTATAGGGTTCTAAATTTTGTTCAGGATTAGACCTTGAAAAAATGGTTCCATCGGCCATCTCATATGCGTCGACCAATTCACTAATAGCTCCAATATATTCAATGCCTCCAAATCCATTAGGAAAAACTACCCAGGCATCAACTCCCATATCTGCAGAAGCGGTGTAATAACGTACAAAAATATCTTCAACACTACGTCTTGACACAAAAAGATCTTCATAGTTTTGAGTTGCTTCATCCGGAGATGATGGATTCGGTTTATATAAATCATAGATTCCTAAATCCATAACAGCTTTCGCAGCATCCTTCGCAGCTTGCCAGCGCGATGCACGATCACCACCGACATACCCAAGAACTTCCGGATTAGAAAAGCCTGAGAACTTGTCTGTATTATGCAAGTCACTTGCGGCATAAAGCAGCATCCTTGATTTTAAGGCTAATGCAGCCCCTTTGGCTATTCTTCCATCGTTATCACCAGTGTTCTCTAAAGGTAATAACGTTGCTGCTACTTCACATTCATCTGCTATGAATTTAATACAATCTGCATAGCTGTCACGAGGAGCATTAAACTCATCTGTTAATTCATATGACTTGGTAATTAAAGGTACACCTCCAAAATAATTGACCAGCAAGCTATAATACCATGCCCTAAGAAAAGTTGCTTCACCTTTCAATCTGTCTTTTAATTTAACTCCATCAACCAAATCTGAGCTTTCAGGTAAGTTATCAATATTTTCCAAGAAAATATTACATGAACGAATAGTCCTGTAACGTGCATTCCAATCACCCCAACCTGCATTATCAGGGGTCATAATCATATTATTGGCATTAAAATCATTACCACTAGCATAACAACGGGCTTCGTCAACACTTATGGCAGTCATATAGAACCACCATGGATTCTCTTGATATAGATTATTAAGATATAACTGAATCAAATTAGGGTCTGACCATACATCTTGTTCTGCAAATTCTGTTGCTGGTTTTGTATCAAGAACACTTTCATCACATGATGATAACAGGATAAAAGAGAATACAAAAACCATATAGAATATAATTGATATTTTTTTCATCTTCTTATATTTAGAAAGTTAATGTTAATCCGATAGTCGTTGTTTTATTTAAGGGATAGACCTGACTGTTTACCCAAATAGAACCAGGAGCATCATCGGGAGATTCAGGATCAAAATCCTTCATCTTTGTAAAAGTCAAGAAGTTCTGACCACTGACATAAAAACGAAGAGCCTCCATCCCCATCTTCTTAACGATAGTGCCTGGAACATTATAACCAATTTCTATGTTTTTGAGTCTTAAATAATCACTGCTTCGAACATAGTATGTATTGTTGGGTTCACCATCTGTCATCCAATATTCCAAACTTCGGTTATTCGCTCTTGGATGAGTCGAACTGGGGTTTTCGGGCGTCCAACGATCTTTAACTTCGTTGTACAAGAAATTTCCATTTCCTGGTGCGCCAGAGAAAATTCGGTAAGACCTTTCAGCACCAGCAGCCCCTTGAAACAATGCATTTGCATAAAAATTCTTATACTGAAAATCTACATTAAACCCTCCTGTAAATGTCGGTATAGTAGTTTTATCACTCCGAACTCTGTCCAATCCATTTATTTCACCATCTTTGTTAACATCCTCAAAAATTATATCCCCGGGACGAGCACCTGGCCAGTGTGGATATGCATCTACAGCAGCCTGATCCACAAAGACCCCTATTGCTTGATAATATAACCTGGCATTCATTGGATTACCTGTTGATTTCTGGTAGTCTGGAACGCCAGGAGTTTCGTCCCAAAATTTGATGTGGTTCTTCGAAAATGCGCCATTGGCAGATACCTGATATTTGAAATCGCCAATATTATTATGATATGACAGTTGAAATTCATAACCTTTATTGACAACTTCTCCAATATTTTCGCGTGGCAGACTTAATCCTGTAGAGGCTGGTACTGATGCATTACGATACCACAAAATATTGGTTCGCAGGTTGTAGAAATATTCAAAACTTGCCATCAGTTTATTGTCCAAAAGTTGCGCGTCAAATCCAATGTTTGATTGATTGGCAACCTCCCATGTGATGTCTTTATTTGGAATTCGTAAGGCCGCCAGCGTTTTCTGTTTATTTGTTTCATTGAATAGATAAGCACTGTTATAACCATAAGTTGTCATGAACTGATAAGGATCTATCCTGTCGTTACCGGTTTTGCCCCATGAACCGCGGATTTTCATATCATTAATAAAAGCAAAATTATCTTTCCAAAAGTTTTCCTCAGAAATCCGATATCCCAAAGAAATACCTGGGAAAAATCCATATCTTTTCCCAGGGGCAAAGATGTAGGAGCCATCATACCTCCACACAAACTCAGCCAAGTACTTTGAATCAAAGGCATAGTTCACCCTTCCAAAATAATTTTGACGGATAGTCTCCCTTCCAGCACCACCATTATCTTTCGATAAATCACCACCAGCAGACATCTGATCGAGAATATCACTTGTATAATACCTTCTGAAAGCCCAAAAATCCATTAAATCCCCAGTAATGCGCTCTGCTCCCAAAAGGATTTTGATATCATGTTTCAATCCAAAAGTCCGCTCATAATTAATCAGTCCGTTAATGGTTGTTTTCGCTTCGTCACTCATCCACTGCTGTAGTCGAGGATCAGTGAATCCTCGTTTTACTCCTGCTAAAAGTGGCTCATTGTTTTCATCCATCGATGTTCCGTCCCATGTATAAAGGGTCCATGGCTTTTGAAAACGTTTACGGTTTTTGAAGGTCTTGTCAATAGCGACATTACCTGTTAGCGACAGTCCCTCAACCCAAGGAATGTCAATAACCAATTTCATATTACTTTCCATGACATACGTTTTTTCCTTGTCATAACCAGTAATATCAGTTACTAGTACCGCTGGATTTGCGCCATATTCAATATCTGGACCTGGCAGTCCATTAGGCCAGTAAGCATTCATGTATGGAAAAGCCCTGTTTAATGCCCAGAAAATATTCTGTGCTCCTTCTCCTCCATTTCCTCCAACTCCGGAATAGTTTCTGTTCTCCTGACGACCAGCGACATCAAAGCTTATGCGGATATTATCATTGATTTTTGCGTCAAGATTACTACGAAAGTCTGTTTGAGAGTAATATATAGCACTGTTCTTGTACAAGCCGTCTTGAAAATTTGAACCAACAGACACAAAATACTTGATTCTATCTGCTCCTCCAGACAACGTTAAATTTCCATAACGCTGGGGAGAATTATCTTTAATTACCTCTTTAAACCAATCAGTATTAGGGTGTCCCCACGGGTCAGATCCATCCTTAAATAATTGAATATCTTCCTCCGTAAAAAATCGTTGGTATCCTCCTGCATCTGCAATTTCATTTGCTATCTCTGCATACAGAGGAGATCCAGTCATTTTTGGAAGAACGGTCGGGTTATTCCATCCCTGACTTAAATTAAGCTGGATGGTTGGTTTCCCTGAAGCTCCCCGCTTAGTTGTTACAAGAATTACACCATTGGCAGCTTGTGCCCCATAAATAGCTGCAGATGCATCTTTCAGGACAGTGACAGACTCAATAGTCGCAGGATCTAAACGTTCCAAACTTCTGTTTGCAATGCCATCAACCACTACAAGTGGAGAATTATCCCCTAAAGTATTTGCCCCACGTATTCTTAAAGTTGAACCGTCATTACCAGGCTCACCGGTCCTTGTAATTGCAACAAGTCCTGGCAATTGACCAGCTAGAGCATTTGAAAAATTGACTGACGTCGATCTTTGAAGGGTTTCTCCTTTTATCGCAGCGATAGAGCCTGTTAAAGACTCCTTTTTCTGAATACCATATCCAACTGCAACAACCTCTTCGATCCCAATTGCATCTTCTGTCATTACCACATCAATTGTATTTCTTCCGTCAACAGGGATTTCCTGTGTTTTCATACCCACAAAAGACAACACAAGCGTGGCGTCTCTTTGGACATTATTCAAATTATACCTCCCATCAACATCAGTAATTGTACCGTTCGTTGTACCCTTTATTACTACAGTCACACCAGGCAGAGAAGTACCAGAAGAATCGGTAATTTTGCCAGAGATAGAGCTTCGCTGGTCGTTATCAGTTAGAGTATTCTCATTTCCAGCATTTTTTATAACAACAATGTTCTTCCCAACCATTTCGAAGCTTAAGTTTTCTCCTAATACTTTTTCCAATATTTTTTCCAAGTCCGAATCTTTTGATTCTACACTAACAGTCTTTGTAAGATCAACTGCCTTGCTATCGTAGAAGAATCTATAATCGCTTGTCTCTTCTATTCGGTCAAGTAGACTAGAGAGCTTAACATTTTCCATATTTAAATTCAACTTCGCTGACTGGGAAAATGATGTTGCTGAAACTTGAACAAAAGCAATTAAGAGAAGAAAAAAAGTAATTTTCATAACTCTGATAATTTTTTTTGCATGGCATAGCTTGTACTTACCATGGTACACATTTGTTTTTTTCATAAATTTGCAGTGTTAATAATTGATTATTTAAGCTGTAGAGGCTTAATGATTAGTTTAAATGAGGAAACACAGCAATGTTTCCTGAATAAACGGGGTTGCTTCGGAGGCACCCCGTTTAGATTTCAAAGAATTTAACCATAGGCATTTTTAAAAAGTTATTTTTTATTTACTATTATAATTTGATTCCCCTGGCTATAATATTCGAATGATTCTGATGATGCTCTTCTAAACGCTTCCATCATCGTATAAATATTATCATCAATGCTTAACGAGCCAGTGAAATACCTCTTTTTTAACAATTCATCTTTAAAAATCAGCTTAATATTATATATCCGCTCAATTCTCTTTGCCAACCGTTCAAAAGTCTCATCTTTGAACTCATAAACTCCATTAATCCAATAGTCGTAAAAATTGTCAGATACGTTAGACTCAAGTAGTTTTTTTGAATCTTTATTGAAAACTAAACTTTGCGAAGGTTTCATCAAATATGAATGAAATCTGTCGTCTCTATCTTCTTCTTTAATGTCAAACTGAATTTGACCGGAAATTAAGTCAGCCTTAACAAAATTATCTTCTGGATATGCTACGATCGCAAACTTTGTTCCCAGAACACGGATCCTGTTCTCTCCAATCTTTACAATAAAAGGTTTTCTCTTATTTTTTGAAACGTCAAAGAAACCTTCACCTTCTAATTCGACTTCTCTTTTTCCACCACTAAATTTTTCAGGATAAATAAACTTTGTACCGTTACTCAACCAAACTTTTGATCCATCAGGTAAAACAATAGAGGATCTACTCCCATTTGAAACGTAAATCGTATTTTTAGATTCGGTATTAAAATTGATTTCGTTAATAAAATATCCGCATAACACCGCAATTAGAACAATTGCAGCATATTTTAGATAATTAATCATCGGCAGGGCTGGCTTTTCCTTCAATCTATGTTTCTTAATCTTCAAAAGTCCTTCTTTTATTTGCCTTGCGGACATTTCATTGCCTGTTTGCAATAATGCCCATAAATTTTTGTATTGAATATAATCTTGTCTATACTCATCATTTTGACTGATCCATTTATGAACTTTCGAATCAGTTGCAGCTGAAGAACTCTCAGTAATAAGTTTTATAAGTTTTTCTTCTTTCATTTGATAATTTCTAATACTAGAATGTTTATAAAACCATTACCCCTAACTCTAAACTTGAAAAAAAATAATATTGTAATACTATCAGTCATTTTAATGACAAAGACGCAATTACATATTGATGATTAATGGTGAAATTTAAAACAAGGATATTTGAACAATTAGATAGTCCTTTAAGGCGATCCTGAAGATTTTTAACGCTTTGGTTATGTGAGCCTCAACAGCTTTTTCTGTGATTTCCAGCAATTCTGCCACTTCAAGATTACGTTTATCTTCATTGCGACTCAATAAAAATACTTGCTGACACTTAGGTGGAAGTTTTTTTATCGTATCGACGATGATTTGTTCTATTTCTTTAAATACAATTTCAGAAGTATCTAGTTTTTCAAGAGATAGCACATTTATATCTCTTATGCCATTTACTGATAAGATACCATCTGAGTATTTCTGCTTTATATTTTGATGACGTAGAAACATCAAACAATTATTCTTCACACATGTGTATAAATAACTTTTAAGCTGGTTTTCGTTATTGAATGATGGAGTTTTTTCTAACAAATTGACAAATGCATCATGCACATGATCCAGAGCTTCTTCCTCAGGGACATATTGCTTCGCAAAGGCAACCAGTCTCGGATAAAAAGTACTGAATACTAATTCAAAAGCAGTTTCATTCTTTTGGTTTAAAAGAGCAATAACATTGTTGGAAAGTATATTCATCTTTAACGAACCAAGTTGGATTATTATAGTGACTAATCAGGACAAAAAACACCTACTAACACCCCTCTTGAGTTTTAGGCAGGTTATGAAATAGATGGAATATTCTTTCTTTTTAACCTCCCTTATTGCACTAATCTCTTTAATTATTTCTCACAGCAATTTCATTCGTAGTAAAATAGTTAGCGGTCCATCAATTGTTACTGGAATGGAAGACATATTTTTTTGACGATTTTGAAGTAATTTTTTCATATTCCGTTTCTAAAGATGTTTTAAGTCAACTATGTTAATCCTGCTTTAAATATTCGAACTCTCGAATTCGTTATCGCATTCCCTTGCAACGCCCTATCCCTTCAACATACGACACTTACACTTCATTTCCACCAATTCAATTAGCCATATATTGTTGCAATCTTAATCGCTTTTTCAGAATGATATTTAGCGTTGTGAAGTTAAATCGAATCCTTGCATGATATCAATACACAATTTGACAGAAAAACACCACAAAATGACAATAACAGGGAATTTGAATTAACACAAGTTATTCGATAGTAATCTTTAGAATTGAAATCGCTGTATCTACGTATCGAGGTGGGGCGGGTGTATGTTATTTGACTGAGGGTATCCCTAAGAGATGGTAATTTTTAATTTAAATCCCCAACAACCAATCTATTTATCAAAAAACTGAAAAGCGTGCTTGCTTTTGGCATTTTTGAGGTCGCTCTGAATAAAAATATGTATGCTCAACATGTTTTTGAGGGCTCCGGCCATTTGAAAGGTCGCTTCGGGCTTTTCTTATGTTGCTTAGCATAGAAACAGGGTCGCTTTAAGCAAATGGGCGTGTGCTTATCAATACCATACCACTACCAATTAAGTAGAAGTTTTCTCGAAATTCTTGTAAAAACTCAAAGCAACTACTTGTATATCGACATTAGAAATACGGGTATTGGAAAACTAATGGATTACCATAAAAATATAGTTGAACGCTTTCATCGGAAATACTATACTTCGCAATGGTTATACATTTATTCTACTGCTCCCTCTCAAATAAATCAGTTCCATATTTTAAAAGCTAGCAGAACTATGTATCTTCACCAATCAATTTTCAAATATGGTGAAGCAAAAGAAATTGAAACGTGCCGAAGAAATTGCCAATAGCATTTCTCACGGAATTGGAATAGCACTTTCAGTGGCAGGAGTCACGCTATTGGTGGTATTTGGTGCGATTTATGGAACGGCATGGCATGTTGTGAGCTTCGCGGTATTTGGAATCAGCATGATTGTTTTATATCTGGCCTCCACCCTATTTCATAGTGCTAAAAAGCCACGTTTAAAATTCAAGCTAAATAAATTCGACCATTCAGCAATTTACATTCTTATTGCTGGTTCATACACTCCACTTTCCCTAATATCACTTAGAGGTTGGGTTGGGTGGACTATCTTTGGATTGATCTGGACGTTTGCTATCGGAGGTATTGTTTTTAAGATCTGGTTCTACTCATCAAAATTGAAATTCCTCTCAACATTCTTGTATGTAGCAATGGGCTGGCTGGTTATTTTCGCCATAGTTCCTATGATCCAGAACGTACCAGCAACCTCCTTGTGGTTCTTTTTAGCAGGCGGGTTGAGCTATACTGGAGGAGTTGTATTTTACCTGATTCCAAAAGTTCCATTCTTTCATCTGGTATTTCACTTATTTATACTTGGAGGGTCAGTTTGTCACTTTTTTGGCTTTCTGTATCTGCTTCCTATCTAATTGAAACATCTTTTAAAAGTTGCTCAAACTCGGTGGGCATTTCGGCAAAGAACTCCATTCGTTCATTTGTTATGGGGTGATTTATTGTCAATTTCGAAGCATGAAGCATTAACCGGTTATGGCCCCACTCCGCCCTTATCAACTTATTTAAAGTAAAATCGCCATGATGTGAATCACCAACAATATCGTGCCTGTTTTTCGCAAAGTGCTGCCTAATTTGATGCCAACGACCAGTCTCCGGAAGAACCTTCACCAAGCTTAAGGTAACATCTGTGTGTTCTTTGTACGATATATTTGTATTAACAACTTTTATCAGTTCATAATTTGTTACGGCATCTTTTTTAAACTTGCTCTTCTTCTTCACCAATACTTTCTCATTAAAAGTGCCTGCTGTGTTTAATTCACCTAAAACTATTGCCAGGTATTCTTTCCCAACAGATTTTTGCTCAAACTGAATTGTTAATGCATGAGCCACCTCACTCGAAAATGCCAAAACAATTACTCCAGAAGTTTTTGAATCCAAACGGTGAACATTGTAAACCCAATTTCCTGTAATGTCACCAACCATTTTAGTCAGGTAAGCTGCATCATGAGGCATAAAATCATTTTTATGAACCGGTAAGTCTACAGGTTTATTTACAACAACAATATGTTCATCTTTATATAAAATCGGTAATTCCATTTTTCAACTTTCATTATTCGCTGCAAGATAGCTTACTTTTAACATTTATTGCCAAACAAATTTGCCATTATGAATGTCTTTGATTTATGAACGCATAATCAGGCTGCAAATATCAATTGAAACAATTTAGCCGACTAATGAATAGAAAAGAATGAATTATAATAAACTCAATCAATTTGAAGAATACGTGATCCTGAAAAAAGGAACAGAACCACCTTTTACCGGGAAATTTTATAAGTACAAGGAAAAAGGAACATACATTTGCAAGCAGTGCAATGCCCCCTTGTACCATTCATCTGACAAATTTGACTCAGGATGTGGATGGCCCAGTTTTGATGATGAGATCGATGGAGCTGTTAAAAAGATGATTGACGCAGACGGAAGAAGAACTGAAATAATTTGCGCCAATTGTAATGGTCACCTTGGTCATGTATTTTTTGGTGAAGAATTTACAGAGAAAAACACCCGCCATTGTGTGAATTCAGTCTCCTTAGAATTTATCCCATCTGAAAAATAAAAACCGCAAAAGCGGCTTTTTTTATTCTTGCTCTTCAATGGACTTACCATCCAAATAGTAAATAGATAAATATCCCTTTTCACTATTTGCAATTTCTTCGCGCATTTCTGCAATACGCGTCATTTGGTTATTTTCATGATTTCCACCATCAACCTCATGATTACCTTCTCCGGCATGCCCCATTGCATGTCCCTTGTTTGCTGACTCACCTTCCGTTGCTGATGCTTCCATTTCATCAATATAGGCATCATCAATTCTTATCTCATTCAGTACTCCACTTACCACTAAATCACTTCCCATTTGATCCTGCGTGAAAGAACCTATCTTACTACCAGCTTCAACGCGAATTGTAACATCCTCGCTACTCCCCATTAAAAAGCATCGTTGTCCACTTTGTTTGCAAACATGAGATACGGTTCCTTTAACCAAAACCACTTTTCCAAGTAAATCATCTCCCTGGTTTTGTAATTCATCAACCGTTAAAACAACTGTTTCTTCATTTGATGATGATGCTTTTTTAGCCTGATTTTGACAAGCAACAAAAGCCAATAATCCAATTAAAATTAAGCTTAGTTTTTTCATTTTTTTGTCAGTAGATTATGAAATATAAAATAACAGGAAAATTCCAGGGATTGCAAATCCGATCAACGTCAACCACCATCCTCTTCCTAAAAGTCCATTTTTCCCTTTCAGAAGAAATAACCCAGAGATTGTAACAAAAATTAAAACAACACTCAATATATCAGAAACCCAGATCCAGGCTCTTTTTGTGCCAGCTAAATGAAGCTTGTTAATTGCATAAAAAACGGGCCTCTTCTCCAATATCTCCAGCTCAGCTATCTTTCGATATGGATAGTAAATAACCATACCGTTTTCTACAAATATCTTCAGTATTCCCGATGCAGTCGTGTAGTGCTTTTTATATTTTGGTTGATATTCAAAACCTTCCAGCAATCTGTCTATTTCGTGCTGATCAGGACTATCTGCAGTTATATCATCTATCTGTATTTCTTCATGAACAATGATATGATGAGGATTCCAATCTTTCCGATGGTTTAGTGCAATTCCGGACACGGCATATATTATTACCATACCTGTAATTAAATATCCAAAATCCCGATGCAGAACTCTCAGTAGTTTTCTAATTTTCATTACAAGTAAATTTTATATCGAACATATGTTTGCTATATTTGTACAGTAATATAGATTCAAAAATAGATAAATAAACGTAAATAAGAATGAAAATAGCAATACCAACAAAAGGAAATGATATTGATAATCACTTCGGCCATTGTGATTATTTTACAATAATTGATATAAACGATCGAGACCAAGTATTTGAAAAGGAATTAATGGATAGTACGGTGGAATGTGGCTGCAAGTCGGGATTGGCCGGAGAGTTAGCAAAAAAAGGAGTAAAGTTATTACTTGCAGGAGGTATTGGCGGAGGCGCCATTAATAAGTTGAGGGAATATCAAATTGAAGTTATTCCGGGATTTACCGGAACAATTGATGAGGTCTTGGAAAAATGGAAATTGAAAGAATATGGCAATGAGATGATAATCTGTACTGATCATCAACACAACTGTTCGCACTAACCAACAAGCGAATTTTTAGGCAAAAGGGCATTGACAAGTTGATACACTTCATCAAAATTGTTGGTGCCCATTAATTTTGCACGCAATCCAGCCGCACCCGTAAAATCATTTGCATAAATTTTGTAAAATCGTTTTAAAATATTGAAGTTCTTCACTCCTCCCCAATTTTCTTCAAACAACTTTGTGTGATTTATAAGCTGTGTCAGTTTTTCTTCCTTTGAAACCTCAATCATTGCTGGATTAAAAAACCAGGGACTTTTAAATATCCCGCGTCCAACCATCACACCGTCAACACCAAATTCATCAATTCTATCAATTGCTTGTTCGTATGAAAAAACATCTCCATTTCCAAGAATAGGAATATCAACTCCTTTCTGATTTCTTAGATTAACAGCTTTTGCAATTTCAGTCCAATCCGCTTCTCCTTCGGATTGTTGCTTCTGTATTCGACCATGAAGCGTAATAGCAGCGGGTTTAACTTCCAAAAGTTGCTGTATCCAACGCTCCGTTTCATGCTTCTTTATCCCCGTACGGGTTTTTACAGAAACTGGTAGATCAGTTGCCTCCTTAGTAGCCAAAATAATTTCCTGCGCTAATTGTGGCTGATCTATTAATGCACTGCAAGAACCTTGTTTTATCACATTTTTAACCGGACAGCCCATATTAATATCCAATCCGTCAAAATCATATACCTCTGTAATGTCTTTGGCTATCTTATGAAATACTTCAGGCTTGTTTCCCCATATTTGAGCAACCAGTCTAATTTCTTTTTCTTTAAGCAACAGTCTTTCTGATTTGGAAACAATTAAGCGTTCAGAAACGCGCTTTTTTCCAATAGGATGATTCATTCCATCAACTGCTGTAAATTCAGTGAAAAGAACATTCAAACAACCTGGCTTCGCCAACCTGGCGACCAATTCACGAAAAGATGTATCAGTCACATCCTCCATGGGTGCAAGTGCTAAAATCGGTTTTTCTATTGTATTCCAAAAATTTTCCATTACTCTTTTTCTGTAGCAATAAGCGCTACTTTGTGTTCAATACCTTTTCGAAAACTTTTTCGGTTGCCAAATTTACGTTTGAAAGCCTGAACGTGCAAATCCCTGTCACTTTCGGACGTTAAAAGAACCGATTCACATTCATTGCTGCAACACCCATTGAATTGTGTTGCACACTCCTTACATTGAATAAATAATATGTGACACAAATTATTTGCGCAATTGGTATGAGAATCGCATTTGCGACCACATTGATGACAATGTGCAATTACCTCACCATTTACAGATTCTCCCAAACGATCATCAAAGACAAAGTTTTTACCAATAAATTTTGATTCCAGCTCAAGACTTTTTATTTGCCTGGCATACTCAAGAATTCCACCATAAAGCTGGTTCACATCATTAAACCCATGATGCTTAAAATAAGCACTAGCTTTTTCGCACCGTATCCCACCAGTACAATAAAGTAATAGTTTCTTTTCTTTTTGATCTTTTAGCTGATCCACTACCATCTCAATTTCTTCACGAAAAGTATCAGCATCCGGACAAAGAGCCCCACTAAAGTGACCAATTTCACTTTCATAATGATTCCGCATATCAACGACCAAAGTGTCCTGCTGGTCTACCAGCTCATGAAACTCCAATGCAGTTAAATGCTTACCCACATTTGAAACATCGAAACTATCATCAGCCAATCCATCTGCAACGATTTTTGGCCTTACTTTAATAGTTAGCTTGTAGAATGATTTTCCATCATCTTCAATGGCATATTTTACAGGAATGCCGCATAAATATTCATTTTGATTTGCCTGCTCTATAAAATCATCCAGATTGTGCTCTGGAACGCTCATTTGGGCGTTAATACCTTCTCGAGCAACATAAATCCGTCCTAAACAGTCTAATTTGTTCCATTGCCTGTACAAAAAATCCCGAAACTCACCTGGCTCTTCAATCCGTACATAACGGTAAAAAGAAATAGTTATGCGTTTAAACTTTTCTGACTTAAGTATCTCTTTTAATTCGTCCTTACTCTTTCTGTTGTATAATTGCATCCTTCTTTTTTTTTAGCTGCAAATATAAAAATTTATCATTTATAGATATACAGATATTAATATGCCATTGATAATTTTACCACCTATCCTATTTTACAAAAAAAGTAATTACTTATTTAGCTACGAATATTGTATAAATATTCAAAGTTTATATTATAAAACATGTTTGATTTTCTTAATCTCTGAAATACAATTTCTTACAAACACTCCCAAATAGCGCATTTACTAATCATTAATAAATTTTAAGATTTTTTTAATGATCGTCTAAAATATATGCTATATTAGCAAAGCATTTTTAACCAAATGCTTTAAAATGAAATCTTTATAGATACCTTTTCTCTTTAAACCAATATCTATTTTCTGATCTAACTAAGCTAAATTATGGACAACGGGTTATCATGACGATGATAACCCTATTTTTTTATATATACCTGACAGACAATCTCCTAAGGCGATAATAAAACAATATTGAGGCAAGTCCCAAGCCCAGTAAAAATCCTATCCAGATTCCCACTGCTCCAAAATTAAAAACAAAGGCAAAGAGGTAACTAATCGGTAACCCTACAATTGTATATGATAAAAAAGCAAGGAACATCGGTACTGACACATCTGATATTCCCCTTAATGCACCAAGTAAAACAATCTGGATGCCATCAAAGATCTGAAACAATGCTGCAACAACTAATAATTGAGCAGCAATAACGATCACGTTCACATCATTTGAAAACAAAAATGGCAACTGGTTTCTTAACAACACAAATCCCAAGCCCATAATAGCCATAAATGAAACGACAAGATGCAAAGAGGCATAAATTGAACGTTTCAGCGTTATGTAGTTCTTTAAACCATATTCGTGACTCACCTGAATAGTAGTACCTGAACCAATACCCAGGCTAATCATATATGTTACTGTTGCCAATGACAATGCTACCTGATGCCCCGCAAGCGCTTCTTTTCCTATCCATCCCATCATAACAGCACCGGCAGCAAAAGTTGTTACTTCAACAACCAATTGTAACCCGATGGGGATTCCAACAGACAAAATTTCTTTCATCTTCTGAAAATTAAGTACTGACCGATATGCAGATAAAAACATTTTTAGAAAGACCTTATTATTGTATATAAATACAAATAACAACAATGGCATACAAAAACGTGCTATCAATGTTGCCCAGCCCGCCCCCATCAGGCCCATTGCCGGAAAACCTAATTTACCGAATATTAATATATAATTTAAAAGAATGTTGATTGCATTTGAGAGTAAGGTGATATACATTGAAATACTGGTATTGCCAACTCCTTCTAAAAACTGTTTGAATGAATAGAAAAACAACAAAGGCAGTAAGGAAATTACAAGCAATAAATAATAAGGAAAAGCTTTTTCAACGACTTCAGCAGGTTGCCCCATCTTGTTTAGAAAAATGCTCACTCCACCCATTAAAATTACTATAAGCAGTGAAGAAATAAAATGTATGAAAACTCCATTTTTAAAATACTCCCCCAGTTCTGCTTCCTTTTTTTGACTGAATACCTTTCCAACCAAGGGTGTGAGTCCTATACAAATTCCCATTCCAAATAAAAGTCCTAAATGAAATACATTTGAAGCAAATGAAGCAGCGGCAAGTTCTGTAGTACCAACATGTCCAACCATCATATTATCGACCAAAGAAACGGTCACAATCCCAATCTGAGACAGAATCACAGGACCTGCATGAATCAAATTCTTCTTATATAGTGGTTTGTAGTTAAGAATATTCATTTTAAATTATCAATAGCTACCTATTAAACAAGCAGCAGGATACCATCATGTTCAAATTTTAAAAAAGAAACTTTGACAAAAATAGCTGTAGTGAATTGATTATAAAGAAAACCAGTAATTAAATTTTATCATGAAAACGTTCTGAGATTTGAGCCCAAAGATATCACCAAAACTTTCGATAACAGAAGATTCATATTCACGGCTATTTTTTAATGAAGATGAGTTCCACACTAAATATAAAGTTGATCCGGGTCTGAATTCCCATCGGGCAACGAGATTTGATCTTAATTCGCGGTAGTTAAAATTCGGAATTGGAATTGAATATTGTTCCCCGTCGTTTTCCACAAACGTATAAGCCCCATTGACAGATGTCATATTTGTCAGAGATAGATATCTACGATCAATATTCCTATCACTTGCATCAATAACTCTTCGAAACGAATCGTAACTTCCAACTGACGCATACGGGTTGGCATAATATTGCAAAGACAATTCCGGAGTGATGAAGTACTCTAACCGGATTGTTGTTTGCAAGGTTTTTCGATCCAAAGTTCCAACAAGATAACCAGTATCATCCGATGATAAACCAACCTTTTGAACATATTGATGATGATCTGTTAGTAATTCAACCTTGGTTCTCGAACTAAGACTTACATGATCATTTAAATGCCATCTGACAAAGAAAGTATGCAAATCTCTTTTTGAAATATTATCGTCATATGAAACACGGCGAGTGCCTACAGCAAACATTAAATCCTTTGAACTATTGGACTGAATATAAATCTCCCGATCCCAACTGTCATCGATATAAAGTTTAGGCCCGCCTCGTAATTCGCGCGTATCAAATACATTAAAATCACGTTCCAGGTTTAAATGCATTTGCCACAAATTCGTAAAACGCAGAAACGAGTGAATCCCTAATTCATCTTTAGTATTTTCACCTCCATAACTCCACGAGTGTAGTTGCTGAAAACGGCACCAGTAATCGCGTAATATTCCGTTGGGTTTATTTACTTTATATAACAACTCGACATTTTCCTGAATAAAATCAGCCTGCCTCAAATAGCCAACATCATTTAAATCAATCCCAGGCGAACGCCAGCTAATGGCTCCAGTTGCTCTAAACTTACCACTTCTTTTTCCACCTTCTATTTCACCGCCATGCCCCCACAAACCTGTTCTTGTCGGATCATAATTTAAATGTTCTGCATCCGCTCGCTGATAATAATGCTGTGGCGACAACTGAAGTCGATTAATCGCATTTTCACTTCCTTTCATCTGGCTGAAAAATGTCTTAACATCAACAAAATATTTACGTTTCATCCAATTGTGCTGAAAATCCAGCCCCCCGGCAAAAGAAGAACCCGGCAAAAAATCTAATTGATCATTGTTGATATCTCGAATCACAGAAGTTAACATACCGCCTAACACTGTATTGCCTTCATTATAATCTTGCTTTATCCTACCTATAAAATAGTTTGTAAATGGTTCAATTGCTTCCTTCCTATCTGTGCTGCCAGAATAAATAATCGCATTTTCCTTAGCAGTAAAACTTTGAATAGCACCTATCGACAAACCATTTTTACTTTTCCCGGTCACTTTTAGCGCACTTAAAATTGAAGTATTATCAGGCATAGCAACTGTTTCTTCACCTTCAATTTCAGGAAAATACTCAGGTGCTTTTCCTATTCTTCTTGAATAAAAAAGCAAATCCCTGCCCATGTTATAATCTAAGATATTATTTCCTTCCAAAAAAAATGGACGTTTTTCATCGTAGAAAACTTCGTACGATGAAAGGCTTAAGATCGACGGATCAGCTTCAACTTGTCCAAAATCAGGATTTACCGTGTAATCCAAAGTAAAATCTGAACTCAGTCCAATTTTTCCATCCACCCCTAGAGCAAATGACGATTTATTTTCATATTCAGAATTCGGTGAAAATTTGGCACTTGTATACGGCATGATTTCAAGCTTTCGTTTCGGATTGATTCCTTTTATTCCTCTAAGCTCACCAAATAAATAAACCATTTCAGGTGCATCAACAGGAATTAGTTTCCATTGATCTTCTTCCATTAATCGATCAATCCATCGCCAAATATGCATTCCCCATATTTGTTCGTCAGCTTTTGCAAAACGTAATTGGCTAAATGGAATTCTCAACTCTGCTATCCACAACGAATCTGTAATCGACGTTTTTCCATCCCATACAGCATCCCAATTATAATCCCATTGATATGCATCCAAATGAACAAGATCCACTTTCTGTCCAGCAGCTGACACATTAAATTCAAATGCTGATCGATTATCATTGTACGAATCCAAGGCAATACCAACAATATCTCCATTAAATTCATCTCTTCTGCTTAAAATGGAATGAATTGATTCAGGTTCATTGTCATAGCACTTTATTCCAACATAGAGGTTTCTATCATCGTAATAAATGCAAACTTCTGTATCTTGCGAAGGACTTTTTGCCTGCAAAGGTTGCTGCTGAATAAACCCACCACTCCAGGTACCATCAATCCAACAAAATTCATCAAGTTTTCCGTCAATCTTAATTTTTCCATTTAACCGTAATGCATGGTATACTTTCTTCTGGCTGGCATGAAAATTCACCAGTGAATCAGTTGACAAACTGTATGTTTCGGGATGCTGAGCTCGCAATATTGTAGAAATGCTTAAAAGCGCTACTAACAATAGCAGGGATGGTTGCTTAAACATAATATTTGATTTTGGGTTGACAAATATAAAATAATTTAACAAAAGAGCTAATGACTTAACCTTTAATTAGGAATAAATTAATTTTTCACAAATGAAAAAACAAATCAAACATTTTCGGACTTACATGGTTTTTAATAGAAATTTTAATAGTTTAGTCATTTTAATATATATAGATATTTATATTATTAAAATATAATTATGAGAAAAATCAACAAAATCCTGGTTGCTAACCGGGGTGAAATTGCAATCCGTATTATGCGTACGTGCAGAGAGATGGATATTGCAACTGTTGCTGTTTTTTCTGATGCTGACCGGACATCGATGCATGTCCGATATGCTGATGAAGCCTATTATATAGGCGCAGCGCCTTCCAAAGAGAGTTATTTAAAAGCCGAAAAAATCATTGAAGTAGCCCTAGAATCGAAAGCAGATGCGATTCATCCGGGCTATGGATTCTTATCTGAGAATGCTGATTTTGCGAAGCTATGTAAAAAAAACAAGATTATTTTCATTGGTCCTTCTCCCGAAGTAATTGAAAAAATGGGAGATAAAATTCAAGCCAGAAAAGCTATGATCAGTGCAGGAGTCCCAGTTGTACCGGGAACAACTGAGCCAATTCTGGATGAAGGGAAGGCTATTGAAACGATTCGGGAAATTGGCTTACCGGTTATGATAAAAGCTTCAGCTGGTGGTGGTGGCAAAGGGATGCGATTGGTTAAGGAAGAAAGCGAAATTATTTCATCTGTTCGGGCAGCTCGCTCAGAGGCATTAAGTTCATTTGGAGACGATGCAGTATACATAGAGAAATACGTAAGTTCTCCACACCATATTGAATTTCAAGTTTTGGGTGATTCGCATGGCAATGTGATTCATCTTTTTGAACGAGAGTGTTCAATCCAACGCAGGCATCAAAAAATGGTTGAAGAAACTCCTTCTCCCTTAATGACACCTGAGCTAAGAACACAAATGGGGAAACATGCTGTTGAAGCGGCAAAAGCTGTCAACTATGTTGGCGCCGGCACCATAGAATTTCTGGTAGACAATAATCTCAATTATTATTTCCTTGAAATGAATACCAGGCTACAGGTAGAACATCCAATTACAGAACGTGTAACCGGAGTTGATCTTGTTAAGCAACAAATAATTGTCGCTGAAGGAGAAGAACTCAGCTGGAATCAAGATAACTTAAAGCAACAAGGTCATGCTATTGAATGTCGTATCTACGCAGAAGATTCTGATAATAACTTTATGCCAAGTCCGGGACGAATTCATAGTATAACACAACCGTTAGGCTTAGGTGTCCGTACTGATGGGTATGTTTATGAAGGATATGAAATACCGATTCACTACGACCCAATGATTTCTAAGCTAATTGTCTGGGCACAAAACAGATCAGAGGCAATCAAAAGGATGAAAAGAGCTCTCTATGAGTATAAAATTACCGGTGTAAAAACGTCTCTCAAGTTTCTCGAACGAATAATGGATTCAGAAGATTTTGTGGAAGGAAATTACGACACCAATTTTATTGAAAAAAATAGAGAAACCTTGATCACCAACGACACCTGCGAAATGGAATGTCAAGATATGGTAATTATTGCTACTTATTTTGATTTTATGAACAGGGTTAATAAAGTTATTCCAACAAAGGGATTAAATCCTGCAAAAAATCGTTGGAAAAAATACACTTATCAGAAAAATTTCGATCGCTTATAAATTATATAATTATGCCAATTGAAATTAAATTGAATGATCGCATTGCTAAAGTATCGGTACTCAACCAAAATGAGAACCTACTTGAAATAAAAGTTGACGATCAAATTTACAAAGTAGACCTGATGCATAACGATGATGGTCAATTTTCTATCATAGAAAATAATCGTTCACACAATATTTCATTAGTTCCATCTGTAAAACCAAAAAACTATACGGCCTATACACTTTACAATTCATACGATCTGGAAGTAATTGATTCGGAATCTCGTTATATCCGAAATCGTGGTGAAGGCAGCGTTGCAAAAAGTGATAAAAAAATTACTGCACCAATGCCTGGAAAAATTGTAAAAGTATTGGTTGATATCGGCCAGGAAGTAAAAAAAGGTGAAACTGCAGTTATCATTTCTGCAATGAAAATGGAAAGTGAATATAAAGCAGCCGCAGACGGTCAGATTAAAACAATACATGTGAAAGACGGAGATACCGTTGAAGCAAACCAAGTATTGATTGAAATCGAATAAATCGAAAAAAATATGGACTTAAAGAGCAAATTCGAACATTTTGAACGAATCAACAAAGAAGCGGAACTGGGCGGAGGTCAGGAGAGAATTGAAAAACAGCACGCTTCTAAGAAAAAAACTGCCAGAGAACGAATCCTTGAATTACTTGATACTGGTACGTTCAATGAAATTGACAAATTAGTAACCCACAGGGCGACTGATTTTGGCATTGATAAAAATAAAATTCCAGGTGATGGTGTAGTTACCGGATATGGAAAAATACATGATAGGCTTGTATATGTTTTTGCACAGGATTTTACGGTTTTTGGAGGCACAATGAGTCGCGCAAACGCCGATAAGATTGTAAAAATACAAGAGATGGCCGTTAAAATGGGCACTCCTCTTATTGGGCTAAATGATTCTGGTGGAGCGCGCATCCAGGAAGGTGTTCAAAGTTTGGCTGGATATGCTGATATCTTTTACAACAATGTACTATCGTCAGGTGTAATACCACAAATAAGCACAATACTTGGCCCATGTGCTGGTGGTGCTGTTTACTCCCCTGCCCTTACCGACTTCATTTTCATGGTCAACGAGACTAGTCATATGTTTGTTACCGGGCCAGATGTTATACGAACAGTAACTCACGAAGATGTCAGTAAAGAAGACTTGGGTGGAGCTCACACACATAGTTCCAGAAGTGGTGTTGCACATTTTACAGGAGACAGTGAAGAACAAACGTTAATGATGGTGAGGGAGCTGATCAGTTTTATACCATCGAACAATATGGAAGATCCACCGGCTAAATTGTCAACAGATCCGATTGATCGTATTGAGGAATCTTTAAATGGAGTAATACCTGAAGATCCGAATAAACCGTATGACATGAAAGACATCATCTTTAAAATCATTGATGATGAACACTTTCTGGAAGTACAGCCTGACTATGCGGCAAACATTATCATTGGGTTTGCCCGATTTGGTGGAAAATCAGTAGGAATTGTAGCCAACCAACCAGCTCATCTCGCCGGAGTATTAGATATCAATTCGGCAGCAAAAGCCGCACGCTTTGTTCGGTTCTGTGATGCGTTTAATATTCCATTGGTAACGCTGGTAGATGTCCCAGGATTTTTACCCGGCACGCAACAAGAGTTTGGTGGAATTATTAAACATGGTGCAAAACTGCTTTATGCATTTGCAGAGGCAACGGTCCCAAAAATTACAGTAATTACAAGAAAAGCATATGGTGGTGCATACGACGTCATGTCAAGTAAGCACATTGGTGGAGATATCAATTATGCCTATCCAACAGCTGAAATTGCTGTCATGGGGCCAGATGGTGCTATTAATATATTGCACCGGAATAAATTAAATGACGAAGAAAAAGTAAAAGCTGTTGATGATTACCGTGAGACTTTTGCTAATCCATATCGGGCGGCTGCATTAGGGTACATCGATGAAATAATCTATCCCAAGGATACCCGCGTAAAAATTATTAATGCATTGGAAATGACCCAAAATAAACGAAAGTCAAATCTTCCCCGAAAACATGGTAATATTCCATTATAATACAACAAAGAGGCTGTCTCAAAAGAGATGGCCTCTTTTTATTTTCAGCGAAGAGTGGGAAAAAGATTGAAAGTTATCA